>CALAZW010000067.1 GCA_937926545.1 uncultured Helcococcus sp. | reverse complement strand
AAAAAGACTATGACAAGGCTTTGGAAGACTACTATGCCAATAAGGAAAAAGAAGACGCCCTAGAAAAAGACCATGAAGACTGGGTAAACTCAGAAAAAGACTATGACAAGGCTTTGGAAGACTACTATGCCAATAAGGAAAAAGAAGAAGCCCTAGAAAAAGACCATGACGACTGGGTAAATTCAGAAAAAGACTATGACAAGGCTTTGGAAGACTACTATGCCAATGAAGCAAAGAAAGAAGACCAGGAAAAGCCTATAGAAGATAAGAAGGATGACCAAGAGCAAGAGGAACCTATTGTTAAGGAAGATAAGGACCAAACAGGTCTTGAAAAAGACCAGGAAAAGCCTGTAGAAGATAAGAAGGATGACCATCCAGGTGAAGATAGCGGAATATCTATTGCTCCAGTTCAACCAGAGACTCCAGAACTCATAGAGCCTCTTGAGCCAGAAATACCATGTCTAGATGAAAAAAAAGAAAAAGAAGAAGATGATGATAGTGGAGTCCTAGGCTTTATAAAAATACCAGAAGAAAAAGAGGATGAAGATTCAGCGGTGCTAGGTATCAAGAATGAAAGCCATAAGACTAAACCAGAAAATGATAAGGACCAGGATAAAAAAATGTCACCTGCTCCCCAAACAGGAGATGGTGGAGTAGAGGTTTATTCATTATTGGCACTTCTTAGCATTCTAATGGTGGTATCCATAAGACAAAAGAAAATTAAGGAATAAAAAATATAAAGAAGGCCTAGCCTTCTTTATTATTTTTATCTATTTATAGTATAATAGAAGTAAGATGATAAATTAGTAAATGTAGAGGTAGAAATATAAGATGAATGATTGTAAGATAAGTTTGTATTCCATAGAAAGAATACAGGTAAAGTTAAATAACACATTAAAAATGTATATACCCATCAGTGGATCTATTAATGTAAAAATTAATAATGTATCCTATACTGTAGAGAAAAATGAAATATTAATAGTTAACCCCTATGAGGTAGCTATAATTTATCCTACAGCTGGTAAGGAAAATAATTTGATATTTGATTTGGAGTATAGCAAAGATTACCTGAAGTCTAAGGGAAAATATAAAATTAATTACTATAACTATATAGATAAATCTTATTCAGATAAATTTTTATTGGAAAATGTATTTAATATTTTTGAAAATAAGAATAAGGATCAAAAACTTTATAGCTACTACATAGAAAATTTTATTGATAATCTGTCTACCAATAACTTTATAGTAAATAGTTTAAGAAAAAATAAGGAAAATGACATTTTAGATAGGTTTATAAGACAGAGAGAGCATGATTTTGATTATATAGATAAAAATTTAGAGGAAATAGCTGAAATATTAAATGTTAGCTCCAATTACTTTTCCAATGTGTTTAAGAAAAAAACAGGTATATCCCTATCCATGTATAAGCAAATAGCCAAACTACCCAAGGCCTCCCAGCTACTTATAGATACAGAACAAAGCATGGAAGAAATAGCTTTTAATATAGGTTATCTTTCCTCCAAGAGTCTTTATGATATCTTTTCCAAGCATATAGACATGCTGCCTTCAGAATACAAGTTAATCTTTAATAGTAAAAAGCCTCTTAATAAAGACAACTTTGAACTATACAATATGGCCAAGGAAGAAGTATCCAACATATCCTATGAGGAAGTTTATCAAAAATACGGGCACTATAATAGCTATAGCTTAAGAAAGGATAAGAGCCAGGGAAGCTTTAACTTTGATGGGATCTCCATCTATTCCTTGAATAAATTGGGAAGCGACTACTATGACAAAATCATTGAAATAAACAATCAAATAAAAATCAACTATTTGGTTATAGATATAAGTATAGATAGGGACTATGAGGAAACTATTTATATTAACTATATGGACAAGAAAATCAGCTTCAATGAACTTTTAAGCCTTTTGGAACTATTGACCAAGCTGGATATAAAGGTGGGCTTGGCTGTGGATATCCATAAAAAAGAGTATGGCTACTATAGTCTTAGAGACTATAGGATATTAGAGTCCTTTATGAATAGCATCTTAACTGTAGTTACCAGAAGTATTTGTATCGAGTATGACTGGATCATAAGCTTAAAAACTGATAGGGACGTGGATCTTCTAGAAGATTACTTTAGAAAAAGACGCAAGGCTGTAGAAAATGTATTTGGCAAAGATGCTAAAATATGCTTGTATTTGGGAGATCAAAATAAGGATCAGTTGATGGAAAACTTTAGTATCCTAAATAACCAGGATCTATATAAGATAAGAAAGGTTTTCTTTAACATAATCTATGAGGAAGTTATAGACCCTAAGGATATTAAATTTAAAACTGAGCTTTTTGGAGACTTTGGCAGATCCATAAAAGAATATTATAAGGAAGCCTATGATATAGCCCAAGGCTATGAATTGGTCCTGTGTGATATGAATATAGAGTATGAGGATGAATACTATAGTAAGGTGGCCAATGATTCATTTTTATATGAACATTTAAAAATGGCCTATTTAAACTTTGAAACCATGGTAGGGCTGGGTCTAAACAAGATGGTCTACTACCAACTAAAAAACATCAGCGATGGAAGTATAAGAAAAACTGAGCTTATGGACAAGGGACAATTTAAGACTTCCCTTTATTTCTCCCTTCAACTACTTAACCAATTTAAGGGAGATATTATCCTAAATGAAGCTGGATGTTTAGCTACCAACCACAATGATGATTTTAATATACTAATTCATAATAATATGTTGTTGGATAATAACTTTGCTAAAAAGAAAAACTTTAGCTATTTAGAAAGGTTTAGTCGTCATATAGACTTAAATATAAGTAACCTGAGGGGACGCTACAAGGTGGTAACCTGGATTATAAACTTGAAAAATGGTAATAGTTCCTACATTATAAATGACTTTAATGAGGATTATTATTTAACAGATGATGAGATTAATTATGTTACCAATATAAATTCTCCCAGAAAAAAGATAGATATAATTAATTCAATTGATAACTACACCAGAAAAATTAAGATAGAACCCTATACAATTATTTTCACCAGCTATTATAGAATATAGAAGACCAGGTGCTTTTGTTGATAAGTAAACGAAAGCACCTCTTTTATATATTAATCCAACAGCAAATTGACAAAAATATATCTACCCATAAAAAGAATACTTTAAGAAGTGTAAAACATATATAGACAGTACTATTTAAATGCATGTACACTTATATATAAATAAAAGATATTTCTTAGGAGGTATTTTTTATTAAGAGTTTTTTCCAAATTAGGCAACAAAAAAATCCCTCTCGGGACCTTTTTGTTAATAATTAGTTTGGATGTAAATCTAATTATAGATTCATATAACTCATGTTTAATTATATACTAGTTAGACTTATAAAGCAAGGGATAACCCTAAGTAAATGACATAATTTACACTTTTGTAAATAAACATTTTACATAACAAAAAGAAGACTATATCGATTGTATTTTAATAGAAACTAATTATTTTATAAAGTATTTTATAAATCCCCTTTTAGAATATTTAATCATTATCTAAAATTGCTATTAAAATGCAAACCTCATATCGATATTTTCATAAAGCACCCTAGGTGCTTTTTTTATTTATTTAAAAATAAGTAAACTTGGGCTTGACTTATAAATATAAAAAATAATACAATTTTATATATAGGAGGGATTAAATGAACAGGGTAGTCCTACTAGGTCGACTAACAGATAATGTAAGAATAAGTTATAGAAAAGAAGATCATCTGGCCATAGCCCGCTTTATTTTGGCTGTAGAAAGACCCATGTCCAGGGAAAAAAGAGACCAGGCCATAGAGGCAAAAAAACCCCATACAGATTTCATTAAAATCAAGGCCAGGGGAAGCTTGGCCCTGGACCTATACAAATATACTGGCAAGGGGGATAGAATAGCCCTAGAAGGCCATTTAACCACCTCTAACTATAAGTATAAGGGAAGGCTAATATATACCAGCCAAGTCCTGGTGAGAAGAATAGATTTTTTAGATTATAAAAGTGAGGATAAGGCTAACAAATACATGGAAATGATGGTTAAGGGTTGGACTATACATGAAGAAGAAAATAATGATTATAAGGAGGAAAAATGACTGCTAAGGAAAATGCTTTAAGACACAAGGAAATATGTGATAGGTTAAACAAGACCTACTATGAAAAGAATAAGGACTATGGGGATTCTTTTGGCCAGTCCTTTGAAGAATTTGGATTAATTAGTGCTGTAGTAAGAATGGGAGACAAGTATTCCAGGATAAAAAATTTAGCTTATAACCAGGAGATAGCAGTGGAGGATGAGGCGATAAAAGATACTCTTTTGGATTTGGCCAACTACTGTATTATGACTGTTATGGAAATAGAAAAAAGAGAAAAAGACAAATAAAAAAGCAGTCATCCTCCCCAGAATGACTGCTAATGGAGCTCACTGCCGGAATTGAACCGGCGACCTCTTCCTTACCATGGAAGCGCTCTACCTACTGAGCTAAGAGAGCAATACATTAATATCTTAGTCGATTTCAAAGAAAAAGTCAAAGGGTAAAGTAAAAAAAATTACTTTACCTGACAAATTTACTTAAAACCCTTGCTCTTTGGCCCTGGTATTCAAAATAAATATAGTCCTTGGACTTGTAACCATCAAGGATTTCACCTGCTTTTAGATAGCCTAATTTTTTCCCCTTAAGATCTCTAACATTTGCTCCCCTGGAAATAAATTCCTTATTTTTTATGGTAAACTGAGGATCAACAGTAGCTGGTATATTATTGTAATTAAAATGAATCAAATCATTTTTTTCATAGCCAGTTATTACACGACCATAACTTAAATATCCAATTTTAAGTCCATGAATATTTCTCACATTAAGTCCCTTGGAAGTATAGGATTGGCCATTAAGTCTTGCAAAGGATCTATCTATTCTAGCCGTTTTATTATTATAGGTAAAGTAGATATATTTTCCTTGTCTATGGCCCTTAATAGTAGTTCCGGCCTTTAGATAGGCAAGTTTATTACCTGATAAATCCCTGATATTTACCCCCTTGGAGGCATAGGTATTTAGATTATAGTTTAAAAAGTTTTTACTAACCTTGGCATCTTGGCCATGGTAGGTAAAATATACATAGCTCTTGTCTTCCCTGCCATTTATATATCTTCCCTTGTGAAGATAGCCCAGTTTATGGTTGTCCAGGTCCCTCACATTGGCACCTATGGAATAGTAGGTTTTTTCAATATTATAATCCAACTTATCCATATCATCCAGATCCTTTTGATCTATGGCCAAGGCAAAATTTGAAAGACCTAAAAGAAAAACTAGACCTAGGCTAAGGATAAAACTCAAGAAGTTTCTTAAAATTTTATTTTCTCTCATCATAACCTCCTTACTATAAATATCTTACCATACTTTGTAACCTTTTTGTAATCTATAACAAAAAAAATCCAGACTATCTGGATTCTTCTTCTACTTATTTCTTTGGTACCTTTCCCTGGCTTCATCTAGGGCCTTTTTAGCATCTCCCACATTATACCAGCCTCCCGGTATAACTTCCTTATTTTCCAATCTCTTGTATTCTCTAAAGAAATGTTCAAACTCTTTTTCTGTATGGCTACTTAAATCACCTAGGGAATAAATATCATCATATCTAGGATCGTGGATGGGAACAGCTATTAGTTTTTCATCCATACCCATGTCATCTTCCATCTTAAACATTCCAATAACCCTAGCTTCTATGGTACAACCTGGGAAGGTTGGATGTTCCATCATAACTAAAATATCAATAGGGTCTCCGTCTTCAGATAGGGTGTCTGGTACAAAACCATAGTCTGTAGGATAAAACATTGGTGAGTATAGGGCTCTATCTAGGATAATTCTTCCTCTCTCATGATCAAATTCATATTTATTACTACTTCCCTTGGGAATTTCTATAAATGCATCAACTATTACTGGATCATTTTTTTCATAAAATTCATGTTTAATACTTCTCATTAAATACCTCTTTTCCTTTTTCCTTTATTATATCAGAAAAACATTATATCAGAAAATGCCAAATAGGCAAATCAACCTAGATATTGATTACCCAATATTTTATGTTATAATAACTAAACTATCTGATATAATAACATATTGGAAGTAAAATAGGGAGTTAAAGAAAGATGAATTTAAAATACACGAATTTTAAAATCAAGGCAACAGAATTATACTTAGATGAAAATAAAGAAAAGGCTTTGGATTTTCTCCAAATGGCCTTGGAAAATACAGACAAGATCCAGGAAAAGATAGATATCCTATATTTTCAGGCCTTAATCAAGGATGAACTTAATGAAAATGAAGAGTCCTACCAGGCCTATGAAAAAATATATGGGTTGGATGGTCAGCAGGCGGCAGCCCTTTATGGCATGGCCATGATAAGTGAAAAAACAGGGGACTATAAAAGGGCAGAAAAGCTTTATAAAAGTTGTATAGACCTGGACCCAGAATATGATAGGGCCTACTTTTTCTTGGCCAACCTTTACGATTTAATGAAGGATTTTGACCAGGCTATTATTTACTATAATAAGACATTAGACTTGGTTGAAGATGACTATATGGCCTATAATAATCTAGGATCCATATATGAAAACAAGCAGGATTATAAAAAATCAATAGAAATGTTAAATAAGTCTATAGCCATAGAGCCCAATTATTTTAGATCCTATTTTAATCTGGGAGTGGTATATGCTAAAATGAAGGAAATCGATAAGGCCTTTGACTACTATTATAAATCCCTGGCCTTAAATCCCAACTACAGCAATACCTACTTAAATATGTCGGCCCTATACATAGAAGAAAATAACTATCCTGAGGCTATAAACATACTTAATTTGGGTATTGAAAACAATGACGATTCAGCAAATTTATACTATAATAGAGCGTGTAGCTATATTAAGTTGAATAATGTGAATTGTAGTTTAAGGGACTTGGATATAGCAGTGTCCTTGGATAAAGATATTATCAAGTATGCGAGAAAAGATGAGGACTTTGAAAAAATAAGAGAAACAGAAAAATTTAAGAAGATAATGGGGGACTAGATGATATATTTAAAAACTGAAGAAGAAATAGAAGGTATGAGAAGGGCTGGTGAGATACTTGCCAAGACCCATCTAGCTATAAGAAGAATAATTAAACCAGGACTTACCACCATGCAAGTAAATGACTTTGCAGAAGCTTTTATGACCTATAAGAAGGCCAGTCCTGAACAAAAGGGCTATGAAGGATTTCCCTATGCCCTATGTACATCATTAAATGATGAAATATGCCATGGATTTCCAAGAGAGGATATAGTCCTAGAAGAAGGAGATATTTTATCCATAGATAATGTGGTTAACTATGAAGGCTATTTGGCAGATTCTTGTTGGTCCTATGCCATAGGTGAACTAAGTGAAGAAAATCAAAAGCTTATGGAAGTGACAGAAGAGTCCCTATACAGGGGAATTGAACAGGCTGTTCACGGCAAGAGACTGGGAGATATAGGTCATGCCATCCAATCCTATGTGGAAGCAGAAGGTTTTTCTGTTGTAAGACACTTTGTAGGCCACGGTATAGGAGAAGAAATGCATGAAGACCCTCAGGTTCTTCACTATGGTAAGCCAGGAAGAGGCCAAAGACTTATGGAAAATATGGTTATAACCATAGAACCTATGGTAAATGTGGGCGACTATGATATCGCCATGGAAGACAATGGTTGGGTAGCAAAGACCAAGGATGGCAGCATGTCCTGTCAGTTTGAACACACCCTGGTTGTAAGAGATGGCAAGGCAGATATCTTGACCCTTCAAGATGACTACCAACTAACAGAAGAAGAATTAGAATGGATAGACAAGTATAAATTTTAGGAGGGCCTATGAAATCATTATTTAAGATTATCTCAGACTATAAGTCAAGCCTGGTATCAATACCTGTTATGGCCTTAATATCCATCGGCCTAACCTTGGTATTTTATATTTTCTTTAATCAAAAAAGAATCTATAAATATATTATGGGTTTTGCTGGAGTAATAATGGGGCTTATATTTTTATTCCAGGGATATAGGTTAATAATAGAACCAGTTGGCCTGGTATTGATTAACAGAGCTGTTTTACTGGAAGTATTTGGTTGGGTAAACATATTTTTTGCCTTGATACTAGATATATTTGATAGTATAGGCCAGGATATAACCAATAGAAAAGAAAAGAAGACCAAGAGTAAAAATAAAAACTAAAGGAGTTGTGAAATGAAAAAAATAGCAGCCTTTTTCGACATTGACGGTACCCTGGTAAGGGAGTCCATACAGGTAAAGCACTTTAAGAAACTTGTTAAGTATGGAATAATAGATGAAAAGTACTGGGTAAATGACATCAGAGAAAAATATGTTCAATTTGAGAGAAGATATGGAGAATTTGATGATTATTTGGAAAGAGTAAGTGAAGTCTATAGGGAAAACCTGGAAGGGATAGACCTATCCTTAATAGACTATACAGCCAAGCAAGTAATAGAAGAAAGTGGTGAAATAGTATACAGATATACTAGAGATAGGATTAAGTACCACCAAGAAAATGGCCATTTAGTATTTTTTGTTTCAGGATCACCAGAGTTTTTAATATCTAAACTATCAAGTAAGTATAAGGTTACAGCCTATAAGGGAACAGAATTTGTCTTTGATGAGAATGACAAATTCACTGGAAATATTATTCCCATGTGGGATAGTGTATCCAAGCAAAAGCAAATCAATAAATTCATAGAAGAATATGATATTGATGTGACTAAATCCTATGCCTATGGAGATACCAATGGAGACTTTTCCATGTTAAAGACCATGGAAAATCCCATAGCTATAAATCCTTCCCACCTTTTATTAGAAATGATAAGAGATGATGAGGAATTGAGAAATAGGGCCAATATAAGGGTAGAAAGAAAAGATGTTATCTATGCCTTGGACCCAAGTGTGACGACTATAGAGCTAGATTAAATAAATGTAATAAAATCAAGTGAATATATACATCAATAACCATCTTTTCCTTTGGAATAGATGGTTATTTCTTTATATTATTCACTTATAAAGATTATTTTACATATATGACAGACTAAAAAATGCATAAAAATGAGAAGGGATATATAATAATACCATAGTGTTTTCTAAGAGTACTTAGGATATGTCAAATATAATACAAGTTAATATTAAGAAAGTCTTTGAAAATTATCGAGATAACGAGGAAAGATTGAATGAATTGTTATCAAAAATTACGGAAAGCAAGATGTATGAAAATAATATTCATATATACTATTCTGATAAGGTAAAGGAAGGTGAAAAAATAAACCATGAAATACATGAAATCAGAAAATTACGAAGAGACATTTACCTAAGAAACCTACTATTTACAATATTAAACGAAGAAGAAAGGCAAATAGTAGTATTGAAATTTGAAGAGAATATGAGAGTTTACGATATAGCATCTAGCCTATATATGTCTCCTAGCACCTATTATAGGAGATTGGACAAGCTCTGTACTAAATTAAATAGCTACTACAAAAGTTTTAGCTTTTTATTCTAATCAAATCTTTTAGAAAACAAAGAGATAGTTGATTATCTCTTTGTTTGGTATTTTACAATAATACCTTTTTCATCAAACCTATAATCAACTATCTCAAAATACATAATTTCTGAGGTATTACCTAGATGGTGGCCTAGAAAAGCCCCTTGGTAAAGACCATCTATCTTGGTAATCAGATCATCATTTCTTTTTTTGCTTATTATGTCTAAGCCTATTTCTATGTAAAAATTAACCATTTCATTTAAGATATCTAATATTTCCTTGGCCTGGTTGTCAAAGAAAATATTATCTATTTTGAAGACTCCATAGTCATGGTCTGTAAAAAAGTCCTTGGCTTCCAGGGAAAGGTACTTATCAAGGGCATTAATAATCAGGTATCTAGCTGAATTAATCCTTAGAATATGGGCCCTGGTTAGAGGGTCTATTTCCACCTTGACAAAGTCTCCGTCTATTTTTTTATCTAAAACATAAATCATACCCATATTGGACTTGTACATATTTTTAATTAATTCATTATTAATATAAAGTTTTTCTTCACTTATATTATCTTCATCGTAGTTTAATAGCAGGCTGTCCTCAAGGGTAAAGTGCATTTGGTTATTTATATACTTTCTTTTTAGAACCCTAGTCTCCAAACTGCTTATATATGGATTTTTTGCAAACATGTTTTCACCTCTTAGCCTATTATATCAAAGATAGCAAATAAATAACTAGAAACTTTTTATAGGAGTAAGTCATGAAAAGACCGATTTTTAAGCTCTTAATTATTTATAGTATATCCATCTTGGTATTTCAAAGAATTATTCTAAATAGGGGGCTTCTTTTTTTCCTTCTTTTCTTAAGCCTTCTTCTTTTTTTGCTTGTGGAAAATAAACGCCTGGCCCTGGCCTTAATCTTTTTATTCTTGGCGCCCTTGAGAATGAGTATTTACAATGAAGAAGAAAAGAATTTGGATTCTAAAAAAATCCTAAAAGTTGAGGTGGTGGATGCTCGTCTGGGTGACTATAAAAACACCTACCAGCTTAAGGCCGGCTCTAAAAGATACCTATTTAAGTCCAAGGCAATCTATAGAAGAGGGGACAGGCTAAGCTTGAAAGGAAGACTTAAGCCCCTTAAATCCCAGGACAACTTTCATGTCTTTAGCTATAGAAAACACTTAAAATCCAAGAAAATATTTTGGGAGTTGGAGACGACCAAGGAAGTCTTCCTATCCTCAACTATTAGGGGGAGGCTGGGGGAAAAATTAAAAAATAACCTTCTAAAAGACAAGGACCCCCAAATGGGAAAACTCATGGAAAAACTAATCCTAGCAGGTGATGGTCCTGCCAGGGAGGACCTGGACAAGTATAGGAAAATTGGCCTGGCCCATATCCTTTCCATATCAGGCCTTCATATAAATATCTTTATTTTAATCCTGGAAAAGTTGGGAGAGTTAAGTGGACAAAAAAAGAAAAAGGTAAGTATTTTTATCTTTTTTCTCCTTCTATTTTATGGTTATTTAATCTACTTTCCCTTATCCCTTCAAAGGGCGCTTATCATGTATGGGCTTTCCCTTGTGGCCATGGAATACTTAAATATTTATGATAGGCTCAATAGCCTTTATCTGGCCGGTCTTATCATCCTTCTAATAAATCCCTACTCCCTTTATAGCCTGTCCTTCTACCTGAGTTTTCTATCTCTTTTTGGCTTGTTTTATGTAAAGGATAAATTGACCTATCTCTTACCGGGCAAAGGCTGGAAGCCCTTTAGGCCCTATTTGGCCATCCAGCTTAGCCTGCTTCCCATCCAACTTTATATATTTGATGAATTTAACCTGGCTTCTTTTTTCGCCAATCTTTTAATCCTACCTATCTTTGAACTATTTATTATTTTTTCAGTTTTTTCCTTGACTGGCCTAAGCCTGATCAAGTGGATTTTAAACCCGCTATTAAGGGGGCTTTTCATCCTTATAGAGGGCCTGGCAGACTTGATCTATAGCTGGGATTTTCTAAACTTAAACTTTTCAAGCTTTAACTTTTATGACCTTTTAGTGGCCTATTTACTTATAATTTTACTAGTGGAGAAAAAAAGACTGGAAAGAATAGACTATAGTTATAAAAGATTTTTCTTCAAGTCCAGCCTTCTAATTTTTACCCTTAATATTTACCTTTACCAGACCCGGCCCTTGGTTTTTATCAATATGGTGGATGTGGGCCAGGGAGACTGTATCCTTTATAGGGACCGCTATGAAAATGTTCTTTTTGACCTGGGAGGAAATCCCATGGCCAAGGAAAGATCAGGTGAGGATTTAATCAAGTATTTAAAAAAGAACAAGGTAAAAAAACTGGACAAGGTCTTTATCTCCCATCTGGACTTTGATCATATGGGAAATCTCTACCAGATCCTAGGAAAAATCCCCATAGATAAGATCTATATAGGCCAGGATGAGGTGTTAGACTTGGAAGGACAGGAAATTATAAAGCTTTCAAAAGATGAAAAGTTAAGGCTAGGCCAGGCCAAGCTTACAACCATCCTGGAAGGGGCGGGGGAAGAAAGAACCAATGATAGCAGCCTGGTCCTTGGCTTGGAAGTTTTTTCCACCCACCTGCTCTTGACAGGAGACATAGAAGAAAACGAGAAACTAATAGGGGACAAGCTTAAAGCTACAGACATCTTAAAGGTTTCCCACCATGGGTCAGCCTCTTCCAGCCAGGAGGACTTTCTAGACAGTATAAGCATCAAGGATGCCCTCATATCTGTTGGCCAGGGTAATGGCTATGGCCATCCATCCAAGGAAGTATTAAAAAGACTGGATGAAAGATCCATTAAAACCTATAGGACAGACCTGGATGGAAACATTTTAATTATCATATCTCCTAGAGGCTATAGGATTTATCCCTACAACCACTTATAAAACCTTTTATTAAGCCTATTTTTTTCTAGGCTTAATTTAATTTCTAAGCGGGCGGCTAGATGTTATAATAAGATTAGACAAGTAGGGTAAATACCTAGTAGGGCAAGATGAGCCAGATAACTAAAATGTAAGAAATTAGTAAGCTTATATATAGAAAGGCCAGATAGAATACAAATGGAGGCTATTATGGAAAAAATTTTATTAGTAGAAGATGATAAATCCTTAAGCATGGGTTTGGTATATTCCTTTAACAAGGAGGGCTATAAGATAGACCATGCCGAGTCAGTGGCTGAGGCAAAAAAATACTTGGAAGATATGGACTATGATCTTTTGGTCCTGGATGTGGGCCTTCCTGATGGGGATGGTTATGGCCTATGTTCCTATGTTAGGGAATTTAGTGAAGTACCAGTTATATTTTTAACCGCAAGAGATGATGAAGAGGACCTGATCAAGGGCTTTGACTTTGGGGCAGACGACTATATAACCAAGCCCTTTAGCCTGAAGGAATTGATGGTAAGGGTAAGATCCATCTTAAAAAGAGCTTCTAAGAAGCAGGTTAGTCTGGAAAAAAACTCTGGAGACATTAGAATAGATGTGGCTGCAGCCAAGGCCTATAAGAAGGACCAGGTCTTAGACCTAACCCCTTCAGAATACAAGCTTTTAAACTACTTTATGGACAATAAAAAGATTGCCCTAAGTAGAAATCAAATCCTGGAGCATTTGTGGGATGCGGAGGGAGACTTTATAGGAGACAATACCATTTCAGTCTATATTAGTAGATTGAGGGAAAAAATAGAAGATGACCTATCAGATCCTAGCTACATAGTGACTGTTAGGGGAATTGGTTACAGGTGGGACCAGGAGGTTAATTAATGTTATTTGTAGATGGGAAAAAGGTGGTCAGGTCGACCCTGGCAAATATCCTTTTTATCTTTTTACTTTTACTCTTGTTTTCCATCAGCATTAATTTGCAGATAAGAAGAGAGCTTATCGATAATGAGGCGGCCATAGCAGTGGGCATAATCAAGGATAAGCCCCAAAGTGAGATAGAGTATATAGAGTCTTTTTTTAGGGACAAGACAGAAGAAGAAATAGAAGAGGGGAAGAAAATCTTGAAAAAATATGGCTACAGTGAAGATTCAGGCCATATGGAAAGCTATAGAACCATAAGTAGAAGGCTTTATGAAAATAGCTTTATCCTCTTGGTTATAATCATGGTCCTAAATATTTTCGCCCTGGTTACCAATGCCTGGCAGACTAGAAACTATATAAAATCTGTAGACAGGTTTATAGATTCGGTTTTAAGTCAAAACTTTAATATAAGGCTAAAGGAGTTGGATGGGACTACCAAGTCCAAGTTAAATTCCAGGTTTAATAAGATGGGCATAGCAGTTAAGAAAAACTATGACAAGCTCTATGATGACAATGCCTTTATCAGGGATAGCTTGGCAGACATATCCCACCAAATTAAAACCCCTATAGCCAGCCTTTCCATGTACAATGAAATTGTCATGAATGATGAAAACCTGTCTGAGGATTCCAAAAGGTTTTTAGAGGCCAGTAGCCAGCAAATAAGTAGGCTTAGATGGCTGACTGAATCCTTGTTGAAAATATCCAAGATGGAGGCCAATGCTATAAACTTTAAGAAGGAAAAATTTATAGGCTATCAAATGTCTGAAGACTTTCCGACGGTTTTTTACAGCCAGTTAAAGAATAAGCAGATGGAAATCGTCCACCAGGGGGATTTGGACAAGGAAGTGGATCTGGACTATAACTGGACCAAGGAAGCCCTTATGAACATAGTAAAAAATGCCATAGAACACGGCTATGAAAATTCCCAGATAATCATTAGATATACCATAAATATATCCATGATTAGGGTGGATGTTATAAATGCAGGAGACCCTATAGACAGCGATGAGCTATCCAAGCTCTTTATCAGGTTTTATAAGTCCAAGCACAATGACAACCCAGAATCAGTGGGGATAGGACTTAACCTGGCCAAGGAAATAGTGGAGAGACAAAAGGGAACCATATCAGTACAAAATGATGAGAATTCGGTGATATTTAGTCTATTATTCTTGAAATAGAATAGTGGACTTTTTTCTTACAGATTTGTAAGTAAATAGTAGAGCCCAAGTAAGATAGAAGACCTATATTATAAGTGGAGGATGAGTTATGGAAATTATAAAAACAGTGAACTTAAATAAAATATACGGCAAGGGCGATACCCAAGTCCATGCTGTAAACGACGTGAATTTAACAATTAATGAGGGTGAATTTGTAGCTATAGTAGGAGCCAGTGGAGGAGGAAAGTCATCTCTTTTACACCTTTTGGGAGGCTTGGACAAGCCAACCAGTGGTAGCGTTCTAATAAATGGTCAAGATATTTATAAGATGAAAAATGATACCAGGGCTATTTTTAGAAGGAGAAATATTGGATTTATCTTCCAATTCTTCAATCTAATACCAGTACTTACAGCCAAGGAAAATATAGAGCTTCCAGCCAAGTTGGACAATGAAAAGGTTGATAAGGACTATCTAAAGGATCTAATTAGACAATTGGGTTTAACCAAGAGAATGGACCACTTTCCCAAGGAACTATCAGGTGGGGAACAACAAAGGGTATCCATAGGAAGGGCCCTAGCCTACAAGCCATCAATAATTTTAGCAGATGAGCCTACAGGTAACCTGGACAAGAAAAACTCCCAGGAAATCCTAGAACTTCTAAAGATGTTTTCGTCCAAGTATGGAAATACAGTAATCATGATAACCCATGATTTAAATTTAGCTGCAGCTGCAGACAGGATAATAAAGATAGAAGACGGAAAGATAGTAAGCGAGGATTAGGATGAAAGAAACATTAAAATTAACCTTTAGATATATAAAAAGTAATAAGAGAAGGACTATTTTAACCTTACTGGGCATCATAATATCTGTTTCCATGATTACATCCATAGGAAATATTATGGTAAGTGGCCTGGGAATGGCCAGAGAAAATGTTGAAAGATACGCTGGTAGCCAGGAAGTGGTCCTGATGGATTTGGATAAGGACAAGGAAGGTATTATCCAACAAAACAAGGATGTAAAAAGCCTTTCCAAGAGGGCCTATGAGGGAAGTATTTATAGGGAAAACCCAGGACAAGAAGTTAAGAACTACAGCTATTATGATATTTATATGGCAGATAAAAACTACTTTGAAGATATCTTTGGCTACAAGGTCATAGATGGGCGCCTACCAGAAAAGGAAGGGGAAGTAATAGTTCCCATAGGAGCCAAGTATCTTTTTGAAGGCTTCGATAAGCTTGATGCCAGCGTGAAGATAGATAGCGTTAAACTAGATAGGATAAACCAGGTAACTGCCAGACATGAGGCTGCCTTTTACCTAAATGATATAACAGATAAAAAGCAAGTAGAATATACCATAGTAGGCTACTATGATGGAGACCTACAAAATACTTACTTTGTGGCAGAAGAGGAAAGTAAGAATAAGGATTCCAAGGAAAGCTTTGGGATTATCTATGGCTATAAGGAAGAAGTAGAAAGTCCCTTGGGCTTTATAAAATTTGCCAATATAAAGAAGGTGGTAAGTAAGATAGATAACCTGGTTTCCAGCCTGGACTTGAAAGAGGAAGCCTATGTGGCAAATACTGAACTTTTAGGTCTATATGACTTTAACCTACAAAAAATGTATGGACCCTTTATCATGTTTATGGTTAACTTTTTACTGACTATAATCATAGTTGCCATTGTATTATTTATCTACAATGTGTTTACTACCAACTACAATGAGAGAATTCAGGACTACGGACTCTTAAAGGTGGTTGGAACAACCAACAGACAGTTAAAATCTCTAATATTTTTCGAGTCCCTTTTCTATATTTTAGTGTCAGTTCCCCTAGGCTATTTGGCAGGAAATATAGCCATGAAAATAGTTTTTGATATAACAGACAAGATCCTAAAGACAAGTTTGGATAACAGCATGGTTTGGCTGGAACTTATAATAGACAAGAGAGTCTTTCTAGCAGCCCTTATCATAAGCACCCTAGTTGTTTTCCTATCAAGTTTTATGGCCTCAAGATTTGTTTTAAAAACCAATCCTATCAATGCCCTTGCAGGAAATGTGGCCAAGGATTCAAGCAAGGTAAAGAAGAAAAAGTATAAACTTATAAATAGATTTTTTGGCTATGAAGGATTTTTAGCCAGAAGAAACATTGACAGAAATAAGAAGAGATATATTATGGCAACAGTATCTACTTCCATGAGTATAATCCTTTTTGTAACAGTTTCCTTCCTAACCAGCTTTTTAGACCATGACTATGTGGTTCAAAAGCAAAATGAAGAAAACTTTATGGGGACCATCTCAGTATCTAGTAAGTCAGCAGATCAACTAATGGAAGGCCTTTCTGACTTGGAAGGAATTGAGAAGACTAACTTTATAGGAAAATCCAATGGAAAACTTTCTCTAGATTCTGAAAACTATATGGAAAATGTGGCCTTGATAGTTCTAGGAGACGAGGACTTTGATCAAAGCTTTGGTGCTAGAAAAGAAGGACCCATAGAGCTAATCTACAAGGACAATAGAGGGGAAAACACCATAGAAGAAGGTGAACAGAGCCTAAGACTTATGGATTATAGCTATGAAGAAGGCCAAGGAGAAGAGGACTACAAGGAAATTCCCCACCACAAGGATTTTAAGGTAAGGATAAGTGAGAAAAAAGACATATCCATAAGCTATGAATTGGAAGGAAGAGGAATAGACTACTTCTTGATTAGAAGATCTGACTTTAAGAAGATGGCTGAGGATAAAGTTTTTGCAGATACCCATCTTTCTGACTACTATGGAAACATTAGCCTGGTTAGAAATGAAAAATCTAGCGATAAGCTATCCTATGATATAAATGGCCTAGTGGCCAGCTATGATGACGCCTTTTTAAACTCCAGCTCCATGCCCATGTTAAAGGTAGCCAAGATATTTATCTATGGTTTTATCAGTCTGATAGCTATAATATCAGCTTTAAATATAATAAATTCAACCTATAATAATATTATGACTAGAAGAAGGGAACTTGCCCTACTTAAGGCAGTTGGTATAGAAGAGAGAAAGCTTAAGAAGCTAATCTCCATAGAATCCATGCTAAGTGCAGTAAATGCATCCCTACTAGCTATTGTATTTTCTATCATCTTAACCTATTATCAATATAGGAAGGCTGTAGAAGAAGTTTGGTTTTACGAAAAGGCAGTTTACCTAGCACCAGTTAAACAACTGGTTCTAGCCATACTAGTAGCCTTTATCCTGATTTATATATCATCTATGATCCCTTACAGCAAGATGAAAAAGGATAATATAACCAATGTATTGAAGGAAGAAAACTAGAAGAAAAGGCCCTGCCTTTTCTTTCTTTATATAAGGAAAACACATGAAAGAAAGCTTAAGACTATCATTTAGATATATAAAAAAGAATAAACTAAGAACCCTGGTAACTCTTTTTGGGATAATCATATCCATATCCATGTTTACCTCCATAGGAAATATTTTAACCACCATCAAGCATATAGGTGAGCAGGAAATAAAACTTGGTGGAGGAGACTATGACGCCTATATTTACAGGCTGGACGATGAAAAATACAGGATGCTCAAGTCCAACAAGGACATAGCAAGTCTTTCTAAAAACTCCTACAGGCATAGTCTTTTTGGTAAAAGGACAGAAAATGACCAGGAAATAAGATTAAACTACCTGGATGTTTTGGCAGTGGATGAAAGCTACTTGGCAGATGTTTTTCCCTATGAACTTTTAGAGGGAAGAATGCCTGAAAAAGAAGGGGAAATTATTATACCCTACAAGTCCAAGTATTTGGTGGAAGGCCTTAGTAGCCTGGATAAAAAGGCAGATTTTTACTTTAGAAAATACCAGGAGTTTACAGAAACTGACGGGGATGGTCTTTATAGGGTAACCGACCACTATAGGGATATAAATAGTATTAAGTGCCTGGAAACAGGCCAGGTTAGCTATAAGGTTGTAGGTTACTTTAACGGGGATAACAAGTTGACCAATATTAACCTGGAAGATAAGAACCAACAGGAAAAATATGCCTTTGCCTATGGCCTTATAGGAGAAGATGAGCCCTATAATGTCTATATAAAATTTTCAGACTATAAAAAGATCAATGAAAAGTTTATTAACATTCAAAAGCAAGCAGCCTCAACCAGCTATGATTCAGGCCTTAATCACGGGCTATTACAATTTAGAAATGTAAATGTGGATGATGTTAGAAATGGCCAGGTGGTCTTTGTCCTTATGGTGGTAAGCCTTCTGGTGGGCATAATTATCTTTGCCATAACCATTTTTATTTACAATATGCTAACTACCAACTACCTGGAAAGGACCAAGGACTATGGCCTTTTAAAGGTCATAGGTATAACCAATAGACAGCTAAAAGAAATTATCTATATAGAGTCAATTTTTTATATTCTAGTCACTGTTCCCCTGGGCTATTTGGCGGGAAATGTGGCCATGAGAATAGTCTTTTCCATAGTTAGAAAGATTCTAACCAAGGGTAATGTGAATGCCATATTTGGAAATATAAAATACTATAGGTCAGGTTGGGTCTTTTTAGTGGCCTTTGTTTTAACTACTGTGGTAGTTTTAATATCAACCAGATACGCCTCAAAATTCATCATAAGGATGGATTCCATAGATGCTGTTAATGAGAACTTTACTAGGCTTAAAAAACCCAAGAAAAAGAAGGCTAAAAGATTCTTTTTCACAGAAAAAATCTTTGGCTATGAAGCCTTTTTAGCCAGGAGAAATATAGAGAGAAACAAGAGGCGCTTTCTCTTTACAACCTTTTCTGTATCCATGAGTATCATCCTTTTTGTGTCAGTATCCTTTATTATGACCTTGATAGAACCAGGATATATAGGGGGGAGTAGCTATGACAAGGAATACCTGTCAGCCTTTTCCTTGGATGATGACAATGTGGAAGAGGTGGAAAAGGAAATTAGAAGGATTGAAGGGGTAGATATAGCCAAGAAGTACAGTAGCTATAGTAAAAATATTTATGTGGCCCAGGACCTGGATGAATTTGAAAACTTGGTTAGAAACATGGTGGAAGAAGATATGGTTTATGACTCTGACAATGACTATATTAACCAACTTTTGGTCTACAATAAGGAAACCAGCAACAGTGTTCTTTTAATAATGGATGACAAGGACTATATCCGCTATGTCAATAACCAGTTAAGTGATCAGGTGGAAATAGCTAGAGTCCTACCCAAGGTTAAGAACAAGGACAACTATGAAAGAAAACTGCTTTCTTTTTATGGCCCCAAGATAATAGATGGCAACAAGCAGCTTATGAAGGATAAGATCATAGAAGATCCAGTTCTCATCCATGAAACAGACATAAAACTACCTAGAAATATAACCAACAGGCATAATTTGACCTATAAAAATGAAATTTATTTAATGAAGGAGTCAGACTATAAAAAGTTGGATTTAAGGGAGGATTCTAGAAAGTGGATTATAGAGGTCAAGGCCAATTCTAAATTTACCAACAAGACCAATTACGAGTTGGAAAGTATTGACCAGTATATACCAAGAATCTATAGGGAGGAAAATGTAAGATCTATTACCAGTGTGGTTAAGATCTTTGTCTATGGTTTTATAAGTTTAATAGCCATCATATCAGGACTTAACATTATAAATACCAGCTACAATAATATTATGATAAGAAAGAAGGAGCTGGCCCTTATTATGGCCGTAGGTATAAGTGAGAGAAGGCTAAAGAAAATGGTCAGGTTTGAATCGGTCTACAGTTGGATTTATGCAACCATCTGGGCCATAGGCCTATCATTTTTGGTAACTTATGTTCAATACAGACAGGTTTACGATATAACTATCTTTATGAGTAGCCCCTATATGGCCCCTATTAAACAGTTAATTGGCGCCATCATCATAACCTATATCCTAATTTATATATCGTCCATGATCCCTTTGAAAAGAATCTTAAAAGAAAATATAATAGATGAATTAAAGATGTATTAGAAAAATATTTAGATAAGAAAAGGATTAACCCTAGGGTTAATCCTCTTTTTATATCTTTTTATTAAAAATCCAGGGCCTCCCTTTGGGCACTTATGGATAAAACCAGGCCAACAGAAATAAGATTCATTATTTGTGCTGTACCCCCATTACTAAAGAAGGGTAGGGGGATACCTGTCATAGGCATGATGCCTAGTGTCATACCCACATTTTCAAAAATATGGATGAAAAACAGGGCTGTGATTCCTATGGCCAAGAGCCTTTCAAAGGATGTCTTGGCCTTAATCGATATCTTTATCATCCTAAAGAGCATGATAAAGTAGAGGACAAGGACCAGGCCTGCTCCCAGAAAGCCAAATTCTTCGGCTAAGACTGGAAAGATAGAGTCTGTATGCTGTTCTGGTATAAAACCATTTTGGGACTGGGGACCTTCCTTATAGCCCCTGCCCTTAAGCTGGCCTGAACCAATGGCTATTATTCCCTGGTGGACCTGAAGACCTGAGTCAGATACATCCCTTTCCTTGTCGCCAAAGTTTAAAATCCTATTTTTTTGGTAAAGATCCATCCCATCCCAAATAACAGGAATGGACAAAAGAACTATTAAAAAGGCCAGGCCTATATACTTCCAATCTATCCCCGCTATAAAATACATAACCCCTATAAAGAAAACATAGACCATGGCTGTACCAAAGTCTGGTTGTAGAAGGATTAGGACTACGGGAAAGAAACTTACTAGAAGGGACTTAATCAAGACCCAGGGCTTGTTTAAGTCTTCTTTTATTTCATCCAAATAGGCTGCTAGAAAGACTATAAGCCCAATCTTTACAAACTCTGCAGGTTGCAGGGTAACAGGTCCAAATTGAACCCAGGAATTGGCCCCCCATTCTTCCATACCAAAACCAAAAAAGGTGGTGGCCAGAAGTAGACCCAGGGTAACCAAATAGATCAACCATTTTATCTTCTTAAAAAAGTCCAAGTCCATAACCAGTAGGATGGCCACTGAAAAGGCCCCAAGAAAAGTAGATATAAACTGACTTTTCATACTGAAATAGCCCATATAATTTATGGCTGAATTTAGGACTAGTAGACCAAAAACAACTAAAAAAATCACTGAAAACAAGAGTAACTTGTCCAGCTTACTAAAATCTTTTTTACTTAAATTAAACATTTTATCACCTAAACTAATTTTTCCTTATGATATAATATTATAGACTATAAACAAGTAGATTAAAAGTTAGGGAAGGAAGAAAATGCAGAAGTTTCAAGAAAAGTATTATTTGACAAAAAAAGAAAAACAAGAGGCTGTGGACATTATTTTAGCCACCTTTCCAGATGCCAAGGCAGAACTGGACCATGAAAATCCTTTTGAATTATTAATAGCAACTATTTTATCGGCCCAATGTACAGATGTTAGGGTAAATATGATAACCAAGGATTTATTTAAAAAATATAAGAGCCCTCTAGACTATATGGAAGTTTCCCAGGAGGAACTTCAAGAAGATATTAGGCAGTGTGGACTTTTTAAGAGCAAGGCTAAAAACATTCGTTTGGCCTGCCAAAAAATAGAAAAGGAATATGGTGGCCAGGTGCCAAAGACCATAGAAGAACTTATGACCCTACCAGGAGTGGGGAGAAAAACAGCCAATGTGGTGGCCTCAAATGCCTTTGGCATCCCGGCCATAGCAGTGGACACCCATGTCTTTAGGGTATCCAATAGGATAGGTCTGGCCAAGGCCAAGGATGTTTTAGAAACAGAAAAACAGTTGGAAAGAGCCATAGACAAGGACAAGTGGACCAAGGCCCACCATGCCATAATCTTTCAGGGAAGAAGGATTTGTTCAGCTAGAAGTCCCAAGTGTGAAAGCTGTCCAGTAAACCATATTTGCGTGGAATATGGCAAGATAAAAAGAAGGGAACTTAGGAAAAATGAAAAGAATTAGCATAATAGGAGGCGGGGCTTCAGGTATCTTTTTAGGCCTTCTTTTGTCGTCCAAGGACTATCAGGTTACAATCTTTGAAAAGGACGATAGGCCCTTAAAAAAACTTATGGCCACAGGTAATGGCAGGTGTAACTTTACCAATGAAAACCTGGACCTATCCTTTTATAGAGGACCTAATAAAAAGTTTTTACAAGATATTTTAGAAGACTTTAATAATGAGGATGTAATAGAATACTTTAGAAGCCTGGGCATGTATGAGACCAGCCTGGAAAGTGGCAGGGTCTATCCTTATACCATGGCAGCTAAAACCTTAAATAATGTGCTCTTAAACAATCTGAAAGATAAGATTGATTTAAGACTAGAATGTGAAATAGTGGACCTTAAGAAAAAGAAAGATATCTTTTATTTAGTGGATGACAAGAAGAAAATCTACCAGGCAGATGGTGTGGTTTTGGCCACTGGAGGCCTTAGAACCATAAGAAAAAATGACTATTCCAAGGGCTATGACCTGGCTGCAGGCTTTGGTCATGAAAAGACAGAACTTTTTCCTGGCATAGTTCAATTGAAGCTAAGGGAGGTCCAAGAGGCTAAAAGGATGAAAAACATTAAGTTTAATGCCCTAGTTAGCCTTTATGCCGATGGACAAATAGTAGAAAGTTATGAGGGGGATACCCTTTTTGCCGACTATGGTATATCAGGGCTTTCTATCCTTCAGCTTTCCAATGAGGTTTTATATAGGCTAAAAGACCAGGATGTGGTCTTGAGTTTGGATCTTTTTCCCCAAGTGGACCAAAAAGATTTGGAGGATATCCTAAGGAGAAAAATTAACAGCCAGCTAAGCCTTTTGGAGGCCATGGAGGGAATGGTCCAAGATAAAATTGCCATAGAGTTGGCCCAAAGGGCAGGTGTTAATCCTTTTATTAAGGCTAAAAGCCTTAGGGAGGAAGAAATCAAGTCTTTGGCAAAGGTAGCCAAGGCCTTTACCTTTAGGCCCCTAGGACCCAAGTCTAAGGACGATGGCCAGATAACCTGTGGAGGCCTGGATTTAGACCAGCTAACAGAAAAACTAGAATCTAAAAAGGTGAAAAACCTTTACTTTACAGGAGAAGTATTAGACGTTCAAGGAGATAGTGGAGGCTATAACCTACAATGGGCCTGGTCATCAGCCCATAGGGTCTATAGGTCCATAACCGGGGAGGAGTAATGTTTAAGATAAATAGAAGGCTTAAGGAGTTGACAAGGACAGATCAAAGGCTAGAAATATCCATATATGGGGCAGGAAAGATGGGAAATGGCCTAATAAACCAACTGTCTAGAATTGATGGAATCAGGCCATCTGTAGTAATTAACAGGACCACAGCCAAGGCTAGAAGGGCCCTGTTAAAGGCTGGAGTTAGGCCAGAGGATATAGTTGAAACCAGAAGTTTGGAAGAGGCTAGAAGGGCCTTGGACCAGGGGCTTTTTGTGATCAGTGATAGAAAGGATCTGGGCTATAGGCTGGAGCCTATCCAGGCCATAGTAGATGCTACAGGAGATCCGGCCTATGGGGCTGATCTGGCCTATGAGGCCATGGACCATAAGAAACATGTCATCATGCTAAATGTGGAATGTGACTGTGTAATAGGTCCCATCCTTTATAAGAAGGCCCAGGAAAACCAGGTGGTCTATACAGGGACCAAGGGAGATGAACCAGGGGCCATTATGGAGTTGGCTGACTTTGCCTATTCCTTAGGCTTTGACCTTCTGGCAGTTGGCAAGGGGAAAAACAATAAATTGGACAGGTATGCCAATGAGGATAGCCTGGCTGACCAGGCCAAGAAAAAGGGCTTGAACCCCAGGATGCTAACCTCCTTTGTGGATGGAACCAACACCATGATAGAACTTACCACCGTAGCCAATGCCCTGGGTTTTCTACCAGATGTTGAAGGCTGCCACGGCATAAGCACAGACCCTAAAAGGGCGGCCCAGGACTTTAGCTTAAAATCCCAGGGAGGGGTTTTATCGAGCTATGGGATAGTTGACTTTGCCTTTGGCATGGCTCCAGGAGTTTTTGCCATAGTGACCAGCGACCAAGAAGAGGTGGTGGACCTGATGGACTACCTATCCATGGGAGAGGGACCCAATTATTTAATCTATAGGCCCTACCACTTGACCAGCCTGGAAACCCCCATAACCATCTTTGAGGCCATAGTGGAAAATGAGGCGTCCTTGGCACCTATCAAGGGCCAGGTGGCGGATACTATTACCTATGCTAAAAGAGACCTGAAAAAGGGAGATAGCTTGGGAGGGATAGGATCTAGGGATGTATATGGACTTATAACCAGCCATGAAAGACAAAGGGCCAAGAACTATTTACCCATAGCCCTAATCACAGAAAACACCTATCTTTTGGAGGATGTGAAAAAAGACCAGGCCATAAGCTATGACATGGTCCAGCTGGATGAAGGGGAGAGTTTGGTAAGGCTTAGAAAAAGACAGGAAGAATTGGGTCTTTAGATTGACATTTACATATATATTAGATATATTTATTATATTAATCTATGACTAAGACAGTAGCTAGGGGAAAGCATAAGAGAGGTTCTGGTTGGTGAAAAGGACTTGTGGACATCTAGTGAAGATCACTTGGGAGATGATTTTTCGAAAGTAAGTAGGAAAATCCGTTAGGCGCGTTAAGCTGATGAGTGGCATGACAATGCTATTTGGGTGGTACCGCGGAAAATTTTCGTCCCTGTTTTTTAACAGGGACTTTTTTAATAGGAGGATTTATGAAGTTTAAAGAATTATCAAAAGACAATGTAAAAACCAGAGAAATAAAAACTTCAGAATACTGGAAGGAGTTAGATCTACTAACCAGATCAGTAGAAGATAGGAAGGATGGTCCAAGTTTTGTATTTTATGATGGACCGCCAACAGCCAATGGGAAACCTGGAATTCACCACGTTATATCCAGAACCCTAAAGGACATGACAGTAAGATATAAGACCATGAGAGGCTTTCACGTGGAGAGAAAGGCCGGCTGGGACACCCACGGCCTACCTGTGGAAATAGAGGCTGAAAAGAAATTAGGCCTATCCAGCAAAAAAGAAATTGAAGAATACGGGGTAGCTGAATTTAACAAGGTTTGTAAGGAATCTGTATTTAAATACAGTGGTCTTTGGAAGGAAATGAGTGAAAGGATGGCCTTTTTGGCAGACATGGATGATCCTTATATCACCTTAGACAATGACTATATAGAAACTGTTTGGCACCTTTTAGACGACTTTAATAAAAAAGGACTTGTTTACGAAGGAGCTAAAATATTACCTTACTGCCCAAGATGTGGTACAGGACTTGCCTCCCATGAGGTAGCCCAAGGCTATAAAAATATCAAGTCAGAAACAGCCACTGTTAAGTTCAAGAGAAAGGACCATGATGAGTACTTCCTAGCTTGGACTACAACTCCATGGACCCTTCCATCAAACGTGTCCTTAACTGTAAACAAGGATGTGGACTACCTAAGAGTAAAACAAAATGATGAAGTTTATTATATAGCCAAGGACCTGGCAGACAAGGTTCTAGGAGAAGGCGAATATGAAATCCTTGACCATTTAAAAGGGCAAGACATGGAATATATGGAGTATGAACAATTACTTCCATTTATTGAGCCAGACAAGAAGGCCTTCTTTATAAGCTGTGCAGACTATGTAACTACCTCAGATGGTACTGGTATAGTTCATACGGCTCCATCCTTTGGGGAGGACGACTACCAAACAGGTAGAAGATATGACCTACCTTTAATTAACCCGGTAAGTGATGAGGGTAAATTTATTACCACTCCTTGGGAAGGTAGAAATGTTATGGATGCAGATCCAGACATAATAGTTTACTTAAGAGAAAACAATAAATTATATAAGAAACAAAGAATGGAACACAACTATCCTCACTGTTGGAGATGTGGAACGCCTCTTATTTATTATTCAAAACCATCCTGGTATATAGAAGTTACCAAGTACAAGGACCAAATGATTGAAAATAATAATCAAGTTAAGTGGCATCCAGACTTTGTAGGGGAAAAGAGATTTGGCAACTGGTTGGAAAACCTAAATGACTGGGCCATATCCAGATCCAGATACTGGGGAACCCCTTTAAATATATGGAAGTGTGATGACTGTGGCCATACCAGTTCAGTTGGTTCCAGAAAGGAACTAGTTGAAAGGGCCAAGGAAGATATAGATGAAAACATAGAACTACACAGACCCTTTGTAGATGATGTTCACTTGACCTGTGACCACTGTGGTGGCAATATGACCAGGGAAAAAGATGTGGTAGACGTTTGGTTTGACTCAGGTGCCATGCCCTTTGCCCAACATCACTATCCATTTGAAAACAAGGAAAAGTTTGAAAACTTATTTCCAGCAGACTTTATAAGTGAAGGTATAGACCAAACCAGAGGTTGGTTCTACACTCTTATGGCCATTTCAACCATGTATACAGGCAAGGCCCCTTATAAGAATGTTTTAGTAAATGACTTGATCTTAGACAAGGATGGACAAAAAATGTCCAAGTCCAAGGGAAATACCATAGACCCTATAACTGTCTTTGATGAATACGGAGCTGACGTGGTAAGATTCTATTCAATCTTTGTTTCTCCACCATGGCTACCAACCAAGTTTGACCTTAAGGGCCTACAAGAAGTGGAATCTAAATTATTTAGATCCTATAAAAATATTTATAACTTCTTTGTTCTATATGCCAATACAGATGACTTGGATCCAAGGGACTTCTTTATAGACTATAAGGATAGGCCTGAAATAGACAGATGGCTTTTATCCAAGTATAATTCCTTGGTTAAACTATATGATGAAGAAATGGAAAAATTTGAATATACCAAGGTGGCTAGAGCTATCTCTGACTTTGTTATAGAAGACTTCTCCAACTGGTATATTAGAAGAAATAGAAGAAGATTTTGGAATCAAGAAATCACTGATGACAAGAAGGCTGTTTACAATACCAGCTATGAAGTTTTATTGGGAGTGACCAAGATGATGGCTCCTATAACTCCATTTATATCAGAAGAAATCTTTAACAATCTTACAGGTAAGGAATCAGTTCACTTGGAAATGCTTCCTAAGTTAAATGAAGATTTAATCGACCTTAAGTTGGAAGAGAAAATGGACTTGGTTAGAAAAATCGTTACCTTGGGTAGGGCGTCAAGAGAAGAAGCCAAGATCAAGGTAAGACAACCACTAAAAGAAATCCTTTTGGAAGGTTCCTACGAAGAAACCATAGGAAACTTGGTTCCTTTAATCAAGGAAGAGTTAAATATCAAGGATGTTAAGTTTGTAGATGACCTATCCAAGTATATGGACTTTAACTTGAAACCTGACTTTAGGGTGGTGGGAAGAATCTTGGGACCTAAGATTAAGGACTTTGGTAAACAATTAGGACAAGTGGATGCCAAGGACTTTGTAGCCAAGTTGGATGAAGCTCCTCAAGTGATGAACTTGAATGGAGAAGACACAGAAATCCTAAGGGAATATGTGGACGTTAAGATTACCAGCAAGGACGGCTTTGATATAACCATGGATTCCAATGTGTTTGTAATCCTTGATACCAGCTTGGACCAAGACCTGATAGAAGAGGGCTATATGAGAGAGTTTGTATCCAAGGTTCAACAACTGAGAAAGTCCAGTGGCTTTGATGTTATAGATGAGATTGAGATCTTCTATGAGGCTGATGAAGAATTACAAAAGGCCCTAAATAAGTTTAGAGATGAGATCATGAAAGAAACCTTGGCTAGAAGGCTGGAAGTTGAAAGTCTAGATAGTGAAGAAATAGAATTAAATGATAAAAAGGTAAAAATAAGCCTAAAAAGATTATAGACTTGATTAATCCTTAGATAATTTGCTATTATATATGTAGTTAACATGAACTAACTTATATAAGAGGTGGAAAATGAGAGCAACAGAATCAGAAGAGAACTACTTAGAAGCTATTTTGATGATAAAATTAAAAAAGGACCAAGTCAAGGCTGTGGATATAGCTAGAAAACTAGACTTTTCAAAGCCTAGTGTTAGCTATGCCATGAAAAACCTAAGCGAAAAGGGCCTTATAACCATAGAAGATAATAATATAGATTTAACAGAGGACGGCCTAAGAATCGCCGAAGAAATCTATGAGAGGCATCAGGTTATAGCCAAGATCCTTATGAGTTTAGGGGTGGATGAGGAAACGGCCTATGAGGATTCTTGTGAAATTGAACATAGGATTAGTCAAGAAAGTTTTGATAAAATTAAAGAACATTTTCAAAAGAAAAACTAAGAGGAACCTTTATTAAGGTTTCTCTTTTTTAAATAAGAGGAGGCCAAATGCTTACGGATATTGAAATTGCACAGTCAATTGAACTAAAAAACATTAAGGATGTAGCTAAAGACTACAGGGTGGTTGAAGAGAGTTTGGAAATGTATGGTAATTACAAGGCCAAGGTGGACTTGGATTACTATAGGGATGTTAAGGCGGATGGGAAATTAATCCTTGTTACTGCCATAAGTCCAACACCGGCAGGTGAGGGAAAAACGACAGTAAATATAGGCCTGTCCCAGGGCTTGAATAGGCTGGGGAAAAAGGCAGTATCAGCCTTGAGAGAACCCTCTCTAGGACCGAGCTTTGGTATGAAGGGTGGAGCAGCTGGAGGAGGCTATTCACAGGTACTTCCCATGGAGGATATAAACCTGCACTTTACAGGTGATATGCACGCTATTACATATGCAAATAACCTTATAGCGGCTATGATTGACAATCATATACAACAGGGAAATGAAAGGGGCATAGACCCTAGAAATATACTTTGGAAAAGGGCCTTGGACCTAAATGATAGGGCTCTTAGAAATATAGTAATAGGCCTGGGCGGCAGACCTAATGGCATGCCTAGGGAAGACGGTTTTGATATAACAGTAGCATCTGAAATCATGGCCATCCTTTGCCTGAGCAGGGACTTGGAAGAACTAAAGGAAAATATAGGAGATATTCTCCTGGGTTATGACTTTGATAGAAAGCCTGTTTTTGTTAGAGATATTAAGGCAGAAGAGGCGGCAACCATTCTACTTAAGGATGCCATCAAACCCAACCTGGTACAGACTACGGAAAATACCCTGGCTGTTATTCACGGGGGACCCTTTGCCAATATAGCCCATGGTTGTAACTCTATAAATGCCACAGAACTGGGCCTTAAAATAGCCGACTATGTGGTAACAGAGGCAGGATTTGGAGCGGATCTAGGAGCTGAAAAATTCTTTGATATTAAGTGTCGCTTAAATGACCTAGAACCTAATGCTACAGTTATAGTAGCCACTATTAGGGCCCTAAAAAGCCATGGTGGGGTGGACAAGAAGGACTTGACTGAGAAAAACCTAGAGGCCTTGGAAGATGGTTATGCCAATTTACAAAAGCATATTGAAAACATGAAGAAATATCAGGTGCCCCTAGTGGTTGCCATAAATAAGTTTCCAAGTGATAGCCAGGAAGAAATAGACCTGCTAAAAAGCCTGGTTGAAAAGGAAAATATAGACTGTGTCCTAACTGAGGTTTGGGCCAAGGGTGGAGAAGGTGCCCTGGAACTGGCTGAAAAAGTTGTGGACCTGTGTGAAAGAGATGCTGACCTAAAGCTTCTTTATGGCGATGACAAGACCATAGAAGAAAAAATAAATATTGTGGCCAAGGAAATTTACGGGGCAGGCCAGGTGGACTTTTCAACCAAGGCTAGAAGAAAGCTAAGGATGATAGAGGAACTAGGTTTTGATAACTTCCCAGTATGTATGGCTAAAACCCAATATTCTTTTTCTGACAATCCTAAACTACTGAAGGCTCCCAAGGACTTTAAGCTGAGTATAAAGGACTTAAAAATCAATTCAGGATCCAAGTTTATAGTGGCCTTGACCGGAGACATTATGACCATGCCAGGCCTACCTAAGGTGGCCCAGGCTGAGAGAATGAAGATTGATAAGGATGGAAAAATAGAAGGATTATTTTAGAGTAAAAGAAGACCTAGGTCTTCTTTTACAAGATTTAAACACATTTAGCCTATATACTAATTAGATGAAACATTTGTGTTTTATAATATTATCAAAAAGAAATATGGAAAATGACTGGAATTTATTGATATTTGTATTTCTTTTAGATAAAATATAACTTGAACCACTATTATAGAAAAGGGGATAAATATGAAGGCGTTAAAAAATCTTGCACTGGTTAGCCAAATAGGCTTTACGATTATCACACCCATTTTATTGGGAGTTTATATTGGAACTAAGCTGGACAAGTGGCTTAAGACATCTGCGATTTTTTTAACTATATTTATTGTCATGGGGGTAATAAGTGGTTTTTTAAATGCTTATAAGATCATTGCCAAACTTAACTTTGACAAGGAAGAAAAGGAAAATGGTGGTAGTAAAGATGAAAAATAAGCATTATACTTATTATTATATTAGAAATGCTTTTTTACTAATGTTTTTAGAGATTTTACTGGTGGTAATTTTTACCAAAAATCCTCTTCCTAAGATACTTGGTAGCCTTTTGGGCACCATGGTCAGCAGCCTGTTTTTTAGGGTTATGTATCTCAATATCGTCAATATGTTGGGAAAACCAGAAAAAGAGGCCAAAAGGTATATGAGGATGAATTACTTTTTTAGATACATAATCTATGGGATTATAATGACCCTGGCCATCAAGGCCGACTATCTGGACTTAACCATGACAGTTCTAGGGCTCTTATCCATAAAGTTTGCTATCTATTTGCAAAATTTCTGGGACCTAATAGGAGAAAGGCACAATAATAAGTAGTTCCTTTAAGTTATAGAGAAAGGAGTTTTAGATGAATATTAGTATTTCATTTACCTTAAATGGTATGGAACAAGAAATTCATCCAACTGTTATAACTACTCTTATAATAGTCTTATTTTTAAGCATTATGGCAGTCGTTATAAATAAGAAATTAAAGAAAGTAGACTTTAGGGAAAACCCAAAGGGTTTACTACTTATAGCTGAAATTTTTGTTGAAAGCATAGAAAAGCTTACGACGGAAGTTATGGGAAAGAAGAATTTATACTTTGCACCCTATATTGGAACCTTGGCCTTATTTTTAGCATTTGCTAACCTGTCAGGGCTATTGGGCTTTGCCCCTCCAACATCAGACTATAATGTGACCTTGGCACTTTCCATTATGACCTTTGTCATGATCCATTATAACAATATTAAATTCAATGGAATTAAGTCTTACTTAAAAGGATTTTTTGAACCGTTACCATTATTATTTCCCATCAACCTGTTGGGAGATATAGCAACCCCAGTATCATTATCATTTAGGTTATTCGGTAATATACTAAGTGGGGTAATTATCATGAGTTTATTATACTCAGGACTATCAGCCATATCAGTATTTTTAATACCTTTTGTAGCACCGGTCTTTCACGCCTACTTTGACGTGTTCTCAGGCCTTTTACAAACATTTATTTTTATCATGCTTACAATGGTATTTGTAGCTGGTGCAATTGGCGAAGATGAATAATTTTTAAAATTCGAAAGGAGAATATTATGAACGGAATTTCAAGTGAAGCTTTTGTATTAGGAATGTCAGCTCTAGGAGCAGGAATTGCAATGATCGCAGGTTTAGGACCTGGTATTGGACAAGGTTTTGCAGCAGGTAAGGCAGTAGAAGCAGTAGGTAGACAACCTGAAGCTAAAAACGCTATAACTCAAACAATGTTACTTGGACAAGCAGTAGCGGAAACAACTGGTATCTACAGTTTAGTAATCGCTTTAATCCTATTATTTGCTAAACCATTAATAGGCTAATACTAATTAAAAAGGAGGGAAGAAAATGGGAGATTTTAAAATTCTAATAAAGCCCGACTTTCTTAATTTTGGTATTCAAATTCTTGCAACCCTAGTTTTATTTTTTATGTTAAGGAAATTCTTATTTAAGCCTGTCCATGAAAACTTGGACAAGAGAAGAGCCTATATAGAAGGCAATATCTCAGATAGTGAAAAGGCTAAGGAAGAATCTGCCCTTTTAAAGGCTTCCTATGAAGAAAAGCTTTTAGAAGCTAGGACTGAGGCCAGTGAAATTGTCGCCAATGCTAGAAAATCAGGTGAAGACCTGAAGGCCAAGGCTCTTATGGAATCCAAGGAAGAAGCCAAGAGAGTTTATGACAAGAACATGGAAGAACTTAGCAGGGAAAAACAAAACCTTATGAAGAATATGAATGACGAAATAGTTGATATAGCTCTTTTAGCAGCAGAAAAAGTCTTAGATGAAAAAGTTGATAAGAAGGCCAATGAAAAAATGGTAGCCTCCTTTATCGAAAAGATGGAGGCAGGAAATGAATAATCTTGCTGGGGCAGTTTACGGAGAAGCCTTCTTCGAGTTAGCTGTTGAAAAAAACAAGTTAGATATTTTCAAAAAAGACTTGGACCATGTGGAAAAGATTTTTGCTGACCATAAGGACCTACTAGTGTTACTGGAAAATCCCAATGTTACCAAGGACGACAAGAAAAAAGTTATAGATCAAATATTTGTTGACCTGGACAAGGATTCTAGAAACCTGCTTAAGGTTTTAATAGATAAAAATAGGATCAATGTTTTTAGGGAAATTAAAAATGCCTATGTTGAAAGATACAACAGTGAAAAACAAATATTAACCGGTATAGTATACACTACAGAATTATTGAGTCAAGAAGAATTAAAAAAATTAGAAGAAAGTTTAAGTAAAAAATACAATAAACAAGTTGAGCTTAAAAATGAAATAGATAAAAAATTGATCGCAGGATTATCTATAGCCATTGACGGTCAAGTTATTGATGACAGCGTAAGGGCTAAATTAGATGGTCTTAGACGCTCACTTAAAACTGAAACGAGGTGAGTTTATGAATTCAAAACCAGAAGAAATAAGCTCTATCATTAAACAAATGATAGACAAATATGACGATAAAATTGATGCTGTTGACGTGGGTAGTATTATCGAAGTCGGAGACGGTATCGCTCGTGTATATGGTCTAGAAAACTGTATGGCGGGAGAATTACTTGAATTTCCCAATGAAGTTTACGGTATAGCCCTAAACCTGGAAGCAGACAATATAGGGGCTGTATTATTGGGAGACGAAACCAACCTAAAGGAAGGGGACATGGTAAAGAGAACCAAGAAAATTGCCCAAGTCCCAGTTGGAGATGCCTTGATAGGTAGGGTAGTAAACTCTTTAGGTCAACCAATAGATGGTAAGGGACCTATAAACACAGATAAATTTAGACCTGTAGAAGCTGAGGCACCAGGAGTTATTGACAGACAGTCAGTTAACGAGCCCCTTCAAACAGGAATTAAGGCAATAGATTCAATTATCCCTATAGGTAAGGGCCAAAGGGAACTTATCATAGGGGATAGGCAAACAGGTAAGACTGCCATTGCCATAGATACTATTATCAACCAAAAGGGCCAAGACGTTATATGCGTTTATGTGGCCATTGGTCAAAAGGCTTCAACAGTTGCCCAAATTGTTGACGTGCTAGAAAAGAAGGGAGCCATGGACTATACCATTGTTGTTTCTGAAACAGCCAGCCAATTGGCACCTTTACAATATATAGCACCTTATTCAGGCGTTGCCATGGCTGAAGAGTTCATGTACCAAGGAAAAGACGTCCTAGTAGTATATGATGACTTGAGTAAGCATGCGGTTGCCTACAGATCCATGTCCCTATTGCTTAGGAGACCACCAGGAAGGGAAGCCTATCCAGGTGATGTTTTCTACCTACACTCAAGACTACTTGAAAGAGCTGCAAAACTTAGCGATAAGTTGGGCGGAGGTAGTATAACAGCCCTGCCAATAATAGAAACCTTGGCGGGAGATATTTCAGCCTATATACCAACCAATGTAATCTCAATTACAGATGGACAAATTTTCTTGGAAAGTGAACTTTTCTTCTCAGGACAAAGACCAGCTGTAAACTCAGGATTATCTGTATCCAGGGTTGGGGGAGCTGCTCAAATGCCTGCCATGAAAAAGGTATCAGGCGGTATTAAGTTGGAGCTTGCCCAATATAGGGAATTGGTATCCTTCTCTCAATTTGGTTCTGAACTAGACAAGGCTACGGCTGAAAGATTGAACCATGGGGAAAGAATTATGGAAATAATGAAACAAAGACAGTACAACCCTATGGCAGTAGAAGAACAAGTTATGATTTTATATGCTGTAACCAAGAGAATGTTGGCGGATGTGGAAGTTGAAAAGATTAAGGACTTTGAATTAAACTACTTGGAATTTATGAGAAATAATTATCCTGAAGTTGGTAGGTCAATCAAGGAAGAAAAGGTCCTAACTGAAGAAAACGAAAAAATGTTAGTAAATTCAATCAATGAATTTAAAAAGACATTTGCTTAATAGAAAAGAGGTTTTGAAATGGCTCAAAACATGAAAGATATAAAAAGAAGAATTGGTAGTGTTGGTAGCATTATGCAAATTACCAATGCTATGGAGCTGGTTTCATCCGCAAAACTAAGAAAAGCAAGAACACGCCTGGAAAAGACCAGACCATATTATGAAACTGTATATGAAAACATCAATGAAATCCTATCTCTTACCAAGGGGGTTAATTCTCCTCTTTTGGAAAAAAGAGAAATCAAGAAAAGGGCTATCCTAGTCCTTGCCAGTGATAGGGGCCTGGCTGGTGGCTACAATATAAATGTGGTTAAAGAGGCGGAAAAAATCATAAATAAAAACGACAATGTAGAAAATATTATTTATACAACAGGTACTAGGGCGGTTGAAGCCCTAAGAAAAACTGGATGTAGATTAAATGAAGATTTTACATCAGTAGGAGAAGAGCCTTCCAGTGAAGATGCAAGTAGGATTGGAGATCACTTGGCCAACCTATACAAGGATAAAAAAATCGATGAGGTTGTGGTAGTTTATACCAAGTTTAACTCGGTTATGAACCTGGAACCACAAGTTCTACAACTTCTGCCTGCCACAGGTTTTGAAGATGCAGGAGAGGCCAAGACCACCTTATTAGAATTTGAACCTTCACCATCAGTTGTCCTAACCCAAATGGTTAGACAATATACCAATGTGACCATTTATGGTTGCCTTTTAGAAGCATCTGCCAGTGAGCAAGCATCTAGAAGAACTGCCATGGAAAATGCCACATCCAATGGGGAAGAGTTATTAGATGAGTTAGAACTTTTATACAATAGGGCTAGACAAGCATCTATCACTCAGGAAATATCAGAAATAGTCGGCGGAGCCGAAGCTCTTAAATAAAGCAAAGGAGTGATTTAAATGGCGGATAGAAACGAAGGAATAGTAATTCAGGTCATAGGACCTGTTTTAGATATAAAGTTTTCCCCAGGTAAATTACCTAACTTATTAAATGCTATTGAAATAGAAAAAGGCGATAGAAAAATCGTAGCAGAAGTATCCCAACATATAGGAGATGACACTGTAAGATGTATATCCATGTCATCTACAGATGGCTTGACCAGGGGAGAAATTGCCATAGATACAGGAAGTCCTATTTCAGTACCAGTAGGTAACAATACTTTGGGAAGATTATTTAACGTACTAGGAGAGACAATAGATGAGGCAGGTCCAGTTAAGAAATCTGACCTATCACCTATTCATAGAATGCCTCCTAAGTTTGAAGATCAACAAACAGCAACTGAGATTTTTGAAACAGGAATCAAGGTTATAGACTTGATAGCCCCTTATGCCAAGGGTGGTAAGATAGGTCTATTCGGAGGAGCTGGAGTTGGTAAGACAGTACTTATACAAGAATTAATCAACAATATAGCCAAGGAACACGGTGGTTTATCTGTTTTTGCCGGAGTTGGAGAAAGAACTAGGGAAGGTAATGACCTTTACTATGAAATGAAGGACTCAGGAGTTATAGATAAGACAGCCTTGGTATTTGGACAAATGAACGAGCCACCAGGAGCTAGGATGAGAGTTGCCCTAACAGGTCTTACCATGGCAGAATATTTCAGAGACCAACAACAACAAGACGTACTTCTATTTATTGACAATATATTTAGATTTACCCAAGCTGGATCTGAAGTATCAGCCCTACTTGGAAGAATGCCATCAGCAGTTGGTTACCAACCAACCTTGGCTACAGAAATGGGTCAGTTACAAGAGAGAATTACCTCAACCAAGGGTGGTTCCATAACATCTGTACAGGCAGTATATGTTCCGGCAGATGACCTTACAGACCCGGCACCAGCAACTACCTTTGCCCACTTGGACGCTACAACTGTACTTTCCAGATCCATATCAGAACTTGGAATTTATCCAGCAGTGGATCCTCTAGATTCAACATCTAGAATCCTAAGTGAAGATGTGGTTGGAGAAAGACACTATACAGTAGCCAGAAGGGTACAAGAAATACTACAAAGATACAAGGAATTACAAGATATTATTGCCATTTTAGGTATGGATGAATTATCAGAAGAAGATAAGATTACCGTAGCTAGGGCAAGAAGAATTCAAAGATTCTTATCACAACCATTTAGCGTTGCTGAACAGTTTACTGGTATGGAAGGAAAGTATGTTCCAATAGCAGAAACCATAAGAGGATTTGAAGAAATCTTAGATGGTAAGCATGATGACTTGCCAGAAGCGGCATTTTTATTCGTAGGTACCATTGACGAAGCGGTGGAAAAAGCTAAGAGCATGAAAGAATAGGAGTCCTACTATGAGTTTACAATTAAAAATAGTTACTCCAGACAAGGTATTTTTTGACGGGGAGATTGACATGTTAATCGCCAGAGGCGTTGAAGGAGACTTTGCCATTATGAAGGGACACACTCCCTTTGTAACAGTTTTAGACATTAGAAAACTACAGATAAAGACAGCCGATAAAAAAAGAGAAGCAGCCATAGCAGGAGGCTATTTAGACGTGAGAGACGACAAGATTGTCATCATGTCTGACGCCTGTGAATGGGTTGATGAAATCGACTATAACAGGGCCTTGGAAGCTAAAAAAAGAGCTGAGAAAAGACTTAGCTCTGGAGCTGAAGTGGACACTGTAAGAGCAGAAATTGCCCTTAAGAAGGCCATGAATAGACTTTCTTTATCTAAGAAATAAAAGAACCTCCCTAGGGAGGTTTTTTTTATGGGTTAAAAGGGCAGTAGCCCACGGGTAGATTAAATTGATAGATCCCGTATGAAATGATTAAAAGGGATAGGACAATATCTAAAATAAGGGAAGACATATTTAATTTTTCTTCCTTTAATTTGGCTATCCTATATTCTAAAAAGGCTGATACCAGTAAAAGTCCACCTGAGAAAACGGTTAAAAGTACATAACCCTTGGGGTGGAAATTTAGAAAGCCTGTAAGATCTATAAAAAATACCTGTCTAAGTATGAATAGCAGGGCAAAAAGCAGGGCTAAAACATATAGAAGAGTATTTGCTTTTTTTAATTTATTAATTTTTTCCTTCTTATTTTCCATGAAATAAACCTCCATTTACTATATAATATAAGTAATACTTACCCAATATTAGAATATTAGAAACAAGTAAAGGATAAAAAATGGACTATTTAGATCTCTTAAAAAAAATAGATGACAAGACAATAAAAAACATTAACCTGATCCAGGTCAATGAGCCCTATCTTTACGATCTTTTAATAGATAGTTTAAAGGCCAGTTTAATGGATGATGGTTTTTTAGACTTTAATTTCAACCAGTTTGATTTTGAAAAAAGCGACCATAGGGACGTTATTTCAGCCATAGAAACCCTGCCCATGTTTTCAGATAAAAAAATTGTGATCATAGACAGGATGGGCCTGGAAAAGGACAAGCTTAGTAAGAATAAGGACTTTCTAGATGAGCTAGAAGGGCTTTTTAAGGACTTTAACCCGTCCACCATACTCATTATGGCCTTTAAGGGGGAAAAGCTCTTTAAGGGCAAGTTTGTCAAGCAGGTGGTTAAGTATGGGGACCTGGTTGAGGTGGAAAGACTTAATAGAAGCCAGTTGACTGGCTTTATAAAAAAGGCCTTTGCTAAAAACAAGATGAAGTTGGACAATAATGTGGCTGACTTTATAGGACAAAAAACAGCCTATTTGGAAAAGGATTCTAAAAAGACCCTTTACGATGTGGAAAATGAGCTTTTGAAGCTAATAAATAATCTGGGAACCAGACCCTTGACCAAGGAAGAAATAGACTATACCATGGTGGAAAACTATGACGAGAATATCTTTCACCTTTTGGACGCCATAAGCGAAAAAAATGCCAGCCAGGCCATCTATCTTTATAGGGGCATGCTCAGGGCCAATTACGATCCCTTTAGGATCTACTATATGGTTTTAAGGCAGATTAGAAACCTGATTATGGTAAGGGATAGCCAAAGAAGAAGGCTGTCCAAGCAAACGGCCATGAAATATATAGGCATGTCCAGCTTTGAATATGATAAGTTGACCAGCCACACTAAAAGATTTAAGTTTAGCCAGTTGGAAGACCTGCATGCCAGATGCTATGACATGGAAAAAAAGATAAAAACATCCAGTGGAGATATGGACCTTCTACTTGAATTACTTATAGTTAGAATGGCCAGTTAGGAGAAAAGATGAAAAATTATTTAGTACCAATAATATTTGTGATACTGGCCCTGGGACCAATAAGACATTTAAGCCAGCTAAAGATGAAGGCTACCATAACCAGTGGGGAAAAAGTTACTATCCTTTTGGCCGGTCTAATCTTTTTATTTATAGGCTTTTATTATGGCCAGGCCTGGTATCATTACTTGACGGCTGTTTTAGGTTTTATAGACTTGCTTTTAATGCAGATGGCTGAAGGAGTAAAGGAAGATGGCCTACTTGTTAACTATAGATATCAAAGACTTTTTAAGTGGGAGACCATAGACAAGGTAAGAATAGAAAGAACCAAGTATTTAAGGCTTACCATCATAGGAGACTATTTGGACCAAAGGCTATATTTTAAGCTGGAAGATGAAGATGAATTAGTGAGTCTTTTGGAAGAAAAGTTGGGAAAAGAAAAGTTGGAAATAAAATAGTTTAAAAAAATAAAAACTTCAATGAAAATTGAAGTTTTTTTTATTATGCAGCTTCTGCTTCGTTTAATCTTTTTTGTAATTGACTAATTTTTCTTGAGGCAGCATTTGGATGTATTACATTTGCAAGTGATGCTCTTTTTAATTTCTTGTCAATTAATTTTAAGGTTTCTTTAGCTTCTTCTACATTGTTTCCTTCTAAAGCTAAATCAAATTTCTTAATTAGAGTTTTAATTTCGCTCTTTTTGCTCTTATTGTTTAGAGTTTGTCTTTCAGTAACATCAATTCTCTTAATAGCAGATTTTATATTTGCCATATCTTCACCTCCTCAAGTATTGTCTAATTGAATTAATAACAACAGTAATTGTATCATCTTTAAGTCATAAAATCAAGACTTGATAATCATTTATTAATAAAATTAATTATGATATAATAGTACAGATAATAAGTATAGGAGTTTGAGATGGAAGAAAATAAAAATACAAAAAAAGATGAGATTGAAATGGGGGCCATGGATTGGGTAAAGGCTTTTATCTTTGCCGTGATTTTATCCCTTTTAATAAAGAATTATGTTTTTGAACCCACCAAGGTATCAGGAAGTTCCATGGAGGAAACCCTTCATGACAATGACAGGTTGATAGTCAGCAAGATCAGCCTAAAGTTTAAGGAACTCAAAAGAGGTGATATAGTTATAATGAAGTATGATGAACATGATGACTATGTAAAAAGAATAGTGGGTATGCCCGGAGAAGTTGTTCAAGTTATTGATGGCGGGGTATATATAAACGGAGAATTATTTGAAGAAGATTATATAAATACTGATTACACTGAAAATATTGTGGGATTTGAATGGAAGTTGGACGCAGATGAGTACTTTTTAATGGGCGACAATAGGTTGCCAGGTAAGAGCAAGGATTCAAGAGATTTTGGACCAGTCAAGGTGGATAGGATAATCGGCAAGGCAGTATTTAGGTTTTATCCATTTGGTCAGGCCTTTGGAGGACTTTATTAAATAAAATGATTGATGATAGAATAGAATTAAAGAGACAAATGAGAAGGCAAAAAAAACTAGCACGTTTTAATAAATTTATCTTAAATTGTGCTATAGTAGTCTTTTCAGGCTTAATTCTATTTTTAATTGTAAATAATTTATTTTTTAGCATCCTAACTGTAAGCGGTCAGTCCATGCAACCCCTCTATGGAGATGGAGACAGGGTCTTGATTAGCAAGCTTAGGCTAGATGCAGAAGATTTAAGACATAGGGATATAATTATTTTTAAGGGAAGGGATGAAGAATACTATATAAAGAGAATAATCGCCAAACCAGGTGAAGTCGTAGAAATCTATGACGGAAGGGTTTATGTCAATGGTCAGGTCCTGGAAGAAGACTACTTGGACGAGGACTTTACCCATACCTACAATCAAAACAAGTGGTATATTGACAAGAACCACCTTTTTGTGCTGGGTGATAATAGGGAGAGTTTTGGATCTATAGATTCCAGGTTTTATGGAACAATAGATGTGGACCAGGTCAGGGGGCGAGTTCTTAGAAAGAGTATTTTTTCAAAATGAATGGAGGATCAATGAAAATAAAGAAAGAGAATATTAGGAATTTTTCCATAATTGCCCATATTGACCATGGAAAGTCAACCTTGGCAGATAGGCTTATTGAAAAGACAGGTAGTTTAACCAAAAGGGAAATGGAAGATAGACTACTGGATTCCATGGAATTGGAAAAGGAAAGAGGAATTACTATTAAATTAAAGGCTATAAAGATTTTTTACGATGCCAAGGATGGGGAAAGATACATGCTAAACCTAATAGACACACCAGGTCATGTGGACTTTAACTACGAGGTATCCAGATCTCTTGCAGCCTGTGAGGGAGCCTTACTTATAGTGGATGCTACCCAGGGAGTAGAAGCCCAAACCCTAGCTAATACATACTTGGCTATGGACCAAAGCCTAGAGATAGTTCCAGTTATTAACAAGATTGATTTACCATCAGCTAGAATTGATGAAGTAAAGGAAGAAATAGAAGAAATATTAGCCTTTGACACTGAAAATACACCTTGTATTTCAGCCAAGGAAGGCTTGAACATAGAAGATGTTTTAGAGGCCATAGTAAAGGAAATACCAGCGCCAGAAGGCGATGAAAATGGCAAATTAAAGGCCATGATCTTTGACTCCTACTACGATTCCTATACAGGGGTTGTCATGTTGGTGAGGGTTATGGATGGAGCCATTAAGCCAGGCATGGAAATAAAGATGATGTCTACAGGCTCTGTTTTTGAAGTAAATGAAGTTGGTTACTCGGTTAGGACCAAGACTCCAACAGACCAAATAAGTGCTGGAGATGTTGGCTATGTGGTAGCCTCCATTAAAAATATCAAGGAAGCGAGAGTTGGTGATACTATAACTGACAATGAAGACCCTGCTGAAGAGGCCTTGGAAGGCTATAAAAAGGTTGTTCCTATGGTTTACTCAGGTCTTTATCCTGCTGAAGGTGAATCCTACAACAGTATTAGGGAGGCCTTGGAAAAACTTCAGGTAAATGATGCTTCTCTAGTTTTTGAACCAGAATCATCAGTTGCCCTAGGCTTTGGATTTAGATGTGGTTTCTTAGGACTTTTACACATGGAAATCATCCAAGAAAGATTGGACAGGGAATTTAACCTGGATATTATAGCAACTGCACCTTCTGTAATCTACAGGGTTAAGCTTAAGGATGGCAGTGAACTACAAATCCAAAACCCAACAGATTTCCCAGAAGAAACCACTATAGAATATATAGAAGAACCTATAGTAGAAGCTTCAATTATGACTCCTAAGGACTATATAGGACCTATCATGGAGTTATGCCAGGAGAGAAGGGGAATTTATGAAAACATGGTTTACCTGGATAAGAATAGGGTTACCATCAAATACATCCTACCTCTTAACGAAGTAATCTATGACTTTTTTGATGCTCTAAAGTCAAAGACTAGAGGCTATGCTTCTTTTGACTATGAATACAAGGGCTATCAAAAATCTGACTTGGTAAGATTAGACATCCTCTTAAATGGAGAGTTGGTAGATGCCCTATCAACCATAGTTCATAGGGACAAGGCCTATGATAGGGGCAGAAAGATTGCCAACAAGTTAAAGGATGAAATACCAAGACATCAGTTTATGATTCCAGTTCAGGCCACCATAGGTTCCAAGGTAATTGCCAGGGAAAGTGTTAGGGCCTTGAGAAAGGACGTTCTAGCCAAGTGTTATGGTGGGGACATTTCCAGAAAGAAAAAATTATTAGAAAAACAAAAAGAAGGAAAGAAGAGAATGAGATCTATAGGAACAGTTCAGGTTCCTCAAGAGGCCTTCTTATCAGTGTTAAAATATGACGAAGAGAATTAAGAGGTAATTATGGATATAGTTTTTTACAGGTACGGTGACTTAGATTCAATAGAAGACGAAAAGGAAATTGAGGATAATTTATACAATTCCCTAGACTTAAATGCTCAAAAGAAAAGTAGACAGATCTACGACCTATCCCTAATGTTGGATAGGGTACAAGATATTGTAATTTGGTCATCAGGAACTGATAAGGCTAGAAAAAATGTCAAGTATTTAAAAGAAAATATAAATGTGGCTGGAGAAAAAAGCTATAACTTCCTCAATGAGGGAAATTATGAGAAGTTTCTTAGGCAAATCCATAATACATCAGAAGAAGTTGTCCTAATAGTCGACCAGGAGCCGACTATTGGACAGTGGATTGAGAAGTTGACCGGGGCTGAGATTAAATTAAGGCCCATGGAGTCAGCCTATATAACCTTGGACAAGGAAGAGGGCTATGCCCATCTTTTAGGAGTGTGGAAGGAAAACCACTCCATAGAAGTGGCCAAGTTTGACAAGTGTTCAGATGAGAGCATGGACAGATGGTTTGCCATGTTGCTTTTATCCAACTACCAGGAACTTATCAATAACAGGTATAGGGTTATTGATGATATAACCAATACTTCAAATATTTATAAGCTTAGAAGTGAAAATAGAAGGTTCATCAATCTTATAGATATTTTGGAACCCTGCTTAAATCAAAAGTACTTTAGAAAGATCAAGGAGAGAATAGAGATAATAAATGACCAGTTAACCAATGTGAGAATGTTGGATCTACTTGTCATATCCCTAGAAGCCTTGGGCATGGGAGAAAATCAAATCTATGATGAAGTTGTAAAGATAAAATATAGGGAAGAACATATACTTAAAAAGTATTTTGTATCCTATGATGGCCGTAAGCTTTTCAATAGTATCCTGAAAAACACCCTAAGATCTATCAACAATGATGACAGGGAAGAAGCCTTCACCTGTAGGGAGTTTCAAGAAGTCTTAGATGAGAAGTTAGCTGAACTTAGGACCTATGTGGAAGAAAATATAGGCGATCTAGAGGATATGGACCTGGATGACCTATGGGAGATTAAGTCCATAAATGAAAAATATATCTTTACCTATGAACTATCCCTACTGACCAACTCAGCAGTAGATGATGATTTTTATAGGTTGGCCATAAAAAATGATGATGATTTTAGGCTGCTTTATAATAAGATGTATAAGATTAAATATCTTAGAGAAGACCTTTGGGACGATATTAAGGCCAAGGATGACATTGACCTATATATTGACAAGGAAGAGGCTATTATCAAGGATGTATTAAAGAAGATAAAAGAAAATTAGAAAAGACTAAACTGTTTAATTTATTAAACAGTTTTTTTAAAGGAGAAATTATGAAAAATGAAAGTATAGGCCTATATGTCCATATACCCTTTTGTCCCTACAAGTGTAACTACTGTGACTTTTTAACCTATTCCAATGTGGATTTTATGATAGATGATTATATAGATTCCCTTTTAAAGGAAATCAGTCTTTATGAAGGAGAGGACTATAGCTTGGACAGTATATTTATAGGGGGAGGAACCCCTTCCTATATTAAGGCCGACCATATTAGAAGGATAATGAAGGCCATAAAAGAAAACTTCCAGCTGGAAGAAGGAGCTGAAATCAGTATAGAAATGAATCCAGATACCCTTACTGACAAGAAGGTAAGGACCTATTTGGAGGCAGGGATTAATAGGTTTTCCCTGGGAGTTCAAACCTTTGATCAGGAAATCTTAAAAATCCTGGGCAGGAGACATTCCTATGAAATAGTTAAGAAGGACATAGAACTTTTAAGAAAGAATGGGGCCAAAAACATTAGTATAGATATGATGATGGCCAATCCCAAGCAGGATATGGCTGTCCTAAGAGAAGATTTGGAAAAGATTATAGGCCTTGATATTAATCACATATCCTACTACTCCTTGATCTTGGAGGAAAAGACCATGTTTGATCACTGGCTAAACTCTGGCAAGATCTCACTTTTCGATGATGACTTGGAAAGGCAGATGTATCATGAAGCAGTATTTTTCCTGGCCATCAATGGCTTTGATAGGTATGAGATTTCAAATTTTGCCAAGAAAGGCTATGAATCTGTTCACAATAAAAAGTACTGGGAGCTAAAGGACTATTTGGGCCTGGGCTTGGGCTCTTCATCCAACCTGGGACTAAAAAGATTTTCCAACCATAGAAAGCTAAAGGACTATCATGCTGATCTGGCCCTGGGAAAGAAACCCTTGGCCCTGGTAGAAGATTTGAGCCTGGAAGAAAGGGAGAAGGAATATATCATCATGAACATGAGAAAAACAGAGGGCTTTTCCATTGATCAGTTGGAAAAAAGATTCAAAATAGACTTTTATGGGAAATATAAGGATGTGCTAGATAGGCACCTGGCCTACAGGACTATCAAGATAGAAAATGGTCGTTTAAGCTTTACTGACTATGGAATAGATGTGAGTAATACCTTCTTTGTAGATATTATTTAAAAGTTCTTGACAAGATAGTAAAAGTCCTATATTATATAGTTAGCACTCAAAGGGATAGAGTGCTAACACGAGAAGGGAGCAAGCATGGACGAACGTAAACTAAAGATACTAAATTCGATAATTAAATCATATATAGAATCTGCAGAGCCGGTTGGTTCTAGGACCTTGTCCAAGGATGAACAAATAGGCGTCAGTGCTGCAACCATTCGAAATGAGATGAGTGACTTGGAAGAATTAGGTTACTTGGAAAAGGTGCACAGTTCATCTGGAAGAATTCCTTCAAATAGGGCCTATAGGCTTTATGTAAATGCCCTTTTGGCAGATCAAATACCCTTTAGGAAGAAGGTTCCTGAATTATTTGATATGAGAAGGATAGAAGAATCCAATGAATTTGAAAACATTATTTCCAATGCAACCACCATGCTCTCAGCCATAACCAATTATACGGCTGTAGGACTGGTGCCCGGAATGGCAGATGTCTATTTGAAACACATAGATGTGGTTTATCTAACACCTAGAGACTTGGTGATCAACTATATCTATAATTCAAAAGCAGTTAAGAATGATGTGGTTAGGTTAAAGATACCTACTAGTTTTGAAAAAATTGACATAGTAAACAGGGTCTTAAAGAGCACCCTAGTAGACATGAGATTGGAAGACATTATTGATATAGTCCATACAGATATGTATAAGATATTGGCGGCTCAACATGAAGTTTTACATGAGATAATCCCCATAATCGAAAGGACTAGCAGGGATGGTTTAGAGGCCAAGGTTATTTATGAAGGCCTGGGTAATCTCTATATCTTCAATGATGTAACATTAGAAGAAAACCAAGAACTCATTAGGTATTTGAAAGATGAAAATCCTCTAAAGGAGCTATTGGCATCCAATATGGAAACAGACCTACAGATTTATATAGGCGAGGAGATAGGCATCAAGGACTTGGCCCAACACTCAATTATTACAGCGACCTATAGGAATATGGAAGGCCTTAAGGGAAAGATTGGAGTAATAGGACCCAATAGGATGGATTATGAAAAAGTAATATCTGATTTGGCCATTGTTACCAAGTATATAAATGGCAATATCAATAGAAATGTATAAGGAAGTGAAAAAATGACTGACAAGAAAAAAGAACAGGACCTGGAAGAGATTGAAGCTGAAGTTGTTGACCAAGTAGAAGAGATCGAAGAGGAAATAAAGGAAGAGCCTAAGGCTGATAGCGAAAATGAAGCTTCCTTAAAAGAATCTTTAGCCAGACTTCAAGCGGATTTTATTAACTATAAAAATAGGACAGAAAAAGAAAAATCAAATATCCACAAGTATGCCAATGAAGGCTTGATACTAAAGTTGTTATCAGTTGTGGACAATATGGATAGGGCCTTGGCCAATGCAGATGAAGAAGATTCATTTGTGGCAGGCATAGTTTTAATCAGAGATGAGTTTTTACAAGTGCTTGAAAATGAAGGACTTAAGGAAATTGAATCTGATGGGGCTAAGTTTGATCCTAACTTCCATCATGCAGTATTTATTGAAGAAAACGATGAAGTTGAATCAGAACATGTGATTGAGACATTTCAAAAAGGTTATATGATAGATGAAAAAGTGATTAGACCGGCAATGGTAAAGGTTGCCAAATAAGGAGGAGTAAATTATGGGAAAAATTATAGGTATTGACTTAGGTACAACAAACTCAGCAGTTGCAGTAATGGAAGGTGGACAAGCCACAATAATTCCTAACGCAGAAGGTAATAGAACTACACCATCAGTTGTAGCATTTACAAAAGATGGAGAAAGACTAATTGGGGAAACAGCTAAAAGACAAGCTATTATGAACCCAGAAAGAACAATCTCTTCAATAAAAAGAGAAATGGGTAGGGATTTCAAGGTAACTATAGATGGTAAGGACTACTCACCAGAAGAAATTTCAGCTATGATTTTACAAAAATTAAAGGCTGATACAGAAGCTTACTTGGGAGAAGCTGTTACAGAAGCAGTTATTACAGTACCTGCCTACTTTACAGATGCCCAAAGACAAGCTACCAAGGACGCTGGAAAAATTGCAGGCTTGGATGTAAAAAGAATCATAAACGAGCCAACGGCAGCGGCCTTATCCTATGGTATGGACAAGGAAACAGACCAACATAAGATCATGGTATTTGACTTGGGTGGTGGTACCTTTGACGTTTCCATCCTGGAAGTAGGAGATGGAGTATTTGAAGTATTATCAACTAGAGGTAACAACAAGCTAGGTGGAGATGACTTTGATGATAAATTAATGGACTATATGGCTCAAGAATTTAAGAAGGAACAAGGAGTTGACTTAAAGGCAGATCCAACATCCCTACAAAGATTAAAGGATGCAGCTGAAAAGGCTAAGAAGGAATTGTCAACAACCATGTCAACAAATGTGAACCTACCATTTATCACAGCCGTTAATGGAGTACCAGTTCACTTGAATATGGACATTAGCAGATCTAAGTTTGAAGAATTAACTAGAGATTTAGTAGAAGAAACTATGGAACCAGTAAGGTCAGCCTTAAAGGATGCAGGTCTTCAAAATTCTGAAATAGACAAGGTATTATTGGTTGGTGGTTCAACAAGAATTCCAGCAGTTCAAGAAGCTGTTAAGAGTTTAATAGGCAAGGATCCTCAAAAGGATATTAACCCAGATGAATCTGTTTCCTTGGGAGCAGCTATTCAAGGGGGAGTATTATCTGGAGAAGTTAAGGATTTATTATTATTAGACGTTACTCCTTTATCATTGGGACTTGAAACACTAGGTGGAGTAAACACTGTTTTAATAGAAAGAAATACAACTATACCAACTAAGAAATCACAAATATTTACAACAGCAGCAGATGGACAAACAGCTGTAGATATACATGTACTACAAGGTGAAAGACAAATGGCTGTAGACAATACAACCTTAGGAAGATTCCAATTATCAGGAATCCCAACAGCTCCAAGAGGAGTTCCACAAATTGAAGTAACCTTTGACATAGACGCAAATGGTATAGTAAATGTTTCAGCTAAGGACTTGGGAACAGGTAAGGAACAAAAGATTACAATTACAGCATCAACCAACTTAAGTGATGATGAAATTGAAAAGAGAGTTCAAGAAGCTGAAAAGTTTGCAGAAGAAGACAAGAAGAAAAAAGAATTAATAGAAACTAAAAACCAAGGTGAATCAATAGCCTACCAAGTTGAAAAGACTCTTGCTGACTTGGGAGATAAGATTTCAGATGATGAAAAGAAGGCAATTGAAGCTAAAAATGAAGAATTGAAAAAAGTATTGGATTCTGAAAATGTGGAAGAAATCCAAGCTAAGATCGAAGACTTGACAGCTGAATTAAATAAGATGAGTGAAAAATTATATGCTCAAGCAGGACCTGAAGCCCAAGGTCAACCAGGTGCAGATGCTCAAGCAGATGACGATGTGGTAGATGCTGATTACGAAGTAATCGATGATGAAGACGAAGAAAAGTAATATAATGTGATAAAAGGGAGGATATCCTCCTTTTTATTTGCAATTATTCCGATTTAATTATAATATAATAAAGATTATTAATAGGACGGTGAAGTATGAGAAATCCATATGAAGTGCTGGAAGTAGATACCAGTATAACTTCTGATGAATTGAAAAAACAATATAGAAGACTTGCGAAAAAATATCATCCGGATTTAAATCCCAATGATGATGAAGCATCAGAAAAATTAAAGGAAATAAATGAGGCCTACTCCATTCTTTCAGACCCGGAAAAAAGGGACATGTATGATAGGTATGGCGAGGCGGCTTTTGACCCTAATTCAGGCTTTGGAGGCGGAGGTTTTGGAGGGGGCGTGGGAGATATTTTCTCTGACCTTTTCTCTGATTTATTTGGCGGAGGCCAAAGTTATCAAAAAACTGATCCCAATAGACCTAGAAGGGGAACGGATATTGAAACTAGGCTTCATATAAGTTTCAAGGAAGCTGTTTTCGGTGTTGAAAAAGAAGTTCAATTTAGAAGAAAAGAAAATTGTAAGTCCTGTTCCGGAAGTGGAGTTAAGGATGGCAGCTCCAAGGAAACCTGCCACAAGTGTCAGGGTAGCGGACAGGTAAAATACCAAAGATCTACTCCATTTGGTCAATTTACATCAGTGGAAACCTGTGATGAATGTAATGGTAGTGGAGAAATAATTAAGGAAAAATGTGAAACTTGTCACGGCAAGGGACAGGTTATGAACAATATGAAGATAAAGGTTAAGATACCAGAAGGCATAGACAATGGCTCCATAATACCTATTAGAGGTAAGGGAAATGAAGGAGAAAATGGCGGCCCATCAGGAGACCTTTATATTATAGTCACAGTAGAGGAACATGAAATCTTTAAGAGAAGTGGAAATGACATCTACTATGAACTTCCCATAAGCTTTGTTACAGCCAGTCTGGGCGAGGAAATTGAGATACCCCTATTGGATGGTACCATGGACTATACCATACCTGCAGGAACTCAACCAGCAACCAGATTCAAGGTTAAAAACAAGGGGGTAAAGGATGTTAGGACTAAGAGACCAGGCGATTTATACTTTGATGTTAAGGTTATAATTCCCAAGGATCTAAGCAAGGAACAAAAGGAAAAATTAAAGGAATTTTCAGAAATCTCAGGCAAGGAAGTTAGGGAACCAAGAAAGAACTTCTTTGACAAGATAAAAGATTTCTTTGACTAAAAAGGTTTTTAGGTTATCCTAAAAGCTTTTTTATTTTACATAATAATTGATATAATGAAATGATGAGAGGTGAAGAATGGAAAATCAATTTATATTAGTAAAATTTATAATGGATAGATGCCACAGGGACTACATAGACCAACTTATCTATGACTATGACTTTGTAGGCTTGGAAATAGAAGATAGCGAAGATATAAAAGACTACTTAAATAATATGAAGGACTGGGAAATAACTGATTTAACCTATAAAAAAGAGGAAAAAATCACTCTTAAGATTTATTTCAACCAGGACCAAGAAGGAATAAAAGAGGCTGAAAGATTTAAAAAGACTGTTCAAAAAAACATAGAGGATGTTCAGCTTTTAGAAGAAAAGGTGGACAACTCCAATTGGGAGGATGAGTGGAAGAAATCCTATCAGTCCTTTACCATAGGTAAAAATATTTTAATCAAGCCCAGCTGGGAAGAAGTAGAGGATGGAGAAAAAATGGTTATAGAAATAGACCCTAAGATGGCCTTTGGGACAGGTAGCCATGAAACCACATCCATGTGTATGGAATATATAGAAGACAAGAACCTGGAGGGTAAGGAAATCTTAGACATAGGCTGTGGCTCTGGAATCTTATCCATCCTTGCCAGCAAGTTGGGAGCCAGCCACATTGATGCAGTGGATATAGATGAATATGCTCTTGCTTCAACCAAGGAAAATGCCCAAATAAATAGGGTGGACAATATAGATAGCTTCTACAGTGATCTATTCTCCCAGGCCCAGGGCAGTTATGATTTAATCTTTGCCAACATTTTAGCTGAGATCTTGGTTCTTATGTTGGATGCTTCCAAGGACCACATAAGACCAGGAGGACTTTTAGTTTTATCTGGAATTATTAAGGAAAGAGAAGACTTGGTCGTAGAGGCCCTAGAGAGAAATAACTACAGGTTAATTGATAAAAAATATAAAGGAGATTGGGTTTTACTAGTAGCCCAAAATTAAGATGTATAGATTTTTTGAAGAAGCTAATAATTTAAAAGATGATAAAATTTATATCTTTGATGAAAACTATAAACACATTGTAAAGGTCCTTAGAATTGACTCTAAGGAAGAATTTGAAGTCGTTATAGATGACCAGATTTACCTGGTTAAAATTGAAGAAGATGCCCAAAGTTATTTGGTTTGTCAAATCTTAGCTAGGAGAAAAGGCGACAATGAATCACCTTTAAAAATAAATCTTTACCAGGGCCTACCCAAGTCAGATAAGCTGGAGCTTATCATCCAAAAGACTATAGAATTGGGAGTTTTTTCCATAACCCCCTTTAACAGTGAAAGAACCATAGTTAAATGGGACCAAAAGAAGGAAAAGAAGAAACTTAAAAGGTATGAAGAAATAGCTAAGGCTGCCAGCAAACAGGCTAAAAGAGACCTGATAGCCAGAGTAAATCCTGTGATAGACTTTAAAAAAATGGCCGAGCAAATCAAGGGCCAGCCTAGTATTTTAGCCTATGAGCTAAGGGGAGAGGACTTTAAGAAGGTCTTGGTTTCCCTGGGTGAGAAATCCATTGAAGAAGTAAATGTGATTGTTGGCCCCGAGGGAGGATTTTCTGAAGAGGAAGTAGAAATCTTAAGAGAGGCTGGGGCCCAGGTGGTAAATTTAGGTAATAGGATCCTTAGAACGGAAACTGCTGCCATAACATTAACATCTATAATACAGTATGAATTAGGAGACTTATAATGAAGACATTTAACATATATACTCTGGGTTGCAAGGTAAACCAGTATGAAAGTGAGGCCATGGAAAAAATCTTTATTCAAAATGGCTATGACAAGGTGGACAGGGACCAGGCTGCCGACACCTACATTATTAATACCTGTACAGTTACTGCTGCAGCGGACAGTAAGTCCAGGCAGTATATATCCAAGGCTAGAAAGTTAAACCCTCAGGCCACCATAGCTGTAGTAGGCTGCTATAGCCAAGTGTCAGCAGAAGAGGTTGAGGCCTTGGAGGGCGTTGATATAGTAGTTGGAACCAAGCATAGGCATAAGATTTTAGACCTGGTTGAAGACTATGAAAAAAACCAGCAAAAGATAAATGTGGTTGAAAACATTAAGAAAAACCAGGACTTTGATGAAATGGAAACCAATGAGGATAGAAATATGACCAGGGCCTATATAAAGATCCAGGAAGGCTGCAATATGTTTTGTAGCTACTGTATCATTCCCTATGCTAGAGGCCCCATATCATCTAGGGACTATGGTCACATTATAGATGAGGCTAAAAGACTAGCTCTGGCTGGCTATAAGGAACTTATCTTAACAGGTATCCATGTGGAGTCTTATGGTAAGGACAAGGGCAAGGACTATCAAAGATTGATTGACGTGATAGAGGGGGTAGCAGCCATTGATGGAATAGAAAGAATTAGGCTGTCAAGTGTTGAGCCCAATACCATAACAGATGATTTTTTAGCCCGTCTTAAGGCTACAAAAAAGGCCTGTGACCATTTCCACCTATCCTTGCAAAGTGGTTCAGATGATGTTTTAAAGGCCATGAATAGAAGGTATGACAGTAAGGAATATGCTGAGAAGATAGACTTGATTAGAAGTTATTTTCCAGATGCAGGAATTACCACAGACTTGATTTGTGGCTTCCCAGGGGAAAGTGAAAAAAACCACCAGGAAACCATGGACTTTATTAGGACCATAAACTTTTCTAAGATTCATATCTTCCCTTATTCTAGAAGGGAAGGAACCCCAGCGGCCACTTTTAAAAATCAAGTGCCCAATAAAATCAAGAAGAAGAGGGCCAGGGAATTAAATGATTTAGAAGGAAAAATAGCAGGAGATTTCCTAGATGGTTATATAGGAAAAACCCTAGATGTACTTTTTGAAATCCACACCAGTAACTCCAAATACAGTAGTGGATATTCAACAAATTACTTGAGAATAAAGGTTCCTCATGATGAAAGTTTGAAAAATACAATAAAAAGGGTTAAAATAGATAAGAGGATTGAAGATCAACTTTATGGAGAGATTATTGACTAGGAGGTGAAATAATGGACTGTATTTTTTGTAAGTTAGCAAATAAGGAAATTCCTACAGAGGTTGTCTATGAAGACGACTATGTATTTGCTTTTAACGATATGGATCCACAAGCCCCTGTTCATGTTCTTTTTATCCCTAAAGCTCATATTAACTCAACCAATGAATTGGAAGATGAAGATATTATAGTAGCTAGAATTTTTAAGGCAATAAGAAACTTTGCCAAGGAAAAGGGTTTTGATAAAGATGGCTATAGAATTGTGAATAATTGCGGATTGGATGGAGGTCAAACGGTAGAGCACCTACACTTTCATCTATTGGCTGAAAGAAAAATGTTATGGCCACCAGGCTAGAATAAACATGATTGATTTCATGCAACTTGCTGTTGCAAAATATTTACATTTATAATATAATCATAAAGTATCTAAAGTCCTGTAAGGACACTCTTGAGAGTATGAGGGGAGGGATAGTTGATGACAGAGATTAAGGTTGGCGAAAACGAATCTATAGATAATGCTCTTAAAAGATTTAAAAGGCAATGTGCTCGTTCAGGAGTTCTTTCTGAATACAGAAAAAGAGAACACTATGAAAAACCAAGTATAAAGAGAAAGAAAAAATCTGAAGCAGCAAGAAGAAAGAAAAAAAGAGGCTAATTTGGGTTTTATGGCAGATTTATCTGCCATTTTTATTTTTAAAATATAAAAACTGATTGGTAATCCAATCAGTCTTTTTTTAGTAACAATATTCTATTTTTGAATCAGGAAAGGCCGTTTCATTTGATAGGATAGGTTCAACCGCATCCTTGAATTCTTGGGCGCTTCCAGTTTTTAGACCAGAGAAGTTTGGGGCCATATTCATAACGGCTTTTTCTCCCCAAAATACAAACTTGTCATGGCTGGCAGCCTTATAGTGGCTGATAATACCAATTTTATTGTCATCATATTTTACCACCCAGCCAAAGCCTATGTCATTGTCAAACTTGGCTACAGCTTGTAGCTTGCTTAAATCTACTGGTTGGCCACTGTCATTATTGTCTTCAGTGATGGCAATTTCTCCATTGTTTCTATTGTTTATTTCAGAGATAAGTATATCAGTTTGTTTTTGGTTAAAACCTGCTTCATTTTTGTCCTCTTCAGGTTTTTCTTGCTTGTCTTCGTCTTTCTCGTCTTTTTTGTCCTCTTCAGGATTTTCTTCCTTATCTTCCTCAGGTTTCTCATCCTTATCTTCATCCTTGTTTTCTTCAGGATCTTTTGGAGAGTCCTCGTCTTTGTCCTTCTCGTCTTTTTTGTCCTCTATATCTTCCACTGGCTTATTGTCTTCTTTGTCCTTGTTAGATGTACATGCCACCATAGATAGAGAAGCAAGTGCTAACATTAATGTTAAAATAAATGATTTTAATTTTCTATTCATAAAATCCCTCCTTATTTATTCTTATTATACCATATTTATACCTGGGAATATATTTTCCAATATAACAATATGGTAATAAAGGGCCTAAAAGGGTATACTTTAATAAAGGAGGAATGACTATGTGGCCATTTAGTTTAGTTGATATAAACATATTATTTTCACTACTTTTAATAGCAGGTGTGACGGCCATTTTGTTTGAAGTCTTTATTCCCAGTTTTGGGGCCATAGGTATAACGGGGGCGGTATTTATCTACATAGCCATAGGGCTTGTTTCAGAGATAGAAGATCCCCTTAATAATATTTTAGTATCTTTTACTATTGCAGTTATTATATCCTTTGTCCTAATAAGAATAATTTTGAAGACAAAAAAAGCCAAGGACTTGATTTTGGATAAGTCTATAGAGTCAGAAGCAGTGACAGAGGGCAGGCCAGATAAAAATATAGGAGTTGTCATGTCCAACCTGAGACCAGTTGGTAAAATCAGGGTGGCAGGTAAGGTCTATGAGGCCCAGTCCTGTGAGGAATTTATAGAACAAGGAGCCAAGATAGAAATAATAGAAATAAAAGGAAATAAAATTTATTGTAGGAGGATTGATTAATGCCAGTAAACTTTTCAATTATATTTATAACAGTACTAGTGATAATTTTCTTATCCCTATTCTTTACCTTTATTCCTGTGGGTCTGTGGATAACAGCCTTTTTCTCAGGAGTAAGTGTTAAGATGTCTACCCTGATGGGAATGAGACTAAGAAGGGTTGTACCATCAAGGATAATAAACCCTATGATCAAGGCCACCAAGGCAGGACTTGATATTCAAATAGACGAGCTGGAAGCCCACTATTTGGCAGGTGGTAACATAAATACAGTAGTAGATGCCCTAATAGCCGCCCAAAGGGCCAATATAGACCTTTCCTTCAAACAAGCTGCAGCCATAGACCTGGCTGGTAGAAATGTTTTTGAAGCGGTTCAGGTTTCAGTAAATCCCAAGGTAATAGAAACACCAGAAATAGCAGCTGTAGCCATGGATGGTATAGAAGTAACAGCCAAGGCCAAGGTAACAGTTAGGGCCAACATTGACAGGTTGGTTGGGGGAGCTGGAGAAGAAACCATTATAGCCAGAGTAGGAGAGGGGATAGTAACCACTGTTGGTTCTGCTAAAAACCACTCTGAAGTTTTGGAAAATCCAGACTTGATTTCAAAGACCGTCTTAAATAAGGGCTTGGATTCAGGAACAGCCTTTGAGATTTTATCTATAGATATAGCTGATGTGGATGTGGGACGAAATGTGGGGGCCAAGCTTCAAACTGAACAGGCTGAAGCTGACAAGAAAATTGCCCAAGCCAAGGCAGAGGAAAGAAGGGCCATGGCAGTTGCAACTGAACAGGAAATGAAGGCTGAAATAAGAAGGATGAGGGCCAAGGTAGTAGAGGCCGAATCTGAAGTACCTCTAGCCCTAGCAGCAGCTTTAAAAGAAGGTAAGATGGGGGTTATGGACTACTATAACATGCAAAATATCTTGGCTGATACCCAAATGAGAGAAAGCATAGCAGGAACTGAGGAAGAAGTTGAAGACAATGAAAAAAAATAAAAACCTGGTTGATGAGATAAAAAAAGATTTGACAGGTAAGGACAGGGCTAGGAATTTGAAAAAGGCCCTAATCTACAAGGAAATATTGGAAAGACCTAAATTTAGAAGGAGTCGTTAGACTCCTTTCTTTTATATAAACTAATGAAAAAAAAGTCCCATTAAGATATAATAGATATGATAAAGTGAGGTATATATGAAGGAAGTTTATAGAGAGATTAATAATATAGATAAATTGCATGTTTTATTTGGAAATTTAGATGAAAATATTAAGGAAATTGAAAGGGAATTTTCAGTTAAGATTAGACTTCAAGATGATCGCTTACAGATAAGGGGGGAAGAGTCCCTGGTTAAGATGAGCCTGCATCTCTTGGATGTTCTAGACGAAATCATAAGGACTAAAAAAACCCTAAGTCTGGCAGATGTTAAATATGCCATCGCTATGGAAAAGAAAAATAGTGCCGACCATATTAAGGACTACCTGGACGATGTGGTAGTTACAACCTATCAGGGTAAGCCTATTAGACCCAAGACCATAGGACAAAAGGCCTATGTGGACTCAATTAGAAAAAATGGGATAGTTTTTGGAATAGGACCTGCAGGAACTGGTAAGACCTACTTGGCCATGGCCATGGCCATAGAGGCCTTTAAGAACAAGGAAGTAAATAGGATTATTTTAACCAGGCCAGCTGTTGAAGCTGGAGAAAACCTGGGATTTTTACCGGGAGATCTTCAAGAAAAAATAGATCCCTACCTAAGGCCCCTATATGATGCTTTATTTGAAATCATGGGACCAGATACCTATCAAAAGCTTATGGAAAGAGGCCAAATTGAGGTGGCTCCCCTGGCCTATATGAGGGGGAGAACCCTGGATAATGCCTTTATAGTTTTAGATGAGGCACAAAATACGACCAGTGAACAGATGAAGATGTTTTTAACCAGATTGGGCTACGGTTCCAAGGCTATAATTACTGGTGATATAACCCAGTTGGACCTGCCTAGGGGCAAGAAGTCAGGCCTGGTAACTATCAGGGAGATTCTTCAAGGGGTTAAGGGAATAGACTTTAAGGACTTTGATAGAAATGACGTGGTAAGGCATCCTCTAGTACAAAGGATAATTGACGCCTATGAGGAATATGAGGAGAAAAACAAAAATGAATCTACTAATAGATAATAGGGATCCAGGATTTGAACTAAAGGATGAAATAAAAGATGATCTGGAAAAGGCCATAAGCCAGACTCTGGCCCATGAAGGCCTAGAAGGAGACTATGAAGTTTCCCTATCTTTTGTGGAATCTGATGAAATAAGAGAGCTTAATAAGGACTATAGGGACAAGGATGCTGTGACAGATGTTTTAAGCTTCTACCTATTTGAGACCTTGGAAGAAATAGAGACCTTTGGCATGCTGGGAGACATAGTTATTTGTGTTGATAGGGCCAGGGACCAGGCAGAAGAGTTTGGCCATAGTCTTAAAAGGGAAATGATGTATTTAACTGTCCATTCAACCCTTCATCTTTTAGGATATGACCATATGGAAGAAGAAGAAAAAGAAGAAATGAGATCTAGAGAAAAGGAAATAATGAAGGAATTGGGAGTATTTAAAAGTGAATAAAAACCCTGATGATAAAAAAGATAAAAGGATTCAAAAAAATGAAAATTTGATACAGTCTTTTAATAATGCTGTCCATGGCCTCTTGACTGCTGTTAATGTGGAAAAAAACATGAAGATTCATATAGTGGCGGCCATATTTGTCATTGCCTTTAGTCTTTTTTTTGATTTTACCCGGGTGGAGATGGGCATGCTTACCATAACTATTACCATGGTTTTCATGGCGGAACTTTTTAATACTGCCATAGAAGAGATAACTGACCTGGCCAGTGGAGGCAAGTATTCCAAACTGGCTAAAAACACCAAGGATATAGCGGCAGGGGCGGTTTTTATAGCTGCAATAAATGCTGTTTTAGTGGGCTATCTTTTATTTTATAATAGGATATTGGACTTATCCAAGTCTGCCTACAAGAAAATATGGGCCAATAGTTCCCATCTGTCCTTTATTACCATAGCCTTAGTTTTGGTCTTGACCCTCTTGTTAAAGGGAATATTTTACAAGGGTAAGGGCAGCCCCTTTCAGGGTGGAACTGTGTCAGGCCATGCGGCCCTAGCCTTTAGTTTAGCCACTATAGGTAGTTTTTTAACTCCAGATGCCAGACTGAGATTTATGTTTTATGTCCTGGCCTTTATTGTGGCAGAATCAAGGGTAGAGGCTAAAATTCACTCCCTGTCAGAAGTGGTTTTAGGAGCCCTAGTCGGGCTTATGGTAACACTATTAATATTTATGAAGTTTATATAAGGAGAATTATGTTTAAATCAGGATTTGTTACAGTTATAGGAAGACCAAATGTTGGAAAATCAACCTTGCTTAACCAACTAATAGGGGAGAAGATATCAATTATCTCAGACAAGCCCCAAACTACTAGAAATAAGATCCACTTAGTATATACAGATGATCAAATGCAGGCTGTTTTCTTGGATACACCAGGAATTCAAATGCCTAAAAATAAGCTGGGAGACTATATGCTAAATGTTTCTGAATCCACTTTACAAGAGGTGGATGTGGTTACCTTTATGGTGGACGTAAGTGAGGAAATAGGAAAGCTTGATAGTTATATATTAGAAAAATTAAGAAAGATAGAAACACCTATCATTCTTTTAATTAATAAGATAGATACCATAGAAGATGAAGAAGTAAACAAGTTAATAGACAAGTATTTGCAACTTAATATGTTTCACAGTATAATACCTATTTCTGCCAAGGACGATGATAACTTGAATATATATATGGAAACCCTTTATGATATTTTTGAAGAAGGACCCATGTATTATCCAGAAGATATGATTACAGACCAGCCAGAAAGAAATATTATAGCTGAAATAATCAGGGAAAAGGCCCTAAATAATCTGGAACAAGAAATTCCCCATGGAATCTATGTGGAAATACAACAGATATCCAAGAGGGAGGATAAGGAATTGGTAGATGTCTTTGTCAACCTTTATGTGGAACAAGAATCCCACAAGGGCATGGTAATAGGCAAGCAGGGTAAGATGTTAAATAAGATTGGATCCCAGGCTAGAAAAGACATAGAAAAACTTTTAGACACCAGGGTAAATCTTAAGATTTGGGTTAAGGTAGCTAAGAACTGGAGAAAGAAAGAAGCTAGGGTGAAGGACTTTGGATATAGATACTAATCTTCTAAAGGATTTGGAAGGCTATGTTATTTATAGCCTGGACTACAAGGAGACTAGCAGGATAATAAAAATATTTACCAAGAGGCTGGGAGTAATTTCAGTTATGGCCAGGGGGGCTAAAAACCCCAAGTCAAAAAAAATGAACCTGACCTCTCCCTACTGTAAATCCAAGTTTAACTTGAAAAAATCAAGGGGTTTTTATTATCTAATAGACGGGGAAATAATAGATGCAAACCTGGGTTTAAGGACTTCAATTGACAATCTTTACTACAGCCAATTATTTTCAGAAATCATCCTAAAGACCGTCTATGAAAATATGGAAAACAATGAAATATATGATTTTTATGACAAAATATTAAAACATATAGATAAGATAGAAAGAAAGGATATTCTACTGGCAATGTTTCTGTTAAAATATAGCTCTATGCTGGGCTATAAGCCCAACCTTTTAAGCTGTATAAACTGTGGCAAGGACAGGTTTAATAGGGTGTATTTTAACATAGACTATGGGGGAATAGTCTGCCAGGATTGTTATGGCCCCGTGGGAGGTATAGCCTTGTCTAGACAGGACTATACTTATTTGACCCAGCTTCTCTATGAGAAAATTGACAGGGCAGATGAGATAGATTTTCCCAAGGCCAGGGCAGATGAAATAAATAGAATATTAATGAGATTTTTATTTGATAAAACCGAGATAAAAAAGCTTAATTCATGGGACCTTATAGAGAAGTTAAAGTTGCTATAGATTGACATCTAGGCCTTATTTTGGTAGATTTATAGAAGTGAAAAACGGAATTGGAGGAAGTTATGTATTTTCAAGAAATGATTGAAAAATTAAAGGAATACTGGTCCGATAAGGGCGCATTAGTGTTAGAACCATATGATATTGAAAAAGGGGCGGGAACTATGAATCCCCATACTTTTTTAAGATCTTTAGGCCCTGAACCATGGAAGGTTGTATATGTGGAACCTTCAAGAAGGCCAGCAGATGGTAGATATGGGGAAAATCCAAATAGATTATACCAACACCATCAACTTCAAATAATATTAAAACCTACTCCAGATAATATACAAGATATATATTTGGAATCCCTAAGAGTTATAGGAATAGACCCGACCATCCACGACATAAGATTTGTTGAAGATAACTGGGAATCACCTACTCTAGGAGCCTGGGGTGTAGGTTGGGAAGTATGGCTTGATGGTATGGAAATAACTCAATTTACATATTTTCAACAGGTAGGTGGTATAGCTTTAGATATTGAATCTGGAGAAATAACCATGGGACTTGAAAGAATTGCCATGTACTTACAAAATGTGGACAATGTTTATGATATTAAATGGAATGAAAACGTGAAATACCAAGATATTTTCCAAGTGGCAGAATATGAAAATTCCGTTTATAGTTTTGAAGAGGCTGACGTAGACATGTTGGCTAATCTTTTTGACATATATGAAAAGGAAGCCAAAAGGATTATAGATAAGAAGTTGGTTATGCCAGCCTATGATTATGTTCTTAAGTGTTCTCACACCTTTAACGTGTTAGATTCAAGAGGGGCAATCTCAGTTTCTGAGAGAAATCATTATATACAAAGGGTTAGAAATTTAGCTAGAAGAGTAGCAGAGGAATATATAGAAAAACGTAAAGAACTCGGATTTCCGCTACTAAAGGAGGATTAATTTGAATAGATATTTATTAGAAATAGGAGTTGAAGAATTTCCTGCTAAATATATTGATTCAACTAAAAATCAAATTGTAGAAGGAATCAACAAACTATTAAGAGAAGAGAAATATGATTTTGACAAGATCACTATAAACAGTACTCCTAGAAGGTTTGCTGTCCTAGTGGATGGCATAAGCTCCAAGGCTGAAAACTCAGTGGAAAAGGTAAAGGGACCAGCCAAGAAAATAGCCTATGACCAAGAAGGAAATCCTTCAAGAGCCCTTCAAGGATTTATGAAGAGCAAGAAGGTAACTATAGACGATATAAGCTTGGAAGAATTAAATGGGGAAGAGTATGTTTATGCCCATATAAAGACCCAGGCCAAACCTCTTGAGGAAGTTTTATCCCAAGGAATACCAGCAGTAATTAGGAATATATCCAATCCAAAGGCTATGAAGTGGGGTGGAAAAAACCTTAGATTCTTAAGACCTATCAGATGGATTGTATCCTTATTAGATGATCAAGTTTTAGACTTTGACCTGGAAAAGATAAGTGTGGGTAGAACCAGCAAGGGCCATAGATTCCTAGGTTCATCAGAAATTATTATAGATAAGATCGATGACTATGAAGGGCTATTGGAAGAAAACTATGTAATAGTAGATGAAGAAAAGAGAAAAAATATTATAGTTAGGGGAATCAATAAGTTGGCCAAGGCCAATGGGGGAAATGTTATGATGGACGAAGACCTTCTATATGAAGTAGTTCATATTAACGAGTATCCAACTCCATTTATAGGAGGATTTGACCCTGAATATTTAGAACTTCCCAAGGAAGTTATCATAACACCTATGAAGGATCATCAAAGATATTTTCCTATCTTAGATGATAATAACAGACTATTACCTTACTTTATTTCAGTTAGAAATGGAGATGACAAGGGAATGGAAAATGTGGCCAAGGGAAATGAAAAGGTTTTAGTTGCCAGATTGGAAGATGCTAAATTCTTCTATAATCAAGACATGTCAAAGCCACTTGAAGACTATGTGGAAGACTTAAAAAATCTGGGCTATCATGAAAACCTGGGATCCATGTATGACAAAACCAAGAGATTGGAAAAGTTGGTTAAATCCATAGGTGAATTGTTGGAAGCTGGAGATGATGCGATTAAACTAGCATCAAGAGCAGCCTTTCTATCTAAGGCAGATTTGGTTACAAAGACAGTTATAGAGTTTACAGAGCTTGAAGGAACCATGGGTAGAATTTATGCTGATAAGTCTAAGGAAAACTCCATAGTGGCCAAGGCTATAGAAGAACAATATATGCCTAGACAGGCCAAGGGGCAATTGCCAAAATCTACAGCAGGTGTCATGCTTTCCATAGTGGATAAGCTGGATAGTATATGTGGACTACATGCCCTAGATATTCAAGTTACAGGTTCTCAAGACCCTTACGGTCAAAGAAGGGCAGCCTTAGGAATTATTAATATATTAATAGATAATAAGATGAGCATAGACCTAAGACCTTTAATAAGGGACTGTCTATATAACTTTGTTGAAGGATTTGGTTTGGACTTTTCCTATGAAGAGATCAGTTCAAATATAGTTGGCTTTATCAAGAGCAGACTGAGAAACAAGCTTATAGAAGATGGCTTTAGATATGACATTATAGATTCGGTTTTAGAACAAGAAAATCTTGATATTTATGAAATGTACTTAAAGGTTAAGGACCTTTCTAATTTTATAGATGAAAGAGAAAACTCTGAAGATATTTTAACTGGCTTTATCAGGGTAAATAATATTACCAAGGATTTTGAAGATGGCGAAATTAACACAGAAGTTTTAGAAGAAAGCGACCTTAAGGTCTTGGGTTTAAATACGGACTTGGAAGAAATTGACAAGTTAATCTTTATAGGAGACTATAAAAAATCCTTGGAATATTTGGAAACTATCATGGTTACTCTTAATGAATACTTGGATAATACCATGATAAATGTGGAAGACGAAAGACTAAAGACCAGCAGGTTAAAGTTAGTTAAAAATGTTGGGGATAGAATATTAGAAATATTTAATCCTAAGACCATAGTCAGGAAATAAGGAGGATAATATGTTGGATATATATGTTGTTTCAGATTCAACTGGAGAAACAGCAAATCAATACGCCAATTCTATAATTATCCAATTTCCAGACCTAGAGTTTAGGGACTTTAGATATTCTAATGTAAATTCAATTGAACAGGTGGATGAATTATTTAATAGTATTGAAAGAAAATCAATAATAATCATGACCATGGTCCTGGAAGATATTAGACAGTATCTTCTAGACCAGGCTGAGAAAAACCAGGTTGAAGTAGTGGATATGCTGGGTGGACCCTTGGCCATGATTGAAAATATAACAGGTAAGAAGGCCCTAAGGCTACCAGGACTGATGAGAGGATTGGATTCTGATTACTTTGAAAAAATGGAAGCTATAGAGTTTGCCATAAAGTATGATGATGGTAAAGATGAAAGAGGCTTATTAAAGGCTGATATAGTCCTAGTTGGAGTGTCTAGAACCTCTAAGACCCCCCTATCCATGCTTTTGGCCAATAAGAACTATAAGGTGGCCAATCTACCTTTAGTTCCTGAGATAGATTTACCAGATAGTCTATTTCAAGTGGATAGGAATAAGATTATAGGTCTTATCATAGACCCGGACAACCTAAACTCCATTAGGGAGGATAGGATTAAAGCCCTGGGCCTATCAGAAGCATCTGACTATGCCAAGAAGGATAGGATCAGGGAAGAGTTGGTCTATGCCAGGACAGTTTTTGATAAACTAGGCTGTGAGGTAATAGACGTAACTGGATCAACTATAGAGGAGACGGCTACAAAGGTTATATCAATAATTGATAAGAAACAAAGCAAGTAAATTTACTTGCTTGTTTGCACTTATGAACAATTGGGTAAATAACTATAATGTAGAGGTGTGAATATGGGATATATTCCAGAAGATCAAATTTCTAGACTTAAAGATTCTTTAGATATCGTAGATATTGTTTCTGAATACGTAAACTTAAAAAGGACAGGTTCCAGCTATAAGGGGCTTTGTCCCTTTCATAATGAAAAGACACCTTCTTTTACCGTCAGTAGGGAGAGGGGGAATTTTCATTGTTTTGGCTGTCATGAAGGTGGAGACACCATTTCCTTTATTATGAAAATTGAAAATCTTTCCTATTTAGAGGCCATCAGGTTTTTGGCTGACAAGAGTGGTTTTGTCCTTACGGAAAAGACCTATAATAAGGAAAAGATAGACAAGAGGCAAAGGCTATATAAGATAAATGAGCTGGTTATGAAGTTTTATTTTAAAAGCTTTTTAACCAATAAGAGGCCTCAGGACTATCTAAAAAACAGGGGCTTTGACAGGTCCATCATGAACACTTTTTTATTGGGTTATGCAGATGGAGAAAATGACAGTCTTTATAGGTTTTTAAAGGCTAGAAATATAAGTGAAGAAGAGATGATTCATTTGGGTTTTATTGCTAAATCAAATAATTCTCCCTCTTATTATGATAAGTTTAGAAATAGGCTTATGTTTCCTATAATAGACAATAAGAAGAGAATTATAGGCTTTGGCGGAAGAACCATAATTGACCACAAGATAAAATATATAAACTCTCCGGAAACAGATGTTTTTATCAAGGGAGATAATTTATACGGGGTAAACTTGGTACAAAAAAATAGGAACAAGGAAAATATAATCCTGGTTGAAGGCTATATGGACGTTATAGGCCTTTACAACAAGGGGATTAATTTTTCTGTAGCCAGTTTGGGGACAGCTCTTACTGAAAATCAAGCCAAGCTAGTAAAGAGGTATGGGAGAAACATTTACATAGCCTATGATTCTGATGAAGCTGGAATAAAGGCCACATTGAGAGCTATTGAGATTTTTGATAAGATAGATAGTCAACTGGGAATAATAGAATTGCCATCAGGCATGGACCCAGATGAATATATTAGTTCCTATGGCAGGGAATCCTTCTTTGGACTTATGAAAAATGCCAAGAATCCCTTGGACTATCAGTTGGACCTTCTAATAAGAAAGGCCGATGACAAGTTGGATATGATAGACAAGGTAACCGACTTTTTAAGTCAGATAGAAAGAAATGTTATAAGGGATGAATATATAGATAAGGCGGCCAAACTGTTGGATATATCTAAAGATTCCTTGAAAAAGGACGTTTATGACCACAGGCAAAGGCAGCTGGAAAAGATGGAAAAAAAATCTGGATATAAGTCATACCAGAAAAGTGGGTATAGACATAATGAGACAAGAGAAAAAATCGTTTTGCCCAAGATAAATATTAAATATTTATTGGAGGTGGAGTTGATAGAAAAATCACTCTACCACAAGTCAGCGTATGAGAAGCTAAAAGACGAAGCCTTTAGCTTTATAGAAAACAATGAGTTAGCTCAAATATACGACTGGATATCCAGGCAGTACGAAGAAGTTGATACAATAGATAGAAATGATTTTAAGGCGTTTTTAGGAGGAAATTTTGATCCCTTACTGGTGGACAAGCTGGGACAAAATATTACTTTTAAGGATGATTATGAGGATCTAGACCTTTTGAGCCAGGAGCTGGTAGAAAGATTGGAAAAAAACAAGCTAGAGACTAGAAGAGATGAAATAATGCACTTATTAAAGGAAGCAGGAAGCGACAAATTAGAATTGACCATGGAATTGACAGATATTCTAAAAAGATTAACTCAGTAAGGGGGATATTTTATGGCAGGACAAAGTATAGATATGGATGATATTAAGTTATCTATTATAGAAGAGGCTAAAAAACTAGTATCGGAAGAACAAACCATCTTGCAATCACAATTGGAAAAAATCGAGGGTTATAATACCCTGGAAGAAGATGACTTGGAGATAATAGAAACCAGCTTGGAAAAGTTGGAAATTGAAGTTATTAAAAAAGAAGTTATAGATAGACCAGAAAAAGAATTTAGTGAAGAAGACTTGGAAGAACTAAATGAAGATGACGATGAAGAGGATGATGACAAGGAAGAAGAAGTTGAAAAAATAGAAGACCTTGCAGATATTAAGGGGGCCTTTGTAGATGACCCTGTAAAAATGTATTTAAAGGAAATTGGTAAGATAAAACTTTTATCAGCAGATGAAGAAATCCTTTTTGCCAAGCAAATGGAAGATGGAGAAATAGCCAGAAAAATATTAAATGGTCAAAGACTTACTGTTAAAGAAGACATTGAAATGACCAAGTACCAAATCTATGGGGAAAATGCAGACTTCTTATTGGGACTTTTTGAAAAGATGAACAAGGAAGGCATAGAGGCTGTTAGCAAGGAAGATAAGACCAAGCTAAACTTTATGGTCAACTTTATGGAAATCTTGCAAAAAAACAAGAGATATAGCTTTAAGGAAAACCAAGCTACCCAACTTAGGATTTTGGATTTATTAAATACCCTAATTTATAAGAGGCTAAATGTAGTCTATTTAAAAGATGGTAAGATGGAAGATTTATCCTTTGCTGTCGCTGGAACCAGGTCTATTTTAAATCATTTATTGGATAACAAGATAAATATATTTAAAGAAGAAATAGAAGAAGATGAAACAAGAATAGATATCTTCGACTATATCATGGAAAATAGCGACAAGGTGGAGGCTGCTATTAAGTCTACTCTAGCCAAGGAAGAAGAGCCTGAGTATAAGTTAATAGACATCTTTAATGAGCTTGAAATTCCAAGATTAAGTGAGGAAGACAAGATAAGCAAGGAACAAAGATTTGAGATCCTTCAAGACTATGTAAGGGTTGATGTTATTTTAAGACAGGTCTTTGACAATGAAGAAAAGAAGTTATTGGTTATAGAAAAAGATAGGTTTAACCTACTTATGATCTGTACCTATAAGGCCCTAATGATCCTTACACCAGAATATTTCTCTGACAAGGAATTCGAAAGGTTAAAAGAAGACTTTAATATAGATTCAGATGAAGACATCCAATTGACCAATAAAAATATTGAGTTGCTTGAAAAAATATCTGAAGAGGGCAGAATTAGGGACAAGGTGATAAGAAGTGAAGAACTTAGTGAAGCCGACCTTAAAATCTTAAATAAACAAGTTAGAAAGGGAAATAGGGCCAAGAGTAAATTGGCTGAAACCAACCTGAGATTGGTTGTTTCCATAGCTAAAAGATATGTGGGTAGGGGCATGTCCTTCTTAGACCTTATCCAAGAAGGAAACCTGGGCCTTATGAAGGCTGTTGAAAAGTTTGACTACCAAAGGGGCTTTAAGTTCTCAACCTATGCCACTTGGTGGATTAGACAGGCCATAACCAGGGCCATAGCTGACCAAGCTAGGACCATTAGAATTCCAGTTCATATGGTTGAAACTATCAACAAGCTGGTTAGGGTTCAAAGACAACTTCTACAAGAATTGGGAAGGAACCCAACCAATGAGGAAATAGCCAAGGAAATGAACATAGATGTTGAAAAGGTTAGGGAAGTAAGAAAGATAGCCCAAGAACCAGTATCCTTGGAAGCTCCAATAGGGGAAGAGGACGACAGTCATTTGGGAGATTTTATCGAAGATGAAAAGGCATTAGCTCCAGATGAGGCTGCCAACCAAACCATGCTTAGGGAGCAGTTGGAAGAAATCCTAGATACTCTTTCAGACAGGGAAAAAAGAGTTTTAGAACTTAGATTTGGACTTAATGATGGAGTTCCAAAGACCTTGGAAGATGTAGGTAAGGAATTTAATGTAACCAGGGAACGTATTAGACAAATTGAAGCCAAGGCTATTAGAAAGTTAAAGAGACCAGGTAAGGGCGATAAAATAAAAGATTATTTAGAAAGTTTCTAAAGGGGCTGTCTCAAAAGAGACAGTCTTTTTGTAAGGTGGTTTATGAAGAAAAGATTAGATGGATTAGTTAATTTTGTAGAAGAAGGAAAAATTGTGGCTGACATAGGATCTGACCACGGCATTACTGCCATAAAAATATTTGAAGAAAAAAGACCTCGAAAGGTCATAGCTACTGATATAAGTGAAAATTCCCTGGAGAAGTTAAGGGAAAAGTTAAGAAATAATCCTAATTTGGATATAGAGACCAAGGTGACAGATGGGATAGAAGACTTAAAAGACTATGGCTTGGAAAACATAATAATATCAGGTATGGGCGGCTATTTAATAGCTGATATTGTCAAGGAAGGCCTTGATGTTGCCAGGGGATGTGAAAGACTTATCCTTCAGGCCAATAACTCCCTAGAACACTTGAGAAGGTTTTTAAGAGCAAAGGATTTCTCTATCCTGGATGAGGTCATGGTCTATGAAGAAGGTAAATACTATACCATAATTCTTGCAAGTCCACTTGGCCTAAAGGAAGACTATAGTCCCCTTGACTATAAGTATGGCAAGAAGTTGATGGAAAAGAAGGACCCTGTTTTTATAGACTACTTGGACTTTAGATTAAGGGAGCTGGGCCTTATTTATGAAAATATTAAAAATATAGATACAAGGGCTGCCAACTTAAGAAGGAAAAAACTTCTGGAAGAAGAAAAAGAAATAGGAGGCTTGAAAGCATGCTTATAAGAGAATTTTTATCTAGCTTGGAAGAAATAATCCCCCTAGATTTACAGGAAGACTGGGACAATAGTGGTCTACAGGTGGGACAATTGGACCAAAAACTTAAGGGGACCTTGGTCTGCTTGGATGTGACCCTGGATATTTTGGACCAGGCCTTGGAAGAGGGCTGTAACTTGATTATTAGCCACCATCCCATGATATTTTCAGGGGTAAAATCCATAGGAGGTCCTGATGCCCTGTCAGAAAAGATTATTAAGGCCATAAAAAATGACCTGGTTATCTATGCCAGCCACACCAGCTGTGATTTGGCTGATGGAGGGATAAATGACTATTTTTTTAAAAAGATGCAGATGGATAAAATATCCTATATAAGTGAACTTTCTCCAGGTCTAGGCTATGGTGCCTATGGAGAAATTGAAGCTGTAGCTACCAAAAATCTGGTAAAAAAGATTGCTTCCACCATGGATATAGAGGGACTAATTCTTTATGGAGATCCAGAAAAAATCATATCCAAGTTGGGCTTTATAGGAGGTTCAGGAGCTTCTTTTATAGGGGATAGTTTGAATTTGGGTTTGGACCTTTATATAACAGGGGATATAAAACACCATGACGCCCTAGATGCTATGGAGGCCGGCCTTAGTATTTTAGACCTGGGCCACCATAATTCAGAAAGACATTTCGTGGATTTAATAGGAGACTGGGCTGAAGAAAATGGACGGGGAAAAGTGGTTAAGAACCATGGAGATGAAAAAAACTTTAGAAACATATTTTAATGTTTCCCATTATATGTTAGAATATTAGTGAGTAAATCGGATAATCGCGTTAATACGAGGAAAGTCCGTGCACCATACAGCAAGGATGCCAGATAACGTCTGGTGGAGGCGACTCTAAGGATAGTGCAACAGAGATATACCGCCTAGCAATAGGTAAGGGTGGAAAGGCGAGGTAAGAGCTCACCAGCGAATAGGTAACTATTTGGCTATGTAAACCCCATCCGGTGCAAGATCGAAGGGACATAAAACATGGCAGCTGGTCATGGTCCAAAAAGGTGGATTGCTTGACTTTATAGGCGACTATAAGGCTAGATAGATGATTATCAGAAACAGAACACGGCTTACGGATTTGCTCGCAAGTGGCTGGTTAATCCAGCCGCTTTTTTAAATATAAGGAAGTAGTTATGGAAAGCAAAGATTTACTATATAATTTCAGAGATAAAATTGAAAAGAAGAGAAGAAGAAAAAATATAATTATTAGCTTGATAGTTATATTATTTTTATTTACAGGCTTTAATGTGTGGAATAATAAGAAGGTAGACATCAAAAGCTATGATGTTCAAAACATAAATATCCCAACCAGCTTTAACGGTTATAAAATCCTTCAGATATCAGATGTTTTCAGCAAGGACTTTGGTAAAAATAATAAGACTATCCTGGAGATAGTAGACATAAAAAACCCGGATATAGTTGTCTTGACAGGAAATATTATTTCCAAGGACAAGGACTTTAAAAACTATTTATTAAACCTTAAAAACAATATTAAACAACCCATTTACTATGTTTTGGGAGATGAAGAAATGTCCTTGGATGAAAAGGAGAAAAAAGACTTTATAGGTTTTCTAGAAGAAAATAATATCTATCTCTTAAATGGCAAAAGGCTAGCCCTGATGAGTGGGGGAGAAAATATTTACTTATATGGAGCCAAGCAAGCGTTGGAAGATTACAGCTATAATTTTAAGGATTCAGATTCTAGACCTAGAGTTGAAAACTCAGGGTTTAAGAATGAGGCTGAAGATTTTAATATTATGATAAGCCACAATCCAGACTATGCTAGGGTCTATGCAGACGAAAATTATGATCTTATTTTGTCCGGCCTAAAAACTGGAGGCATTATAAGATTACCAGGACTAGGTGGCCTAGCCAAGGCTAAAAATGTAAATAACCTGGACTACCAGGCAGGTAGGTATTGGGTGGAGGATAGCCTTTTAATTGTTTCCAAGGGCCTGTCATCCAATAGATATAAGAGGGTCTTTAACAGGCCAGAAATTGTAGAAATAAATTTATATGGAAGAGCAGAGGTGGACAATGGAAAAAAATAAAAATGCTATAAAAGATTTTTTAGATGACGTTAAGGACGGTATCAAGCAAAAAAACACAGAGGTCTTAAGAATAGTGGCAGATGGACAAGTTCCCATGTATGGAACTGAAGGAGCTGCAGGTTTTGACCTTTATTGTAATAACAGTGAGCCTATAGTGGCAAAACCAGGGGAAATGGTTAAGGTTCCAACAGGCCTAAAGATGGAAATACCTGAGGGTTATTTTGGGGCTGTATATCCCAGATCAAGTGCAGGTATAAAACTTAGAATATCCCTGGCCAACACTACAGGAATTATAGATTCTGACTACAGGGGAGAAATCAAGATTTTTGTGGTTAATGAAGGTGATGAAGACCTTATTATCAGCAAGGGAGATAGGCTGGTACAAATGGTTATTCAACCTTATTTACAGGTGAATATTCAAGTGGTAGACCAACTGGATGATACCCAAAGAGGTAGCGACGGAATAGGATCTACAGGAAGATAAGAGCTTAGGCTCTTTTTTTTTACATAAGTAGAACTTGTGATATAATTTAAGAAATATAGGAGGTTAAGATGATAATTGGTATACCGAAAGAGATAAAAAATCACGAGGCAAGAGTCTCTATAACCCCTGCGGGAGTAGAGGAATTTACTAAAAGAGATCATAAAGTAGTAATAGAAAGTGGAGCTGGACTAGGATCTGGTTTTTCAGACCAAGACTATAGCCAGGCTGGAGCAAGCATAAGAAAAGAGCCAGCAGACGTTTGGCAGGAAGCTGACATGATATTAAAGGTGAAGGAACCCTTGGAAGAGGAATATAAGTATTTAAGAGAGGGACTTATAGTCTTTACCTATCTACACTTGGCAGCAGATGAAAAGCTTACAGATGCCCTTCTGGATAAGAAGGTGACAGCCCTAGCCTATGAAACGGTACAATTAGATGATAGAAGCCTTCCCCTACTTACACCTATGAGTGAGGTGGCTGGTAGGATGGCAGTCCAAGAAGGGGCTGTTTTACTGGAAAAACATAACCAGGGTAAGGGCCTACTAATAGACGGAGTTCCAGGAGTTCCTCCAGCCCATGTGGTAATAATAGGGGCCGGAGTAGTTGGAACAGGAGCCATAAAAAGGGCAGCAGGAAGTGGGGCCAGAGTGACGGTTCTCGATGTGGATATAGCCAAGCTTAAGTATTTAAATGAGGTTCACAATGACAGGTTGGAAACCCTGTATTCCAATAGCTATAATATAAAAAATGCCCTTAAGACAGCAGATTTAGTAATATCATCAGTTCTTATACCTGGTGCCAGGGCACCCAAGCTGGTAACAGAACAGATGGTAAAGGATATGGAAGATGGCAGTGTTATTGTGGATATAGCTATAGACCAGGGAGGATCTGTAGAAACTATAGCCTCTCCAACCAGCATTCATGAACCTATCTTTGTAAAGCATGGTGTGGTCCATTATGCCGTACCCAATGTTCCAGGAGCAGTACCTAGGACATCAACCTTGGCCTTGACTAACGTGACCCTTCGATATGCCTTGGAGATAGCCGACAAGGGGCTTATTCAGGCGGCTAGAGACAATAGGGCCCTAAGAAAGGGTATTAACACTATTTATGGAAGAATAACTTACCTGGGCGTAGCAGAGGCCTTTAATAGGGAATACACAAAAATAGAAAATTTAATCAAATAAAAAAAGCAGACCAAGGGTCTGCTCTTTTCTTCTTATATTTCAGTAACTCCATTGCCCACATCAGAAATGATAAACTCAGCCTTAAGGCCAGTATCCTTTTCGTATCTAGGTCCAACGTAGTTGATAAATTCATTTACCATATTTTCCTTAACTATGGCTATACCACATCCACCAAAGCCAGCACCAGTCATTCTAGCACCCAGGCAGCCGTCAAAGTCATTGGCATGCTTGGTTATGGCATCCAGGTGGGGGCCAGTAACTTCATAAAGGTCTCTTAAGGAATCGTTGGATTCAACTAAAAGTTGTCCCAATTTTACAATATTGCCTTTTTCCAAGGCTTGGGCAGCTTCCATAACCCTAAGATTTTCCTTAATGGCATGTTCAGCCCTATTTCTAATATTTTCATCACCAATATAGTGTAGTAGGGGAAGGTCCTTCTTGCCCAAATCACAAAGATAGTTTATATCTTCCTTATAGGTCTTAAGAATATCTAGGGCCTGGTCGCATTCCTCTCTTCTCACATTATATTTGGAGTCCTTAAGTTCCCTTCTTTTATTGGTATTTAAGATGACAATCTTATTGTCTTTTAAATCAAAGGGATAGTAGTCATATTCCAGGCTATTGGTATCAATTAGCATGGCATGGTCCTTCTTTCCTAGACCTATGATAAATTGGTCCATAATACCGGAATTAACTCCTATAAATTCATTCTCTGTCCTCTTACCGATTTTAACCAGGTCTAATTTGTCAATTTGACCTTCATTGTAGAAGACATTTACTATTTCACCTATTAGTAGTTCCAGGCTGGATGAAGATGATAGGCCAGAACCATTTGGGATATTACCATAGATTAGAATATCCAGGCCGCCTATTTTATGGCCTTCTTCTTCTAAAAACTTAATTACCCCAACAGGGTAGTTCATCCAATTGTTCTCTTCCTTGTAGTTTAGATCTTTCAAGCTAATTTGGCCCCTAAGATCCATATTCATACTGGCTAGGTTGATTAGACCTTGGTCATTTTTTCTAGCTATTCCATAGGTTCCTATTTCAATGGCACAAGGAAAAACCTTGCCTCCATTATAGTCTATGTGTTCGCCTATAATATTTATTCTACTAGGTGAAAAGAATTTTTTTATTTCATTAGAGTTTTCACCATAAAGATTGGTAAATTCATGGATTAATTTATCTATCATTTATTTTCTCCTTATATCTCTTGTAGGCCTGCCTTAATTCTTCTGCGGTTTCTTCAACTATCCTAGGATTGGTTTTGGCCCAGGCTGCAGTTTCAGATGATGCATTCCACTTAATAGAGTTGGCCCCTCTTAGAGGAGGAAAGAACTTAACATTAAAGTGGTAGTAGTTGTGGCTATCCTTATAGTTTTCATCATTCAAGGCATCTTGGTAGATTCCCATCATATAAGGGAAGTTTCTATCAAAAAGTGTATCATAGGTGCCTTGTAGGTTCTTAAGGATTCTTGCAAAATTCATTTTTTGGTCTTCACTAAAGTCTTCAAAGTTATGAAGATTATCATCCTTGGCAAGTATATAGCAGCCATAAGGATAATCAGTATAGAAAGGAAGAAAGACTACAAAGTCATCATTTTCCATGATTATTCTTCTACCATCTGCCATTTCTTCATCCCTCATTTTAAGTAGAAGGGACTGGCCAGTTTTTTCATAATAGGCCTTGGAATTATCAAGTTCAACCTTTAATCTTAAGGGCATAAAACCATAGCCGTAGATTTGTCCATGGGGATGGGGTTGGGTTGTTCCAACTTCAGGTCCTCTGTTTTCAAAGGTTAATATATATTTAATATTTTTATCCTTTTTTATTTCACTGTATCTTTCCTGCCATAAATCAACTAACTTTTTAGCATGGTGGTCAGAAAGGTCTCTGATGGATGCATGGTGGTCAGGTGAGTAAAGAATTACTTCAGCCTTACCATAGGATTTTCCCACTTGGAAAAAATCTCCTGCCACATCGTCTGGTTCTGGTGGATTAGGCATCATGGATGGCCAGTCATTGTCGTATTTTAAAACGTCATAGTTATCTGGCACCTTGCCGGATCCAGGACAAAATGCACAATAATCTTTGGGCATATCAGGCCTGTTTTGTCTGTGGCCTGCCACTATTGTCCAATCTCCTAGTAGTGGATTATATCTAAATTCTGCCATAATTACTCCTCATAATCTATTATATCTATTCTAATTTGCCAGCTGTCTTCAGACCTGGCCTTAACGCTTTTTACCTTTTTATTATCCAAGGCCTTTTCCAGGGAATCATAAAAGCCATTGCAAGGCTCTAGGGCCACATTAGATTCATTTTTAAATCCTCCAGTAGTGATCCAAACTCCCATATAAGGATTGTCCTTAGGATTGAAATTAACCTTGTACTTGGTCTTTTTATCCCTATAGTCTATTAGGGCCCAGCCATCTTCTATTTCATCTGTAAAGTAGTATTTAAAAGTGTGGTCCTTAGGATAGGCCGAAAGGTCCTTAAGGTCAAAGTCCCAGCTTTCATCATTTTGAACATTTATGTAATTTACCATGTCCTTTGAAAACTCTAGACGGCTAAAGTCATTAAAGTAGTTTAGGCCGTGCAAGGTCCAAAGATAGTAAATATCTTCATCTGTATCATTTATTACTTTATAGTCTAGAACTATGGATTTACCTTCCAGGGAAATCTCCCTTACAAATAAAAGGGGAAGAGAGGGAAGTCTTACCTCTCCCTTTATCTTCCCATTTGTATTTATTACTTTCCAAGGTATACTCCACAGGTCCCCATGGTCTACTAAATCTATATCAGTATCCATATATTTACAAGGGTCAATTGATGGTATGCAGTCGTCCAGACCTGATGTATCATACTTGCTAAAGTCAGCTCCGTGACTGGCCAAGTCATATCTTTTTTTACTTGGTTGGAAGAGATACTCAAAGTCCTTTTTCTTATGATAGATAGAGGCTATCTTAAATCCATGTTCTGGAAGGGCGATAAGCCTAAGATCTTCATTTTCGATAGCAAGACCATCCATATTGAAATGTGTCGTATTTTTTATCATGCTAACCTCTTATTTCTTTTGTAAGTATTTTCTTGTATCAAGAGCTACTGCCAAGATAATTAGGGCACCCTTGATTACTATTTGCCAATAGGTTTGTACTCCTATAAATAATAGACCGTAGTTTATTACTTGTAGCAGGATGGAACCTAGGATAATACCTGATATTTTACCAACACCACCGGAGAAGGAAACCCCACCAATTACACAGGCTGCAATAGCATCCAAGTCGTAGTTGGTACCAGTTGTTATAGTTGCATTACCAATTCTTGGTCCTTCTAAGAAACCAGCTATACCGTACATGATACCTGAGATCAAGAAGATAATAAGAATGTTCTTGTCAACGTTAATACCTGAAACTGCAGCAGCTTCCTTGTTACCACCAATGGCAAACATGTTTTTACCAAGAGTTGTCTTATTCCAAACAACCCACATGATAGCTGATGCAATAGCTGCATAGATTATAAGGTATGGAAGTTCGAATTTACCTAATTTAACACTACCTAAAACTAATTTAACATATGAATCCTTAAAGCCACCTAGTGGTTGAGCTCCCCAAGGAGAAGCACTTATGAAGGCTTGTAGTAGTCCGTAAAGGATAAGTTGGGTACCCAAGGTTGCTATAAAGGCATGTAGTTTTAACTTAGCCACACCAAAACCGTTGAACAAACCAATAAGTCCACCTACTGCTATAGCTGCTAGAAAACCAACTATAATTGGCATTTCTGGCATGTTAGGGAAGTATCTTTGTGCATAGTCCCCAGATTGTAATAGGGCAGTAGAAATAGCTGCTGTCATACCTAGAGCTCTACCAGCTGAAAGGTCTGTACCGGCAAGCACTATTAGTCCACCAACTCCAAGAGCCATGATTAGCTTGGTTGAAGCTTGGTTTAATATATTGATAAAGTTTTTATAGTTAACAAATCTTGGTTCCTTGATAATGATAATTGCAATAAGAATAAACATTACAATGATAAGACCATTATCTATCAAAAACTCTTTTAAACTCTTTTTTTCTTTCTTATTCTTAGTCATTTTTCCACCTCTTATAAATATTTAGTTGCAAGAGTCATAACTTTCTCTTGGTCTAAATTCTTAACATCGTCAATTCCTGCCACGTGACCATCGCTCATTACCACGATTCTGTCACAAATACCAAATAGTTCTGGCATTTCAGATGATACGACAATAATACTCTTTCCTTCGTTGGCTAAATCAATGATTAGTTGATAAATTTCGTATTTAGCTCCAACGTCAATACCTCTAGTTGGTTCATCCAATAGTAAAATATCTGGTGATGTAAGAAGCCATCTACCTAGGATTACCTTTTGTTGGTTACCACCAGATAGGGATCTTATTTGGGTTTTCTTACTAGGAGTCTTAACATTCATGGACTTGATAACTTGATCAGTGTCGGTTGCCATTAGTTTATCGTCTAGTAGAAGTCCCTTCTTATAGGAACTAGTATTGGCTATTATTGAGTTGAACTGGATGGTTTCCATAGGGAAAAGTCCAGTGGCCCTTCTTTCTTCTGTAACTAGGGCAAAACCATTTTTTATAGCGTCTACTGAGTTTTTATTTTCTATTAATTGGCCATTTAGTTTGATTTCTCCAGATTTTGTAGTCCTGATACCAAAGATCGTTTCTATTAGTTCAGTTCTTCTGGATCCAACAAGTCCAGCCACTCCTAAAATTTCTCCCTTTCTCAAGTTGAAGGAAGCATCTTTAATGGTAGGTTCATACATACCAGTAAGATTATTTACTTCTAGGACAACTTCTTCAGGTTTATTGGTCTTAGGAGGGTAAACATTGTCTACAGTCCTACCAACCATAAGGGCTATTATCTTATCTGTAGTTAAATCCTTGGCTGGCTCTGTAGCCACCCATTGACCGTCCCTCATAATAGTAACGTCATCGGATATTCTTAAAATTTCATCCATCTTGTGGGAGATATAGATTATACCAACACCACGATTTTTAAGCTTATCAATAATAGTGAAAAGAATTTCCACCTCTTGTTCTGTAAGAGAGGAAGTAGGTTCATCTAGTACTAAAATCTTAGCATCATATGAAACTGCCTTGGCAATTTCAACCAATTGTCTTTCAGCTACTGAAAGGTCTTCAGTAATAGCCTTTGGATTTACATTTATACCTAAGTCATCAAATACTTCTTCACAGTATTTATACATCTTAGCTTGATCAATAAATAATCCTTTTTTAGGATATCTACCTAATAACATATTGTCGGCCACATCTCTTTTCATTACTTGGTTTAATTCTTGGTGAACCATGGAAACCCCATTTTCCATAGCTTGTTTAGGGTTTGCGAACTTATTCTTTTGACCCTCTATGTATATTTCCCCACCGTCTTCTTGATAGATACCAAATAATACTTTCATCAATGTGGATTTACCAGCACCATTTTCTCCCATAAGAGAGTGAACAGTGCCTTTTTTAAGTTTGAAGTTTACATTATCCAGTGCCTTAACACCAGGAAATGTTTTTGTGATATTTCTCATATCTAATAATAATTTTTCTTCAGTCATAACCACCACTCATTTCTAATTTTAGAAAAATAAGCACACGCTTAATGTGTGCTTATTCCTCATTATTTTATTCTTACTATTTAGTAATTTTAGCGTAATCGATACGAACAGATTTCTTATCTTCGAATAATTCGTAATCAGTTCCGTCTAACCAATCTTTTTCAGCCATTTTATTTTTGATAAGTGCTGTAACAGATTCTGCCATAGCAACGTTATCTTGTTTAACTGTACCTTCTAATTGGCCTTTTTCGATTTTGTCTAAAGCTTCGTTTGTAGCGTCAACGCCGTAGATAGGAATGTACTTAGCTTCGTCATCTTGGTTGTAACCTAGAGCTTGAACTGCTGCTAAAGCACCTAGAGCCATACCGTCGTTGTTGGCAAAAATCATTTCAATGTTATCGCCATCTTTTGACATCCAAGCATCTACAGCTTCCTTAGCTTTTGCTGTATCCCATTCTGCTACTTGTAGACCGATTTCTTCAACTTCGATACCAGCGTCAGTAAGAACCTTAATTGATTCTTCAGTTCTTGCTACTGCTTCAGCGTTGTCTAAACCACCGTGTAACATAACGTATTGGATTTTACCGTCGCCATTTCTGTCAACAGTGTCTTTTTTAGCTTCCCAAAGTTCCTTAGCCATTTCCCCTTGCATAACTCCTGCTTGAGGTGCATCAGTACCAACGAAGATCATTTTTTCTGTATCTTCTTCAGCTAAATCTTCAGTCATATCTCTGTTGAAGAATACTGTAGGTATTTCTGATTTTTTAATGGTATCAATAACTTGAGGAGCTGCCTTAAAGTCAACTATATTAACTAAAAGTCCGTCAACTTCTTTAGCTATTAAAGCGTCCAATTGGTTAGTTTGAGTTCCTTGGTTGTTTTCCCCATCAACGAATTCAAATTCGATTGAGTCGTCTTTTGATGCGATTTCTTCTAAAGCTTGTCTAACTGTAGCGATGTAAGTATCAGCACCGTTGTAAATTAAAACTCCAACTTTTTTAGTTTCGCCAGCTTCTTCTGGTTTTTCACCTTCAGGCTTTTCAGTTTCGCCAGGTTTTTCTTCTGGTTTTTCTGTTTCACCCTTGTTTCCACAAGCTGCTAGTGAAAACACCATTACTAATGCTAGCAATAAAGCTAACGTTTTTTTGAATTTTTTCATAAAATCCTCCTTTAATATTTAATCAATTAAATTATATAAGAATTTTACATTTTAGTCAAAAATAACCATAGGTAATTGCTTATTTAATGATTTCCTTTTCAAATAAAGTCAATATATTAATATAATTAATTATTTGACCATTTAATGATATAATAGACATATCTATATACAAGGAAGGAGTGGATACTATTAAGAAGTGGATTTTAAGAATTGTTCAACTGGTTCTTTTAGTGGTTATTATATATAGTGGCTATCAAATAGGAAGCTACTACTACGATAGATATAAGGCCCAGCAAAAATTTGATGAAACCAAGGAAATTGTAGTGGCCATTAAGGAAGAGGAAATTGAGGCAAAGGAAGAAGAAAAGCTAAGTGACAGGGAAAGGGCGGAAAAGATAATCAAGGCCCTGCAAAGAAAAAATGAGGATATAGTAGCTTATATCAGCATGGAGGATACTAGCATAGATTATCCGGTAGTCTATAAGGACAATGACTACTATCTAAGGCGTGGCCTTGATAGGGAATATAGTCTGGCTGGAACTATTTTTCTTGAAGAACAAAATAATCCCAACTTTACCGATATGAACACTGTTTTATATGGTCACAATATGAGCAATGCCATAGGGGACTATGCCCAGATGTTTGCACCGATTTTAAAGTTAAGTGATCCGGACTATGTGGCGTCTAAGGACAACCATTTCATAGAAATAATAACGGAAAATGGCTTTTATAAATATAGGGTTATTTCAGCCTTTTTCACCCATGCCAATTACGAGTATAGAAACTTAAACATGGATGATAAGACCTGGTTAAATTACCTGGAAGACATGAAAAAAGATTCAGATATAGATTTTAATTATAAAGAGGACTTTAAAACTACGGATAGGATAATAACCCTATCTACCTGCGATAATGTTACCGATATGGGAAGATTTGCAGTGGTTGCCATCTTAGTTGAATGGTCCTTGTAAGGAGTAAAAATGGAATATAAGATAGAAAATATAGAAGGTGGTATTAGGATAGTAGGCTTAAAAAATTTTAATTTGACCCATATTTTTGAATGTGGTCAGGCCTTTAGATGGGAAAAAACCGAAGAAGAAAGCTACATTGTTGTAGCCTTTGGCAGGGTGGTTGAATTTTTTATGGAGGGTGAGGACCTTCTAGCCTACAATACCAGTGAAGATGACTTTAGAAAGATTTGGCATCCTTATTTTGATTTGGATAAGGACTATGATCAAATAAAGAATGATTTAAGAAAGACCAAGGCCTTCGGCCTAAACGATAGTTTAAAAGAAGCCATGGATTTTGGTTATGGTATTAGAATACTAAACCAGGATAGGTTTGAAACCATCATATCCTTTATAATATCGGCCAACAACCAAATACCTAGGATTAAAAAATCAGTAGATCTTTTGGCCCAACAATATGGAGACTTTATAGAAAACTATAAGGGAAAAGACTACTATAGTTTTCCAAGTCCAGGTCAATTAAAGGATGCAGATCCTTTAGAGGTAAAGGAAGTTACCAGGGTGGGCTTTAGAAATGAAAGAATAGTTAACACATCCAAGGCCATATATAATAAGGACTTTGATCTGGATGGATTTGAAAGTCTTTCAGATGAAAAGTTAAGAAGTGAGCTAATTAAGTTGGAAGGGGTAGGTCCCAAGGTGGCAGCCTGCATCCTTTTATTTGCCTATGATAGGGGCGAAACCTTCCCTATAGATGTATGGGTAAAAAGGCTTATGGAGACTCTTTATATAGGTAGGGAAATAAAAAACAAGGAAATAGACAGCTATGCAGATGAAATATTTGGTGTAAACAAGGGCTATGCCCAACAATATTTATTCTACTATGCCAGGGAAAATGCCATTGGTAAGTAGGAAGAACCCTTGACAAGTAAAAAGTCAAGGGTTATAATATAAATTGTATTAGCACTCAATGAGTGCGAGTGATAACAAGGAGGTATAATATGAAATTAAAACCATTGGGAAACAGATTAGTATTAAAGAAATTAGAGAAAGAAGCAAGGACTGCATCAGGTATAGCTCTACCTTCATCAGCACAGGAAAAACCTGATTACGCAGAGGTTGTGGCTCTGTCATCTAGTTTGGATGGAGATCTTAAACTGGGAGATAGGGTTATTTATTCCAAGTTTTCCGGCACTGAAGTAAAGGATGGAAATGAGGAATATATCATTATTAAAATAGACGACATATTAGCTATTGTAGAATAATTCTGGAGGTTATTATGGCAAAAGAAATTAAATATAATTCAAAGGCAAGAAAAAGTTTAGAAGCAGGTATAAATAAATTATCCAATACAGTTAAGGTTACCCTAGGACCTAAGGGAAGAAATGTTGTTTTGGACAGGACCTATGGGGCTCCTTTAATAACCAATGATGGAGTAACCATAGCCAAGGAAATAGAATTGGAAGACAGATTTGAAAATATGGGAGCCCAACTACTTAAGGAAGTGGCTACCAAGACCAATGATGTGGCAGGAGATGGAACAACTACAGCTACTATTTTAGCCCAAGCCATAGTAAGGGAAGGCTTAAAAAACATAGCAGCAGGAGCCAATCCTATCATGGTTCAAAAGGGACTTAGAAAATCAACTGACCTGGTTGTTGAACAGATAAAGACCTATTCCAAGCCTATAGAAACCAAGGAATCAATAGCCCAAGTAGGGGCCATATCATCAGCAGATGAAGAAGTGGGAAGACTTATAGCCGATGCTATGGAAAAAGTAGGCAAGGATGGAGTTATAAGTGTGGAAGAGGCCAATACTATGGGAACTACCTTGGAAGTAGTTGAAGGTATGCAGTTTGAAAGAGGCTATCTATCACCATATATGGCCAGCGACTCAGAAAAAATGACAGCTGAATTGGATAATCCTTATATTTTAATTACCGATAAGAAGATAGCAAATATTCAAGAATTGCTACCAGTTTTAGAACAAATTGTAGAAGCCAACAAGCCTTTATTAATCATTGCAGATGATATAGAAGGAGAAGCCTTGGCAACTATTGTCCTAAACAAGATTAGGGGAACTTTCAATGTGGTTGCTGTTAAGGCACCAGGCTATGGAGATAATAGGGACAGTATGCTGGAAGACATAGCCATATTAACAGGAGCTAGAGTAATAAAAGAAGATCTGGCAGATGACCTTAAGGAAGTTGGCCTGGAAGACTTGGGTCAGGCCAAGAGAGTAAAGGTTGACAAGGAAAATACTGTTATAGTTGATGGTCATGGAGATGACAAACTTCTAGAAGATAGAATAAATAGGATTAGAAGGGAAATAGAAGCTTCTGATTCAGAATTTGATATAGAGAAATTAAGGGAAAGATTGGCAAAACTTGCAGGTGGAGTTGCCCTAATTCAAGTGGGAGCTGCAACTGAAGTTGAAATGAAGGAAAAGAAGATGAGAATAGAAGATGCCTTGGCAGCTACTAGGGCCGCAGTGGAAGAAGGTATAGTAGCAGGAGGAGGTTCCGTTTTATTGGATTCTATTTCAAGTCTTGATAAATATATAGAAGAAAGTGAAGGCGATGAAAGAACAGGAGCTCAAATTATCGCCAGAGCCTTGGAAGAACCGGCTAGACAAATAGCAGAAAATGCTGGTATGGAAGGTTCAGTAGTAGTATCTAAAGTCTTAGAATTACCAGTTGGACAAGGCTATGATGCACTAAACAACAAGTATGTGGACATGATAGAAAATGGAATAGTAGACCCTACCAAGGTGACCAGATCTGCCTTAGAAAATGCGGTATCAGTTGCTTCAATGATTTTAACAACAGAAGCTGCCGTTGTAGATGTGGTCAAAGAAGATTCACTTCCTATGGGAATGGATCCTTCAATGGGAGGTCTAGGATTTTAAGGAAAAGGGCTATTTAGCCCTTTTTTTTAAAGCATACAGGTTTTAAATATCATCTCAAATATGCTATACTATATAATAATTAATTAAATTATCTTAATAATTAGGATGAGGAGAAGATATGACTACGAAATTATTACTGGTAAATTCAGATGAGGATTTTGTTGAGAATTTTATTTACAGTTTTAAGAGTGAAGATTACACGATTACAGCTGCAAATGGGGTAAAGGAAGGTATTGATAAATTCGCTAATAATGATTATGACCTAGTTATATTAGACATGGTTTATCGAGACGGGACAGGACTTGATTTGAAAAAAATGATGAATGAAATCAAGGATATCCCAACTATAATGGTTTCATCAATTGATGAAATAAGAGAAAAGATTCTTGCGCTTGAATATGGCTGCGATGACTATATTGTAGTACCTTTTGATTTGTTAGAATTAAAGGCCCGTATGAGAGCAGTCCTTAGAAGAAGTAAGACCAGTGTGGAGGCACCTGTAATAAAGGATGCCAATACCAATTCATTTACTAAGGATTTGTTTGAGTTTAATATCTTGGGAAGAAAGGTTACCATAAATGGTACAGAGCTTGATCTTACAGGAAAAGAGTTTGACTTGCTTTATATCTTGGTTTCCAATAAAAGTAAGGTGTTTACGAGGCAGAACTTGGCTGATGAATTATGGCAAGGCATAGACGAGTCTAATATAAGGACAGTGGATGTTCATATAAGAAGACTTAGAGAAAAATTAGAATCTACAGAAACTGATAAATATATCCAAACTAGATGGGGAGAGGGATATTTTTATGATGACAATGTTGATGTTAAGTAAGGAGATATAATGGATAAAAAGTACACATGGAATTTAGAGTCAATGTATGAAAATGACTCTTTAATTGAAAAAGATAGACAAGCTGTAAAAAAGGATTTAGACCTTATAGAAAAATTAAAGGAAAATCCTTTAGACAATATAAAAGAATTATTAGAAGCTATAGAAAGATCTGAAAGAACTCTTACCAATGTTATGGTTTATTCTTTCATGAGAAAAGATGAAGACTCTAGAGTTTCAAAATATCAAAAAATGGATATGGAAAATAGCACTTTAGCTGTGGAGCACAGTTCAAAGACAGCCTTTCTTACTCCCTTTATTTTATCTTTATCAGAAGATGAAACAAAAGCTTTAATGGAAAGAGAAGACCTAAAGAAATATCATTCAACCATAGAAAAAATATTGAGATTCAAACCTCATACCTTGAGTGAAAAGGAAGAATTTATCATGTCTTCCCTAGCACCTAGTGCAAGTACAGCCCAAGAAATTTATTATTTCTTGACCAATGCAGATATGACCTTCCCAGAAATTGATAAATTAGAAGGGGAAAAATTAACAGGAGCTAACTTTGTTAAGTTCCAAATGCATGAAGATAGGGAACTTAGAAAGGAAGTTTTTGAAAAATTCTATGGAACCTATAATAGCTATGCCAATACCATTGCCAAGGCCTACTATTCAAACCTAAATACCAAGGCTATTTATGCCAAGTTAAAGGGCTATAAGTCAGTAAGACATATGGAACTATACAATGATGATGTGGATGAAAAAGTTTACGATGCTCTAATAGATAGTATCCACAATAACTTGGATATTATGGACAAATACTATGGTATAAAGAAAAGATCTCTAGGCTTGGAAGAACAACACATGTATGATGTTTATATGCCTATAGATACAGGTTTTGAAAAGACCTATAGCTTTGAAGAGGCCAAGGAACTTTGTATAGCATCAGTTGCACCTCTAGGAAAAGAATACCAAGAAATATATAAGACAGCCTTTGAAGATAGATGGATTGATGTATACCCAAGAGAAGGAAAAAGGGGAGGGGCTTATTCAGCTGGTTCCTATGATTCTTATCCATTTGTTTCCATGAACTTTAATGGAACCTTGGATTCAGTATTTACTTTAGCCCATGAGATGGGTCACTCTATGCACAGCTATATGTCTAGAAAAAACAATGACTTTTTAGAGTCAAGTTATACTATCTTTGCAGCAGAAGTAGCGTCAACCTTCAATGAAAACCTACTTTTAGACTATATGATGGAAAGGGCAGAGTCTAAGGAAGAAAGACTTTTCCTAATAGACCATCATGCCAACAGTTTTAAATCAACAGTATTTAGACAAACCATGTTTGCAGAATTTGAAAGAGAAGTTCACAAACTGGTAGAAGATGGACAAGGTTTAACAGCTGAAGATTTCAATAAGATCTACTATGATCTAAATGTTAAATACTTTGGAAATCATATGGTATCCGATGAAGAGATTGCCTATGAGTGGATGAGAATACCTCATTTTTATAGGGACTTCTATGTTTACAAGTATGCTACAGGCTATACTGCTTCAACGGTTCTAGCTCAAAAGGTTTTAGCCAAGGAAGAAAATGCTGTTGAAAACTATATGAAATTCTTAAAAGATGGTGGAAAACATTTCCCAATAGACCAATTAAAGATAGCTGGCGTGGATATGTCAAAACCAGAAACCGTTGATCAAGCTCTAAATGTATTTAGAAACTTGGTTGATGATTTAGATAAGTTAATTTAGAAAATTTAAGTAAGGTGGGATTGGATTTCCCGCCTTTTTTTTATTTAAATAAGATTTTAAGAGGCTAGTTGGTTAGTTATTTAATAAACGTGAAAAGGTTTCCCTAGTCCTATATAATTAAATTAGTAGTATTTTTATCAATAAAAGTACTTTTTTTATAGGAGTTTGCAAACGATTGCCCATGAGAAAGGGGGAACTATGACATTTGATTTCGAGAAAAATAAAGAATTGCTAGAAGAGTTTTACGAGTATGTAAATACCATAAAAGAAAGCGGAGACAAGGGAATGGCCATGCCTATCCTGCAAAAAATGCAGGACTTATTTGGATACATACCCAAGGAAGTATTATTGGAAACTAGTAAGATGACTAATATTCCATCATCAGAATTATATGGAATAGCAACATTTTACCACCAATTTACCTTTAATCCTAAGGGGACTCATAAGATACAAATTTGTTTAGGAACAGCCTGTTATGTAAAGGGATCTGGTGCTATTTTACAAAGGTTTGAAGAGTTATTACAGATAAAGGATGGCCATACCAGCGATGATGGCATGTATTCCATTGATACAACCAGATGTATAGGAGACTGTGAAAAAGCTCCAGTAGTTATTATTGATGATGTTTTATATCCAAAGGTTAGCTTGGAGGAAGTAGACCAAATAGTAGCCAAGCTTAATGGAGGTGTCGCATGATAAACTTACTTGACATAAAAGAAAGAGTCCTAGCAGAAAAAGAGGAAGACTACATAGAAAAAATTAATAATCAAGATGACTTTATAAAAAAACAAAAAAGAGTTGTTTTGGAAAATTGTGAAATAATTGATCCTGAAAACATAGAGGAATACATAGCAAGATCAGGTTATTTTGCCCTGGAAAAGGCCCTTAAGGAGATGACCAGAGACCAGATAGTGGATAGTTTAATAGAAGCCAACCTGAGAGGTAGAGGAGGGGCAGGCTTTCCAACTGGTATGAAGTGGAAATTTACCAAGGATGCCAATTCCAAGAAAAAGTATGTTGTATGTAATGCTGATGAGGGGGATCCTGGTGCCTTTATGGACAGGTATATTTTAGAACACGACCCACATTCAGTTGTAGAGTCCATGATTATAGCTGGTTATGCCATAGGGGCAGATGAGGCCTATGTTTATATTAGGGCTGAATATCCTAAGGCTTCCCAAAGATTGGAAAAGGCCATTGATGATGCCAAGGCCTATGGACTTTTAGGAGAAAAAATATTAGGTACAAACTTTAACTTTGATATAAAAATAAGATTGGGGGCTGGAGCTTTTGTATGTGGTGAAGAAACCGCCCTATTGGAATCCATAGAAGGTAAAAGAGGTATACCTAGAAATAAACCTCCTTATCCGGCCCAATATGGTTTATACAATAAGCCAACCCTTATAAATAACGTGGAGACCTTTGCCAATGTATCCAAGATTATCTTAAGAGGACCTAAGTGGTTTAAGTCCTTTGGCAGTAAATCATCCCCGGGAACCAAGGTGTTCTCCCTGGTTGGAAACATTGAAAATACAGGCTTAATAGAGGTTCCTATGGGAACGAGTTTCAGAGAGATTGTCTATGATATAGGCGGGGGAATCCCCAATGGTAAAAGCCTAAAGGCCGTTCAAACAGGAGGGCCTTCAGGAGGGGTAATACCAAGTGATTTAGTAGATGTTAAAATTGACTTTGACTCCTTAAAAGAACATGGTGCCATGATGGGATCAGGTGGTCTAATAGTAATGGATGAGGACACCTGTATGATAGATATAGTTAAATTCTATCTGGAATTTATCATAGATGAGTCCTGCGGTAAGTGTACTCCATGTAGAATTGGAAACAAGAGACTTTATGAATTGCTGGATAAAATATCCATGGGTAAGGCAACAGAAAGAGACCTAATAGACATAAAAAACCTGGCTGATGTAATCAAGTCCACATCTGCTTGTGGTCTAGGCCAATCATCACCTAATCCGACTCTATCCACCCTTACCTACTTCTTGGAAGAATATTTTGAACATATTCTTGATAGACATTGTAGGGCTGGAGTTTGTAAGGGACTTATAGAATATGAAATAACTAAGGCCTGTATAGGTTGTACCAAGTGTTCAAGAGTTTGCCCTGTTCAGTGTATAGGTGGAACCCTTAAACATAGGCACTTTATAGATAATGACGCCTGTATCAAATGTGGCTCATGTTTAGAGGCTTGCCCAGTTGGCGCAGTTATTGTTAAGTAGGAGGTAGAGATGATTAATATAAAATTAAATGGTAAGGACATAGAAGTAAGGGACAATCAGACCATACATAATATATGTAAGGAAAATAATATAGATATACCTACCTTGTGCCACTTAAATCTTCATGAAATTGGTTACTTTAATGCACCAGGATCTTGTAGAATTTGCGTGGTAGAAATAGCCAATCAAGGCAATAAGCTGGTGACTTCTTGTAATACTGTAGCTACAGAGGGAATGGAGATTATAACCCATTCACCTAAGGCTGTTAAGGCTAGAAAAAATGTGGTGGAGCTTTTAATATCCAACCATCCCAATGACTGTTTGTATTGTGATAAAAATACTTCATGTGAGCTACAACAAATAGCCTATGACCTGGG
>CALAZW010000066.1 GCA_937926545.1 uncultured Helcococcus sp. | reverse complement strand
ATCAAAAGATGGCTTTTTTTGTATTTAGTCATTAATAAGACAAATAGTTAATAGACTGCATGAAATAGCTCCTTTACCAGGTCAAAACAAGAGAATAAGAAAAAACTTATGACAAGCTTAAGATAAAGTATATATAAGATGGATGAAGGAGGTTAACATGAAAAAAGGGCAGTAAGTTTATTTTTAGCCTTAATATTGATTGTCACAGGCTTGCCAATAAAAAGTATCGAAGCAAAAAGCAATATAGATTATGATGAAAATTTAGATCCAGAAGAAAGAATAAATAGTATTAATCAATTAAATAATATTTTATCAAATGATGATTTAAAGAAAAAATATGACAAAGAAACCATATCTAAAATGGAAGAATCCTTAAAACTATTCAAGGACTTATTAACATGGATAATTCTTAATCTTAATACAGGAACTGAGAGGGACGGTATTCTTAAGAATGGTATAGGAGACGGAAATTTCAAATATAAAAAATATCTAAAACCTCTTCTAGAAGGTAATCGAGACTATGGGAATCCATATGACGCTTTAAAAAGAGGGAGAGGTGTAGAGGCGATTCCTTTTAATGATATTAGTCTAGAAAAATTCTTTGGAGTAAACCCTAACCTTGATGAAATATATATAAGATAGAATTTGTTAAAGATAAGAATATTAAATTAAGTAGAATTTATCTATATGGTGATGATTATTTCTATCCAGATAGAGATGAAAATAAAATATACATAAAATATAAGGAAGATAGGTAAGAAAAAGAAATATGGGCGACGTGATTAGCTACGAATATATTAAAGTGGCATTGCCAAAAGAAATAGAAGGTAGTCTAAAATCTCCTGATAAAAACAATGCAGACAGACGAATTTTAAAACTAGACTTTAATGATATAGAAGATAAGCCTGTTGAATACACAGAGATAAAATTCTCTAAAGATATAGTTAATCTGGAAGAGGATGATGATAATAGACAGAGGCTTAAAGGAAGAATTTTTGGTATTGATTTTTATGGTAAATATAGTACTGAAAAAGAAATAACTTTGCCTATCGATAAAGAGGATAGGGATGGATATATAGATGACTTGGATAATAGTTATAAGAATGATAAAGAAGGCTATAAGAATTTATCTGATAAACTTAAGGACCTTCAAAATCTAATAGAGTCTCTAGATAAATTAGAAGAGGATAGACTTTTAAAAAACATAGATAAAATTAAAAATTTAGAAGATAGAAATCTAGAGTTAGAAAATTTAGATATGAAGACTTTGGATGAGTTTAATAAAAATGACAAGGCCTTTCTTGAATATCTTAATATGGAAAATGAAGCTTATAACAAGGATTATTTTGAGTTTCTTTTATTTTTAGCAGTTCTTAGAAATCCTGATAAAAAATTATATTATGGTAGGGATGAATTTAATAAGACTTATACACGCTTATCCGATATTAGGAAAGATGATGTAATTAATAAATTTGAAGGAGCGATTTTTAAGGAAGATAATAATACTGAATATATAAAAGTGATATTTCATAGGAACATTAGTATAGATATAGCAATATTTGAAGGTGGGAAATACTATACAACTCATCTCGGAAGACTTGGTCGAGACATAAGATACTATGCATATTCTAAAGAAAATTCTAAAAATACAAATAGAAATATACATAATACATCTTGGTCCGATACTAACTCTAAACATCAAAGAACGATGCCTCTTTATAAAAGATCCATATCCAAAACTATGAACTCAATTCTTTTGTAGCTATTTAACAAAAAGAGTAATGAAGTTTAGAAAGTAATAGATTTTAATGAATATAAACAAGAATAAAGAAAAATATCCTAGGGCAAATTTAGGAGCAGTGAAAAAATAATTTATGATGCGACTCTTTTAGAAAGCATATATGTGGATGATAGGTTGAAAGATTTCTATAAGGATGGTAGTTTAGAAGAATTCCATGAGGCTATATATGATTGTCTTAAAGATAATGAAAATATAGTCAACAATAATAAGACGATGAAAAAATTGGTTGCAGAAGTGGACAGAGTAAAAGCAAATTTAGATAAGGTCGGAATGACAGTGGCTGAACTTATCCTCCAAAACGATACAGAAAACCATCATAGTGAAAGGCTTGAGCAGGGGGAAAGGAAACAACTAAAAAATAGATAAATTAGTATTGGAGGGAGAAAAACATAAGTTTATAACAGTTAAGGATCTTATAGAATTAAGAAAAAATAACAAGGTAGAATACGATAAGTTTTTAAGTTCATATCAATATTTAAAAGACTTTTCCCAAGAATTAGAAATAGATCCTATAATATTTAAGGAAGAAGATAAGAAAACGAAAGATTCAAACTTTGCTATAGATATAGATTTAGCGGAATGCAAAAAATATATGTTGACTGACTTATCGAATGTGTTATCTAAAAACAAAGACAAAAACAAAGGTGTTTCGCCTAGATGTATAAAGTTTAAAACACTAGAATATAAGAAGAAAATAAAGTCTAAAATTTATGAAGGACTTTTAACAGAAACTAGTAAGTCTATAAAAAATAGATGCTATGTATAAAAAAATAGTTCTGATCCTAGTGGGGACTATAAGTTTATTGAAGAAAGGATTAATCAGACTCTAATAACATATATATCCTATATACCATTTCATATTTTCCTAAACATGGGAGAAAACGAAGCAAATCCTGGATATAGAACTTACAGTATGGCTGAATATACTTATATATTAGATACAATATATAAACCGAACTACCTTCTTAGCAAGGGACAAAAAGTAGAAGGCTTTTATAGTAGCTTGAAAGAATTATATGAAGAAAATTCAGACATAACTAAAGGAAAAACTACAATGGATGCAAGCAAGGGAAAAGCTATAATAGATTCTGATTTATCTCATTCATTAAGGGAGCTACTTTTCACAGTTAAGTTTGTGGATGAAGGCCATAAAGACCTTAAAAAAAAAACCCTTGTTTATATGAATAGAAAGTCTATAGGCTTTGAAGATAAAAAAACATAATAATGATTTGATAAAAAGAATAGTTGATTTAGAAAATCTATCTAATATTTCAGTAGAAAAGGAAAATTATATATGTAAGGATTTAGAGGGCATGAAGGTAGAGGATGAAAATAACTTTAATATTTATATTTATCCTTTAATAAATACAGAAGAAGGCATAAAATATTTTGATGAGAAAGACCTTTTTTATGATGTGGGGACATTAGAGAATTACTATAGTGAATATGATGAAAGAATAGACAAAGAAAACTTAATAACCTATATCTATGGGAAGAGGATGTTATGCTTCCTCTGACAGGAAAGTTTTTTACCAGGGAGAAGTATCTAGTTCTAATTTCTTCTATGATATTACTTTCATATTGGGCTATAAGGAAGAAGAGATTAAAAGAAAGATAGATTTATGGGCATAAAAAAATCAGCTATTTCTAGCTGATTGGTACAGGTAGAGGGACTTGAACCCTCACGTGGTTGCCCACAACAGATTTTGAGTCTGTCTCGTCTGCCATTCCGACACACCTGCTCGACTAAATTATAATAACATAAACAAAAAAATAATACAAATATTTTTTATAAATTTTTATGTTATAATGTTTATAAGTTAGTTAGGAGGATATATGAAAGAAAAATTTTTATTGATAGATGGATCCAGTTTGATTTTTAGGGCCTTTTTTGCCATTAGAAACCTTACTACCAAGGATGGTATACATACAAATGGAGTTTACGGTTTTCTAAATATGTACAAAAACGCAGTTGATTTAGTCGAACCAGACTATGTAGTTGTTGCCTTTGATAAGGCAGGTCCCACATTTAGAAATGAAGACTATGAGGCCTATAAGGCCAATAGGGAAAAAACTCCTTCAGAATTATCAGCCCAATTTGGAATCTTAAAGGATGTTTTAGATGCCATGAATGTTAAGCATATTGATATGCAGGCCTATGAGGCTGATGATATTTTAGGTACCCTATCAAAAATGGCCAATGAAGAAGGAATAGAAACCTACCTTTTAACAGGGGATAGGGATTATTTCCAATTGGTTAACTCTCAAGCTACAGTTCTTTATACTAAAAAGGGCATTAGTGAGCTTGAAAAGTATGATATGGAAAAAATATATGAAAAATATGAAGTAAGTCCCTTGGACCTGATAGAAGTTAAGGGCCTTATGGGTGATAAATCAGACAATATACCTGGGGTTCCAGGAATTGGAGAAAAGACTGCCATAAAATTAGTTAAAGAATATAAGACTATAGATCAGGTCTATGAAAACCTAGACCAGGTAAGAGGTAAAAAGTTAAAGGAAAACTTGGAAAATTATAAAATGGATGCCTTCTTAAGTAGAAAATTAGGGACCATTTATACAGATGTACCCATAGAACATACTATAGAAGATTTTAGATTGGTAGAACCAGATGGGGAAAAACTTTTTGAAAAGTTTAAAATGTTGGAGTTTTCCAGCCTTATGAAAAAATTCCAACCGGAAACAGAGAATATAAAAACTGAATACAAGGCTGAAATAATAGAAGAGAAAGACTATGAAAAGGCGATTAAGAACTTGTCTAAAAAAGAAGAGCTTTATCTGGCTTGTCTATCTTCAAATGACAACTATATACACTCAGACCTATCCTATCTAGCCCTTAAGGCAGAAGAAGATGATCTTGTTTATATATTTGATTTAAGAAAAAAGAATGATAAGTTTAGTACACTTGTGAGAGAACTTTTTTCTAGTGAGATAGAATTTATTGGCTTTGATTTGAAAAAGGACATGGTCCTACTAGACAAACTAGGCTTGGATTTTCAAGTTAAATATATAGATTTAATGATAGCTGAGTATTTGATAGATCCTTCTAAGGGAAACTACTTGGTAGCTGATTTATCCTCTAAGTACTTGGATGGGCCTGTGAAAAATGAAGAAGACTATTTGGGCAAGGGAAAGAATAAAAAAACCTTTGTTAATTTGGAAGAAGAAGAACTTAAGGATTATCTGGCTACTTATCTAAACATATTGCAAGAATCAAAAACCATACTTTTGGATAAGATAGAAGAAATGGACATGATGGATCTTTATTATTCCATAGAACTTCCATTGGTAGAGGTCTTGGCCAAGATGGAAATAGCAGGTATAAGTGTTGAAGAAGAAAAACTAGATGAATTGGACGCCTATCTGGTAGAAAAACTAGGTGAATTAGAAAAAAACATTTATAGTTTATCAGACTATGAATTTAATATTAACTCACCTAAACAACTGGGAGAGGTTTTATTTGAAAAACTTCAATTGCCAGTTATTAAAAAGACCAAGACTGGTTATTCAACCAATGCTGAAGTCTTGGATAAACTACAAGGACAACATGAAATCATTGACTATATCCTAGAATATAGAAGCCTAAGTAAACTAAAGTCCACCTATGTGGATGGTATGTATCCTTATATAGATCAAGATAAGAAAATAAGGACAACCTTTAGGCAAAATGTTACTGCTACAGGAAGGATCAGTTCAACTGAGCCCAATCTGCAAAATATACCAATAAGGACAGAAGAGGGCAGGCAAATAAGAAAGGCCTTTGTAGCCAGCGAAAATAGCATCTTGATTTCAGCTGACTACTCCCAAATAGAACTTAGGGTTCTAGCCTCCTTATCTGAGGATACCAATATGATAGAAGCCTTTAACCAAGGTTTGGATATTCATACTAAGACCGCAGCAGAGGTCTTTCATGTGGATTTGGATGAAGTTAGTAAAAATCAAAGGTCAGATGCTAAGGCAGTTAACTTTGGTATAGTTTATGGAATAAGCGACTATGGTCTATCTAGAGACCTTGATATACCTAGAAAACAGGCCAAGGAATATATAGATAAGTACCTGGCTTCCTATCCAAGTATCAAAGACTATATGGACCAAATAGTACTAGATGCTAAGGATAAGGGATATGTTGAGACCATATTTCATAGAAGAAGATATATACCAGAACTTCACAGCAAAAATTTCAATATAAGAAACTTTGGAGAAAGAATAGCCTTAAATACTCCAATCCAAGGATCTGCAGCTGATATAATTAAGGTTGCCATGGTAAAGGTTCATAAGAGACTAAAGAAAGAAGAACTTAAGTCAAAGTTGATTCTTCAAATCCATGACGAATTGATAATTGATACCTTAGAGGAAGAAAAGGAACAGGTTGAAAAAATATTAAAGGAAGAAATGGAAGCAGCTGTTCAACTGAAGGTGGCCTTGATAGTGGATATAGATAAGGGAAGATCTTGGTATGAAGCATAGAGTTATTGCAATTACAGGTTCTATAGCAACAGGTAAATCAACAGTTATAGAAATAATAAGACAAAAAGGTTATCAGGTTTTGGATGCAGATAAAATTGCCCATGACCTGATGGCAAGGGGACAGGTTAATTATAAGGCCATAGTAGATTACTTTGGCCCTTACATATTAGGAGAAGATAAGGAAATTGATAGGAAAAAACTAGGTGAACTAGTCTTTAATGACAAGAAAAAGTTGGAAAGCCTAAATCAATTAACCCATGGAAATATTTTTTTTGAAATAGAAAAAAGACTGGAAGAAAGCGAGTCCAGGATCGTTTTTTTAGAACTGCCACTCTTGTTTGAATTAAAGGCAGATGATAAGCTAGATATGACCTTCGATGAGATCTGGCTGGTCTATGTAAATGAAAAGATACAAGAGGAAAGATTAATAAAGAGAAATAGGCTTGACCGGGATGAGGCAAAAAAATTAATAGCCAGTCAATTGTCTATTGAGAAAAAGAAGGAAGAGGCTGACTTTATAATTTATAATGATGGCAGCAAGGAAAAAACAAGAGAACAAATAGAGAAAAGACTAGGTGAATTAATATGAAAGCAATAAAAAATCTACTTTTATTTTTATTGATAATAATCATGGTAATAGCCCTCATATCCTTTGGTTTAGTTTATAGGAGTGTGGGTAAAAACAAGATAAATTATCAAGATTTGATAGATAAGTATTCTGAAGAGTACGATATGGATAAGATTTTAATAGCATCTATAATAAATGTTGAAAGTCACTATAAAAAAGATGCTGTTTCCAACATGGGAGCTAAGGGGCTTATGCAATTGTTGCCAGAAACTGCGAAGTGGGTAACCGAACAGTTGGACATGGACTTTGTAGAAGATAAGTTGTTTGAGCCTGAATACAATATTCAGCTGGGATCTTTTTATATAAAGCATTTAATTAACTACTTTAAGAATGTGGACCTGGCTATTATTGCTTATAATGGTGGAATTGGAAATGTGGAAAAGTGGTTACAAGATGAAACCATAACAGGAAGCAGGGACACTTTTGGAGAAATTCCAATAAGAGAAACCAGGGAATATATAGAAAAGGTTGACGAGACTTATAATTTGTATAAAATTATATATGGTACAAAATTAACCACCGAAAATAGTAAGCTAAAATCCGCTTGGAATGTTTACAAATATCTGATACAAAGTGGGATTGACAATTTTTAGAAAGTAAAGATAATAATTTGATTATTATCTTTTTATTTTTTGAATATTAGTTTAGTCTAATTGACTTTTTGTGATATAATACGGTGTAGGTTAAATCTAAAACAATAAAATTTATGAAAGAGGTGAGAATTTTGACAATAGGAGTAAGCTTTAAAGGTGGATTTCATGTCCACGGTTTTAAAGAATTGTCAAATAAGTCTGAAATAATCGAGGTAGAAGCACCAGAGGTTGTAAAAATTCCTTTATTACAACATATTGGAGCTCCAGCAGATTCCTTAGTAAAAAAAGGGGATCTAGTTAAGGTTGGCCAAAAAATTGGTGAACTTTCAGGCTTTATATCATCCAGTGTGCATTCAAGTGTATCTGGAGAAGTGTTAAAGGTAGAAGAAACCATAACAGAAAGAGGAAGAAGAGTAAATACGGTATTTATTCAAAATGATGGTAAGTATGAATTAGGATATGAACCAGTTGACAGAAAACTTGAAGACATATCCTCAAAAGAAATAGTACATATTATCAAGGAAGCAGGAATAACTGGACTTGGAGGAGCAAGCTTCCCAACACACATAAAAATGAGTCCAGCTGAAGATAAAAAGATAGATACTGTAATCATTAATGCAGCTGAATGTGAACCTTATTTAACAGCTGATGACATGTTAATGAGGACAAAACCCGAACAAGTAATTGGTGGATTAAAACTTGCTATGAAGGCTGTAAAGGCTGAAAAAGGTTATATTACTATAGAAGATAATAAGCCTGAAGCCATTGAAAGCATGAAAAATGCAATAGATAGTGATGCTATCGAAGTAGTAGTAGCTAAAACCAAGTACCCACAAGGGGATGAAAAAAGAATAATAGATGTTACTGTAAATAGACAGGTACCATCAGGTGGTCTACCTGCAGACGTTGGAGTTATAGTTACAAATGCTGCAACTTCAAATGCTATTTATGAAGCAGTTTATTTCAATAAACCACTTTATGAAAGAATAGTTACCTTTACAGGTCAAGCTATGAACAAGCCAACTAATGCCCTAATCAAAATTGGTACGCCAATAGATTATGCAGTAGAGCAAGTAGGTGGTTTTAAAGAAAATATAGGGAAATTAGTTTTAGGTGGACCTATGATGGGGGTTGCCCAATATGAAGTAGGTGTACCTTTAGAAAAAGCTAACAATGGAGTTTTAGCCATGACTATTGAAGAGGCTAAATTCGATGAACCATCACCATGTATCAAGTGTGCAAGATGTGTTGATGTATGTCCAGTAGGCCTTATGCCTTTCAAATTGGAAGCTATTGTTAACAAGACTTCTGCAGATATGGCCAAGGAAAACAACATAATGGATTGTATTGAATGTGGCTCATGTTCTTATATATGTCCTGCTAAAAGACCTTTAGTAGAAACTATAAGAATAGGTAAAAATGAAGTTAGAAAATTAAAAGTTAAATAGGAGGGATAGAATGAGTGAAAAAAACGTACTTATAGTATCATCGTCTCCTCATTTAAGATCTAAGGAAAACGTGAGAACTATAATGCTAGATGTAATAATAGCTTTAATTCCTGCTTTAATTGCAGCCGTATACATATTTGGAATGAGGGCCTTAAGCTTGACTCTTGTTACAGTGGCAGCAGCAGTGATAGCAGAATTTGTCTCACAAAAAGCGATGAAAAAAGAAGTTACTATAAAAGATTTATCAGCAGTTGTTACCGGAATGCTATTGGCATTTAACCTACCAGTTTCGTTTCCATATTGGATGGCAGCATTTGGAGCAGTTTTTGCTATAGTTGTTGTTAAACAATTATTTGGAGGACTAGGTAATAACTTTATGAACCCAGCTTTAGCAGCAAGAGCAGTTTTATTAGCTTCTTGGCCTGATAAGATGGGAGCATTTACTAAACCATTTGCAGATAATGTGGCATCAGCTACACCACTTGCAGGTAAACCAGTTGAAATGATGGATTTATTCCTAGGTAATATACCAGGAACAATAGGTGAAGTTTCAAAGGTAGCAATATTAATTGGGGCCTTATACTTATTAATTAAAGGTGTAATACATATTAGAATTCCTCTAGTATATATCTTAACTACAGGAGTGTGTTTATTCCTATTCAAATATGACTTAGAAGATACTGTTATGCAATTATTATCAGGTGGTCTATTATTTGGAGCCTTCTTTATGGCTACAGACTATGCCACTACACCAATGACTAAGAAGGGACAAATAATTTTTGCAGTGGGAGCGGGTCTTTTAACTGCCATCATTAGAGTATATGGAGGATATCCAGAAGGAGTAAGTTATTCAATCTTACTTATGAACGTTTGTACTCCACTTATAGATAAATATGTTAAACCTAAGACTTTTGGAGGTGCTAAATAATGAAAAAGACACCTATATTAGCAATCAAATTATTTGTTATAGCTGCTGTATCAGCTCTAGTACTTGGACTTACTAATCAAGCTACTAAGCCTGTAATAGAAGCTAGACAAAAAGAAGAGTTTATAGAAGCTTATTCACAAGCCTATCCAGATGGAAAAGAATTCAATACCATCGAAGAAGACGTGAATGATTATATAGAAGAAGTAATAGAAGTAACTGATGGTTCTAACCAAATCGGTTATGTATTTAAGGGTATTGCCAAGGGCGGTTTCGGCGGAGATATTTCATATATCATGGGAGTTGATAACGCTGGTGTAGTACAAGGATTTAAAGCCTTGACCCACTCAGAAACAAAGAGTTATGGTTCAAGAATTGAAGAAGATGAATTTATAGATGGAGTTACTGGAGCAGATATATCCAAAGGGGTAAGTTCAGGCCAAGGAAACAAGGACGCTGGTGAAATCCACGCCTTATCAGGAGCAACAGTAACAACCAAGGCTATGACAGGTGGTTTCCAAGAAGTTGCCTTAAAAATGTCTGAATTATCAGATGAAATAGGACCTATGGAAGCTCCAAAGCCAAAGACTTATGCTAAATACTATGCAGATCTATTCCCTCAAGCTAATAAATTTATGGATTTAGAAGATGAAGAAGGAAAAATCTTAAAAGATGGCGTAGTAAAAATCGTAGATGCTTATAAGGGAGAAGAACACCTAGGTAAGATAGTACAAGTAGTAGGTCAAGGATTTGGCGGAGATATTAACATTTTATTGGGAGTAGACAATGACAAGAAAATAGTTTCATTTGCCCTACCATCACATGGTGAAACACCAGACTTTGGAGCAGCTATTGAAACAGAAACCTACCAAAATAATATTATAGGTAAGTCTTTAGCTAAACCAGTAAAAATAAAAGCAACACCAAAGAAAGATAGTCATATCTTATTAATCTCAGGTGCAACAGTTACATCAAATGGTATGAAAGAAGCCTTGAATGCAGCTGTGGAAGCCTTAAAACAAGCCAAGGAAGAAGGTAGTCTAGAATTAGATATCAATGCATTAATAGAAGAAGAATCAAAGGATGCTAATGCACCGGCAGTAAATTATGCTGATATCTTTGACAAGATAGATGAAAGTGAAGCAATAGAAGGCGTTGAAACAAATGACAAGGTAACAAATATTGAAAGCGCAAAAAAAGACGGTGAAGAAATAGGCTATATCATGGATGTTAGTGCACCTGGTTTTGCAGGAAAAATAAACTTTGTTTTACTTGTTAACAAGGACGGCGTTATAGAAGATTTTGCCATAGCAAAACATTCTGAAACTCCAGATTTCGGTGCTGCTATAGAAGAAGAAGCTTATAAAAATTCAGTTGTAGGTAAGGATCTATCTAAATTAGATGAAATAAAATCTAAGGATAGCCCATCAGCAGACAATGAAATTCAAGCTATCTCAGGAGCTACACATACTACAGACGGAATGACAGAAGGATTAAATGCAGCCCTAGAAGCATTTAAAACCTTGGTGAAATAGGAGGAAGATATGAAGATAAAAAACATGTTTAGAGATGGATTATTTAAAAACAATCCAGTATTAAATCAAACAGTTGGACTATGTTCTGTACTTGCTGTTTCATCAACCTTAGAAGGTGCTATCGGGATGGCAGCAGCAGTTATTTTCGTATTAATGGCATCAAACTTAGTAGTGTCATTACTTAGAAAATTTATACCTAATGAAGTAAGAATACCAGCCTATATAGTTATAATTGCAACATTCGTAACTATCATTGAAATGGTGTTAAAGGCATACTTGCCATCATTATTTAACACTTTAGGAATATTCTTACCACTTATAGTTGTAAACTGTGTAATTTTAGCAAGAGCAGAATCATTTGCTTCCAAAAACTCTATGGGTTTATCAATCATAGATGGTTTGGCAAATGGTTTAGGATATGGACTAGTAATAGTAGTACTTGCCTTTATAAGAGAGCTTTTGGGAACTGGTGCAATTTATGGTCACCAAGTATTTCCTGCAGACTATAGTTTAACTATTCTTAAGCAAGCTCCGTCAGCATTTATACTATTAGGATTCTTTGTGGCATTCACCAATTGGATGTCCAATAGAAAAAAAGCATAGGAGGTAGGAAATGAATTTAATACATATAATCGTAGGATCAATATTTGTAAATAACTTTGTATTAGCTCAATTCTTAGGAATATGTCCAGCACTTGGAGTATCAAAGAAAACCTCCACAGCAGTAGGAATGGGTATGGCTGTTACTTTCGTAATAACCCTAGCCTCAGTAATAACAAAGTTAATAAACGATCTAGTTTTAGTAAAACATGATCTAGTATATTTAAGAACTATAGCCTTTATTTTGGTAATTGCCTCTCTAGTACAATTTGTAGAAATGGTATTAAAGAAGGTATCACCATCCCTATATAATGCCTTGGGAGTATTCCTTCCATTGATAACAACCAACTGTGTTGTTTTAGGGGTAGCTATCTTAAACGTAGACAAGGGCTATACAATTTTAGAAACAATCATCAGTGGTATCTCAGCTTCTGTAGGTTTTACTCTAGCGCTAGTTTTATTGTCAGCTATTAGAGAAAAATATGAATTAGTAGATACACCAGAATCATTCAAGGGAGTGCCTATTGCCTTATTATCATTAGGTTTAATGTCAATTGCCTTCTTTGGATTTAACGGTTTAATTTAAGGAGGAGCAAATGGGAGATATATTAATACCAGTAGTAACATTGGGAGCGATGGGAGCTATATTTGCTACCATCCTAGGATTTGCTTCATCTTACTTTGCAGTGCCAGTTGATGAAACGCAAGAAAAAGTACGTGAAGCATTGCCAGGAGCAAACTGTGGAGCCTGTGGTTACCCAGGTTGTGATGGATTTGCCAAGGCAGTAGCAGAAGGCAAGGCACCTATTACAGGATGCTTGGTTGGAGGCCAAAAAGTGGCTGATGACATAGCTAGTGTATTAGGTCAAGATTCAGTGGAAGCTGAAAGAATGGTAGCTACAGTAATGTGTCAAGGAAGCCTTGATCATACCAGTGAAGTATTTGACTATAAGGGAATAAACGACTGTAGAACAATAGCTTCTTTAGGTAGTTGTAAATCATGTGAACATGGTTGTATCGGATGTGGTACTTGTGTTACACAATGTGAATACGGTGCTATCAAGATAGAAAATGGCGTGGCAATTGTAGACAAGGAAAAATGTGTAGCATGTAAGAAATGTATTAACATTTGTCCAAAAAATATAATTCAATTGTTACCTTATGAACAAGAAGTTGTTGTAAAATGTAGTAATCCAGAATTTGGTAAAAAAGTAAAAGATTCATGCTCAACAGGCTGTATCGGATGTGGTATTTGTGTTAGACTTGCTCCAAATGAATTTGAAATGGATGGCAAGTTGGCTAAGGTTAAATATGGAGATGACTTCAATATTGAAAATGCAGTTAAGGCCAGTGAAAAATGTCCTGGTAAATGTATTTATATAGATGAAGATCTAAAGGCTCAAATTTTAGCTAAAGAAGAAACAGTTGAAGCATAATAAAATATAAAGAAGAAATAAGGCATGAAGATGCCTTATTTTTTTATTGGAAAATATATGGTAAAATATATCTATATGTAAAGGAGACTAGTATGATATTAGCCAGTAAATCACCAAGAAGAAGGGAACTACTATCCTATATAGTAGATGATTTTGAAGTAGTACCAGCAGATATAGATGAAAATTATTATTTTAATCGAACTTTTGATAAGTCAAAAAAAGAAACCTACCTGGAAAGAATTCAAGAGGCCATAGAGGCTCTAGCCTATGAGAAGGCCAATCATATCTATAGGCAAAGAAAAGAGGAGGTTTTGGCTTCTGATACCTTGGTAATCTGTCAAGATAGGATTATGGGTAAGCCTGGAGATGAGGATGAAGCAAGAGAAATGCTTGAATTTCTTTTGGGAAAAACCCACCAGGTGGTAACGGCAACGGCCCTTTTAGGGCCAGATCAAAACCATGTTTTTTCCGTGGTTTCCCAAGTTAAGTTTATAGATAGGGACAGCTATAGTTTGGCCCTGGTGGATAAGTATATAAGGGACTTCAAGCCCTTGGACAAGGCAGGATCCTATGGAATACAAGATAGGGGAGCCTTATTTATTGATTCAATAGAAGGTGACTACTACAGTATAATAGGCCTATCTATCGGAAAAATAAATAAAATTTTGGTGGAGAAATGAAAAAAAAGAGTTTGCTTTTAATAATTGTTCTATCAGGCCTTATGGGCCTGGTGGAAGTTTTTATAGCCAAGAGCTATATGGAAAAAGCCCTTTATAAACTGGTTATTTTTCTAGTTCTACCCTTGCTTTTTAATGTTAAATATGACTATATTAATTTTGAAAGACTATTTACCATAAATAAGAAGAAGCTGGCTAGATATTTTATACTAGGTCTTTTGGTTTTTATTTTAATAGTATTAGGCTATATGGTTTTTGGAAGCCTTATAGAATTTGATCAAGTGGGACTTAAGTTGGAAGAAAACATGGGGGTAAAGAAGAAAAACTTTCTTGGAGTAGCCCTATATATAGCCCTAGTAAACTCTTTTTTAGAAGAATTTATCTTTAGGGGCCTGGGATATTTGAACCTGGGCAAGGATAAATCCTGGGGTTGGGAAGGGGCCTTAATATTTGCCCTTTATCATATGGCTATTATGAGAGGATGGTTTAATCCCCTTATATTTTTACTGGCCCTGGCAGGACTTTTTTTAGCAGGTCTATTTTTTAACCTACTAGACAGCAAATCAGATAATCTTTATCTGTCCTACTTGGTTCATATGTTTGCAAACTTAGCAATTAATTATATTGCATATTTTTATATATTAAATTAGGAGGTTGTATGAATACTACAATTAAAGATATTTTAAATAGAAGAAGTGTAAAAAAGTTTAATGATCTAAGCTTAAAAAGAGAGGATATTGAACTTATTGTAAGGTGTGGTATAGATTCACCAACAGCTAAAAATCTACAAAAAAGAAAATTCACCATCATCCAAGGAGAAAATATGGAGAAACTGGAAAAGGCCATAGGAAAAACCTTGGAAATACACAAGTATAACTTTTATAATGCAGATGCCATGGTTATAGTTTCTGTTGACAGAGATATAGAAATGGGAGAGATTGATACGGCAACAGCCATGCAAAATATGATGATAGCATCAACATCCTTGGAAATAGGAAGTTGTTGGATCAATCAATTAAGGGGAATATGTGATGATAGGGATATAAGAGGCCTATTAAATGACTTTAATATTCCAGAAAACCATTTAGTCTATGGAATGTTGGCTCTAGGCAATTATGATCAATATCCAAAGGCAAAGGAAAGAAGAGAAGTATTTGAATTTATAGACTAGGGGAAGTAATGAAAAAAACAAATGTTATGAGGCTTTTAGATGCTGAAGAAATAAGCTATAAGCCTATAGAGTATGATAAGAAGGACGGCTTTATTGATGGCCAGTCTGTGGCGAAAAAAATAGGCTATCCGGTAGAAAATGTATTTAAGACCTTGGTAGTAAAATCCAAGGAGGATAATCTTTATGTGGCCCTGCTACCAGTAGGGGAAGAATTGGACTTAAAAAAGCTATCTAATTTACTAGGTGAAAAAAACATTCATATGTTGCCTGCCAAGGACCTATTAAAAACTACAGGCTATGTTCATGGAGGATGTTCTCCCTTGGGCATGAAAAAGGACCTTCCAACCATCATAGATTCATCTGTTGAAAACTTGGATTACCTTATATTTAGTGGGGGAAAGATAGGATTCCAGGTAAAGATATCAATAGATGAATTAAAAAAGATTTTGGCCTATAATATAGGAGATATAATAAAATAAAGGAGTTAATATGATAGATAATAAAGAAAAGTTTATGCTTATTTATGGCATAAAGGGAGAAAGGTTAGAAAAATTCACTGAAATGGCTGAAAAATACCAATATGGAATAATTGAAGCCCATGATAACCAATTGGATTCACAAGTTGGAGCCCTAATCGGAGAAAAGGGTTATGAACTAGTAGAATCAGAGGATAAGGCCTATGATATTGAGTTCATCTTATTTGTAAATATAAAAAATGATGACCTATATGACTTTATCCAAGATTTAAAAGAAGTGGGTTTATATTTCCCTAACAAGGCCCTACTTACAAAAAACAACATTAAGTGGACCTTAAACTATTTATTTGGTGAAAATAAATTGGAACATGAGGTTATGAGTCTTTATACTCAACTTCGTAGAGCATCTGCTGTAGCCAATGAAATTCTAGCGGCAGGTCAAGGAAATGATAAATTAAAGGAAGCCTTGGAAGCAGCAGACGACTATATGCATCCACAAGAATTTGACTTTGAAGAGTTAAAAACCATATATAATAATTTAGCAATTGAAGTTAACAAGGCTATTATGAAAGAATAATATGGATAAGAAGAAACGATACATTGCCGCCAAGACAAATAGAAAAAGAAAACAATCTAGAATAAAGGCTATAGTTATTATCTTATTTTTTATCCTGGGATTAATTTTTATTTATAGCATGGCTAAGAAAAAAATAGGTCCAAGCCAGGAAAAACCTATAGAAGCCGTTGGCAAAGAGGAGAAAAAAGAAGAGGAAGAAGTCGATAAAAAGATTGAAGAAGAAAAGGAAAACTTGGAGGAAGAAAAACCTGTAACTTTTAATGACAAGTTAAAGCTTATAGAGGACTATCCAAGATTCTTAAAGGAAATGGCTGAAAGATATCCAGAAACAATAGACTTTGTAATTAAATATCCAGAAAGAAACCTAGATCCTAGTAAAATAGATATATCCCATGATTATGTGACTGGTGAGGTACCCTTATTTATCCAGTGGGATGACAGGTGGGGATATATGCCCTTTATAGAATCCATAGTAGGTATATCAGGATGTGGCCCTACAGCCCTATCCATGGCCTATACGGGTTTGACAGGAGATTTATCCATGGATCCTTATAAAATGTCCCAGTATGCTGAACAAAATGGCTATGGGGTTATAAATGAAGGCTCTACCTGGGATTTATTCCAAAAGGGAGCCACTGATTTAGGCCTAACATCAGAGATGATATATGTGGATAATAATATATTTAAAGAAAGTCTAGACCAGGGTAAATATATTGTATTAAATGTGGGACCTGGAGACTTTACCAATGGAGGCCACTTTATCTTGGTGGTAGACTATAATGAAGAAGGCTATAAGGTTCACGATTCCAATAGTTTAATCAATAGTGCTAAAACATGGACCTTTGATAGCTTAATGCCACAAATAAAGGCGGCCTGGGCCCTAGGTAAATAATCAGAAGGTTACTTCTGATTATTTTATTACAAAAATGTTAAACTATCTTTGCCAGCTTATGATATTATAAAGAATAGTGGAGGTAGAGATGGCTAGAAGAAAAACTAAGAAAAAATTAAATTTATTTGCAAAAATTCTTTTATTATTGGTAGTTATAATTGGACTAATATTTTTCTTTCAAGTAAAAAGGTCAAAATATATTGAGAATGCTCAAATACCTGATCAGATAAAAAATATGGTAAAGAACAATCCTGAAAGCTATGAATTAATAGGCGATTTAAATAAAATTAATCACAGTCCTGAAAATATTAATATTGAAGGGGATATGGAAAACCCTGTACCTTTATTTATTCAATGGGATCAAAGGTGGGGCATGTTAGATTATAACGATAGCTATCTGGCTACTGATGGATGTGGACCTACATCACTATCCATGGTATATGTAGGCTTGACCAAGGATCAAACTATGAATCCTTATAGGATGGGTAAATATTTTGAAGAAAATGGCTGGGCTATAAATGGCGTAGGAACAGCTTGGAAGGCCCTGGAAGAAGGGGCTAATTGGCTAGGTTTGAAATATAATTTGGTGGATGGTAGTGAGTCCATGATGAAGTATGAACTAGACAATGGTAAATTACTTATAATAAGTGTTAGAAAGGGAGATTTTACCAGTACAGGTCATTTGATGGTGGTTAGAGGTTACGAAGGAAGTAATTTTATCATCAATGATCCTAATAGTAGAAATAACTCCAATAAAAAATGGTCTTATGAAAGACTGGCCCCACAGATAGTTCAGGTGTGGTCCTATATAAATTAGACAAAAAAAAACCAGATATAAATCTGGTTTTTTGTATATTTTAGTAAGTTTCTTTCCAAACTTCAAAGTGAGCTTGTGGATGTAAGCAAGCTGGACATGTTTTAGGTGCAGCCTTACCTTCAAATATATAACCACAGTTGTCACAAATCCATTCAACAACTTCGTCTTTTTCAAATACTCTGTCTTCTTCTATATTTTTAAGAAGTTTTCTAAATCTTCTTTCGTGTCTATCTTCAACCTTAGCAATTTCTCTAAAAGCTGTAGCTATTTTTTTGAATCCTTCTTCTTCTGCTATATCAGCAAAGTCTGGATACATAGATACGAATTCTTCGTGTTCACCTTCAGCTGCTGCTAATAAGTTAGCCTTAGTGTCAGCGAAGTTTACTGGGTAAGCCCAATTAATTTCGATTGCTTCATTTTCTAAATCTTCTCTTAAGAATTTATAGAATCTTTTAGCATGTTCTTCTTCGTTTCTAGCTGTTTCTTCAAATATGTTTTTTATTTGAACATATCCTTCTTTTTTTGCTACCTTTGCGTAGTATGTATATCTCATTCTTGCTTGAGATTCTCCAGCGAATGCTGTCATTAGATTTACTGCTGTTTTAGTTCCTTTAAGTGTCATATAAATACCTCCTCATATATTTGTATACCTTAATTACATTATAAAGTATAGCATAAAAATGCGATTAGCAATAACTAACAATACAATAAAATTAAAATATTATTATAAGTTGTTACAGGCTAACTTTGGCCAGGGTAAAACTCTTTGCCTCACGCCTATTATATATACCCAGGATAGTTAGTTTTATATCATAAAATTAATTGATAAAAGATACAAGTTATTTCAAGGACTCTAGACTTATGTGGGATTAAAATTAGTAAAAAACCTAAGTATTTGAATAGAGAAGAAGGATAGGGAGTCTCCTTTTCCTCTTTCTTGGAAAAAAAGATTAATATAAGGGCTTAAAGGGTCTAAAACAGGGAGAATCTTCCTGTATATATAGTATAATGTACATGAAATACCCAATTAATATGCAACTTGTCTTTTTTTATTTTAATAGAGCTTTTGATATTTGGGTGAATAAATTATATAATATGTAACAGATTTTTATATTAGAGGTGGTATATGGCAGAAAAAATAAATTATCAAAAGAAAATGGAAGAAATAATTAAAAGACATGAGAAAGCAGAAGAGGTACCCACTCTTTTACTTCACAGTTGTTGTGGACCTTGTAGTACCTATGTACTAGAATACCTATCTAAGTATTTTAGAATAAGCCTAGTTTACTATAATCCTAATATTTACCCTGAAAAAGAATATTACTTTAGGGAGGCTGAGCAAAGGGCTCTAATAGATAAAATGGACACCAAGTATCCAATAGACTTTATTGCTTCTGATTATAAGCCTGAGGACTATTATGAGGCTATAAAGGGACATGAAAAGGATAGGGAAGGTGGAGAGAGATGTCTTTTATGCTATAGCTTAAGATTTAGGGAGGCGGCTAGGATTTGCAAGGAAGAAAACTTTGATTACTTTACTACAACCCTGTCAATTAGTCCCCATAAAAACTCCCAAGTATTAAATAAACTAGGGGAGCAAATAGCAGAAGAATACGGAGTAAAATATTTGTATTCTGATTTTAAGAAGAAAAATGGATTTAAAAGATCTGTGGAGTTAACCTGCGACTATAATATGTATAGGCAGGACTATTGCGGATGTGTTTTTTCCCTGAAAGAAGCCAGGGAAAGGCTAAATAATGACAAATAAGATGTCATGGTATATTATTAAAATGAGGAGGAAGTTATGGAAAATATTATTGAATACATAGCATTGTTTATTGAGTTGTTGGGAATAGGGCTTATAATTTTATCTGTTCTTAGAACTGTTTATGAAATTGTTTTTATAAACAAATTAGACTTGACCAAGAAGGTGGAAGTATCACTAAATGCAGGTCTAAGTAAATCGTTGGAAATCCTATTGGCAGCTGAAATTCTTAAAACTATAGTAGTTAAGTCTAAACAAGATTTTATAGGCCTGGCTGCCCTTATAGTTATAAGAGTTTTCATATCAATAGTTCTTACTTGGGAAGCCAAGCAACATAGCCATTAGGATATGACTATGGAAAAGATATATAGTAAGGAAATGGATGTGGCCTACTATTTGACCAACCATAAATCACAATTGAAGGCTGCCAATATGCTAAGAATATTTACAGATGTTTCTTTTTATCAAGGAGACTTGGTTGATCATAGGCTGGAAGCTGATTTTGATTTTTTCTGGGTTCTTTATAGGTGGCATGTAAAAATCCATAGATTTCCCAAGACCCATGAGAGGATAAATGTTTCGACCTGGGCTAGAAATTTTAAAAAGTTTTATGCTTATAGGGGCTTTGATATGGTTGATAGTCAGGGCCAGGTCCTAGTAGAGGCAGAGACAACCTGGTTTATGTTAAATAAAGATACTGGTAGACTGGCCAGGTTTCCAGAAAATATTGACCAGGAGTATGGAAACTCTGAAAAGGGTATGGCGGCAGGTAAAAAGATTTTAAGACAGGTAGAAAGAGTTGATCTGGAAAAAGATTTGGAAGTTGAAAATAACGATTTAGATTTAAATAGGCATGTGAATAATGCAGTCTATATGGATTGGATCTTAAATAGTCTGGATATGGATTTTCTAGAAAAACATGATTTGTCTCTGATGGATATTATATATAAAAAAGAATTAACATTAGGTCAAAAAGTAAAATTAGTCATGGAACTTAACTATTTAGATGATAGGGTTGAATTGTTGGCTAATATAAAAGAAGGGAAAGATATTTTTACTTATATATACTTAGTATTTAAGTAAAATATGTGTTATTATTTATAAGGTTTAAGCATTAGAGTTATCTAATGCTTTTTTATTGCTAAAAAATAAGGATGGACGAAAAAACTATATATGGTATAATAAAATTGTTAATCACAAAAAGATTACTATATGTATGTATATATTATTAGGGAGATAAATATGAAAATAAAAAAGAGAGATGGCAATATAGTTGCCTTTGATAAGAAGAAGATAGAAAATGCTATTTTCAAAGCCTTCGTTTCCTTGGGTAAGGAGCCTGGGAAAAACGAAATAGAAAAGATGGCTGACTCAATTGTTTACACAATACAAGAGAAATATCCAACAAATCATATTGCAACAGTGGAAGAAGTACAAGATTTAGTTGAGATAACTTTAATAGAAAACAAACATTATGAGGTTGTTAAGTCATATATTTTATATAGGGCCCAACACTCTATGACTAGAAAGGTTATAGAAAAATTTGAAGACTATATAAAGGATGAAAAGACCCTTTATATCTTAAAGCATATTCAAAATGATTACGATAGAACCCACTATGACCTGGAACAATTATACTTAAAGTTCTATTCCTTTATTAAGCCAGACATGGATGATTTTGATTATCTTGATGTTTTAGTTAAGGCTGCGGCTGAGTTAACCAGTAAGGAATCACCAGATTGGGAATTTATATCAGCAAGATTTTTAATGTATAGAATAGATTTGGATATTGAAAAAAATACTGCCAAGAGGTCTATAGTGGACTTTAAGTCTAAATTAAAGGTTTTAACAGAAGAAGGCCTTTATGGGACCTATATGTTGGAAAACTATAGTGACGATCAATTAGATGAGTTGGAAGCTTATATGGACAAGTCTAGAGACAAGTTGTTCAACTATTCTGGTCTGGATTTAATTTATAAGAGATATTTAATAAGAGATGGGGACGGAAATATTTTAGAGTCTGTCCAAGAAATGTTTATGGGTATAGCTATGCACTTGGCTATTCCAGAAAAAGAAAACAAGATAGACTTTGCCAAGAGACTATATGATATCTTAAGTCAATTAAAGGTTACTATGGCTACGCCAACCATGTCCAATGCTAGGAAACCATATCATCAATTATCATCTTGCTTTATAGATACGGTACCAGATTCCTTAGATGGAATCTATAGATCTATAGATAACTTTGCTCAAGTATCCAAGCACGGTGGAGGTATGGGCTTATACTTTGGTAAGGTTAGAGGAACAGGTTCAGATATTAGAGGATTTAAGGGCGTGGCTGGCGGAGTTGTTAGATGGATAAGACTGGCTAATGACACAGCAGTTGCAGTAGATCAATTGGGTGTAAGACAAGGTTCAGTAGCAGTTTATTTAGATGTTTGGCATAAGGATATACCTGAGTTTTTACAATTGAGAACCAATAATGGAGACGATAGGATGAAGGCCCACGATGTCTTTCCAGCTGTTTCCTATCCAGACTTATTTTGGAAGTTGGCCAAGGACAATATAGAAGCGACCTGGTATATGATGGATCCCCATGAAATAGAAACTGTTATGGGCTATAAGCTAGAAGATTTTTATGGAGAAGAGTGGGAGAGAAAATACTATGAATGTGTTGGAAATCCTAGGATAGAAAAGAGGACCATGTCAGTTAAGGATATGGTTAGATTGATAATCAGATCTCTTACTGAAACAGGAACTCCTTTTACCATAAACAGGGATGCTGCTAATATTATGAATCCTAATAAACATAAGGGAATGATTTACTCATCCAACTTATGTACAGAAATAATGCAAAATATGAAGGAAATAGAAACTATGGAAACTACAGTGGAAGATGAAAATGGCCATAAAATAGTAGTAAAAAGACAAAAGGCTGGAGATTTTGTAGTTTGTAATTTAGCTTCGCTAGTATTGGGTAATATTAACTTAGATGACCAAGAAGAATTGGAATATGTAGTAAGTACAATTGTTAGAGCCCTGGATAATGTTATAGATCTTAACTACTACCCAGTGCCATATGCAGAAATAACCAACCAGGAATATAGGGCCATAGGCCTTGGAACATCAGGCTACCACCATGCCCTAGTTAAAAAGGACATCATGTTTAGTTCTGATGAGCACTTGGACTATATGGACAAGGTTTATGAAGATATTAACTATTATGCTATTAAGGCAAGTAGTGATATAGCCAAGGAAAAAGGTTCCTATAAGTACTTTGAAGGTTCCGAATGGCAAGATGGTAAGTACTTTGAAAGAAGAGACTATAAGTCAGATAGATGGAAGGATTTAAGTGATAAGGTGGCTGAAGACGGCTTGAGAAATGGTTACCTGATGGCGGTAGCACCTACTGGATCCACATCTATTATAGCTGGAACAACTGCAGGAGTTGACCCGGTTATGAAGAGGTACTTCCTGGAAGAAAAGAAGGGATCTATTATCCCTAGAGTAGCACCAGGCCTAACAACAAGAACTTTCTGGACCTATGAAAATGCCCATGAAGTAGATCAAATGTGGGTAGTAAAGGCTGCAGGAGTAAGACAAAGACATATTGACCAGTCTCAGTCATTAAATATTTATATAACAACAGAATATAGAATGAGTCAAATATTAAAATTATTAATTGAAGCCAATGAAAGAGGAGTAAAATCAATTTACTATATAAGAAGTAAGGCTTTGGAAGTGGAAGATTGTGATTCTTGTTCAGCATAGGAGGATATATGGAAATTAAACGTAAGGCTCTATTTAATGAAGATGGAGATGTGGAATTAACGAAAAGACGTATGATTAATGGAAATACCACTAATTTAAATGACTTTAATAATATAAAGTATACATGGGTATCAGACTGGTATAGAACGGCCATGAACAATTTCTGGATTCCAGAAGAAATAAACATGACCCAAGATATAAAGGACTACCGTCTATTGGATGAGCATGAAAAGGATGCCTATGACAAGGTATTATCATTTTTAATATTTTTAGACAGTATTCAAACAGCCAATCTACCTAATATTGGAGATTATACAACAGCCAATGAGGTGAACTTATGTCTTACCATCCAGGCCTTTCAAGAGGCAGTTCACTCTCAATCCTACAGCTATATTTTAGATACTATAGCATCTCCAGAAGAGAGAACAGATATACTTTATCAATGGAGGGATGACGAACATCTTTTAGAAAGAAATAAATTTATAGGTGACATCTATAATGCCTTTGTTGAAAATCCAAACAAGGAAACCTATATGAAGACTGTTATAGGAAACTACATCCTAGAAGGTATTTATTTCTATTCAGGCTTTATGTTCTTCTACAATTTGGGAAGAATGGGAAAGATGCCTGGAACAGTTCAAGAAATAAGATATATTAATAGGGATGAAAACACCCACTTATGGTTGTTTAGAAATATAGTTTTAGAATTAAAAAAGGAAGAACCAGAATTATTTACTGAGGAAAAAATAGAAGAATATAAGCAAATGATAAAAGAAGGAGTTAGACAGGAAATTGAATGGGGCAAGTATGCCATAGGAAATAATATTTCTGGCCTAACAACCAAGATGATAGAGGACTATATCATGTATTTGGGTAACCTGAGAAGTAGGGGACTAGGTTTTGGAAATCTATTTGATACCAACTTGGAAGAACCTGAATCAATGAAATGGGTGGCAGAATATGCAGATCCCAATGAAATTAAGACAGATTTCTTTGAAGGTAAGCCTTCAGCTTATTCAAAATCCGCAGTATTTGAAGATGATTTATAAGATAAAGGAGTGCTTAGCACTCCTTTTTATATTATAATCAATATTGACCTTTAGTATACATAATGGTATTATAAAAGACCGGTTAGTATAGACTAACTTAAGGAGGATTTATGAGAAAATTAGGAAAAAGAGTATTATCTTTGCTACTAATATTAACTCTAAGCCTTAGTTTATCAGCCTGTAATAGGCAGGATAATTGGAATGAAAATGAAGGCAAAAAGAGAGTATTGGCAACCACTACCATGTTGGTAGACTTGGTTAAGCAATTGGCTGGAGATAATGTTCACGTGACTGGCCTGATAGGTTTGGGGATAGACCCCCATGAATTTGAACCTACTGCAAGGGATATGAAAAGATTAAAAGATGCAGATATGGTTGTTTATTCAGGTCAACACTTGGAAGGAAAAATGACAGATATATTTGAAAAACTAGATGAAATAGGAGTAAATGTGGTAGAGGGAACAGGAGAGATCGATAAATCAGACCTTATGAGATGGGAATCTGATGAAGCTGGAGCTGGACCTTATGACCCCCATGTTTGGAACTCAATCATGTTGTGGAAACAGGTGACTGATAATGTATCTAAAAACCTACAAGAACTTTTACCAGAAGCCAAGGAAGAAATAATTGAAAATACTAAGAACTATCAAAAACAATTGGATGACCTGGATAAGTGGATAGGTCAAGAGGTTGATAAGATAGATTCGGATACTAAGTACTTAGTAACAGCCCATGATGCCTTTGGTTACCTATCCAGGGATTATGGTTTTGTAGTTAAGGCCATTCAGGGAATATCCACTGAGACAGAGGCCACTACAAGAGATATAGAAGATTTAGCTAAATTTATTTATGAAAATGATGTAAAATCCATATTTTTAGAAACCTCAGTGCCTACGAGAAATGCTCAAGCACTACAAGAGGCAGTAAAAAACATGGGAAAAGATGTTGAGATAGGAGGTGAATTGTATTCTGATTCCTTGGGAGATGAGGAAAGTGGAGCTGACACATATACAGAAATGATGAGAATCAATATAAAAACTATTGTTGACGCTTTGAAGTAGAATACAAATATTATGAGAGATACAGTTATAAAAGTAGAAGATTTAACCATTGCCTACCATGATAAACCAGTTTTATGGGATATAGACTTGGAAATACCCAAGGCTAGTATGACAGCCGTGGTAGGACCTAATGGGGCGGGAAAATCAACCCTAATAAAATCAATCTTGGGTTTGGTTCCCAAGAGTAGTGGTTTTGTTAAGGTAAACAATCACGATGTGAAAAGTGAATTAAAAAACATTGCCTATGTACCCCAATCAGGATCTGTGGACTGGGATTTTCCAACCAATGTTTTAGACGTTGTTACCATGGGGACCTACGGTAGATTAGGCTGGTTCAAAAGACCGGGTAAAAATGAGAAAAAATTAGCCCTAGAAGCCTTGGAAAAAGTAGGAATGACAGAATTTAGAGACAGGCAAATATCTAAACTTTCAGGAGGCCAGCAACAAAGGGTATTCTTAGCCAGGGCCCTAGTTCAGGATGCTGATATTTACTTTTTAGATGAGCCTTTAAAGGGAGTAGATGCCCTTACGGAAAAAACTATAATGACCATTTTGAACAACCTAAGAGATGAAGGAAAGACCATAGTTGTAGTCCATCATGACTTAAGGACTGTTAAAACATACTTTGATCAAGTTGTTTTATTAAATGTTAAGGTTATAGCTCATGGAAAGGTGGAAGAAGAATTTACAGATGAAAATATAGCCAAGGCCTACGGCTATTCAAGAGGTGACTTGGATGAATAATATTCTAGAATTTATAGGTTCTTATTCTGGAGTAGTTGCCCTGGGAGCTGGTTTTCTAGGCCTGATAGCAGGAATTATGGGAACCTTTATAGTTATTAGACAGGAAAGTCTTGTGGGGGATGCAGTGTCCCACTCAGCCCTACCAGGAATAGTTATTGCCTTTTTAATTATGGGGGTTAAAAATAGTTTTGGTCTAATGATAGGGGCTACTGTGGCAGGTCTTTTAGCCTTGTTTATAATAGTTACTATAACCAAATATTCTAAAATAAAATTTGATACGGCCTTGGCCTTAGTCCTATCCACATTTTTTGGATTTGGTATGGTTCTACTAGGCTATATTCAAAAGATGCCCGATGGTAATCATGCTGGCCTGGATTCCTATATATTTGGACAGGCGGCAGGTTTTATGAGAAAGGATTTAATAACCTTGTTTATTACCTTTTTAATTATCCTGGCAGCCATCCTTTTATTTTACAAGGAACTTAAGTTGTATTCCTTTGATAGTGCCTATCTTAAGGCCCTAGGCTACAATACTAAGTTTATAGCCCTAATGATGAATACTCTAGTTGTATTGACAGTAGTAGTAGGTCTACAAATGGTGGGGGTTATCTTGATGTCTGCCATGCTAATAGCTCCGGCAACAGCAGGAAGACTTTTATCAGATAGACTACCAGTGGTTTTAACCATATCAGGTATAATAGGATTTTTAGGAGGCTACTTTGGAACTGTAATAAGTGTTATTTATGGTTATCCAACAGGACCTGCCATATCTGTTTTATTGGTTATTTTAGTGCTTATAACCCTTTTCTTTGCACCAGGTAGAGGACTTATAGCAAAGAAAATTTCAGATAAGAAGAAAAGTGAAAGTTTTGAAAAAATGAAGGAGGAGAAAAATGCTTGATTATATACAATTGGGTTTAATAGCAATTTTTGTGGCAAGCGCAGCCTCCATACTAGGAGTCTTTCTAATATTAAGACAGATGTCCATGCTGATTGACTCCATAACCCATACAGTTTTACTGGGGATTGTCTTGGCCTACTTTGTAACCTATGACTTGAATTCCCCCCTATTAATTTTAGGGGCAGCCCTAATGGGAGTGATAACTGTCTTGTTAACAGAGGCCTTGCATAATACCAATCTGGTAAACAAGGATGCCTCTATAGGCTTGGTCTTTCCCCTCTTGTTTAGTAGTGCCATAATACTACTTACCAAGTATGGAAGAAATACTAACCTTTCAACCAGTACAGTTTTATTGGGGAAAATAGAATTTGCTATTTTTGACCAATTTAAGATTAATGGAGTGAATCTGGGAGCCAAGTCCATTTGGATAATGGGAGTAATTTTAATTATTAATATTGTTTTTGTAAAATTATTTTTCAAGGAATTAAAACTTACCACCTTTGATCCCATGTTGGCTATGACTCTTGGCTTTACTCCAGCTCTTGTGCATTATTCGCTTATGACCTTGGTTTCCATAACTACAGTAGGAGCCTTCCAGGCTGTAGGTTCGGTTTTGGTCATGTCCTTTATGGTAGGACCACCAGCCATTGCCTACTTGATAAGCGATGATTTGAAAAAAATGATAGGTATCAGTTTATTTGTGGGAGCCCTAGATTCTATTGTAGGAATATGGTTGGCCTTTCTACTAGACCTATCAATCGCAGGAACAATAGCAACCTGTATAGGAGTAACCTTCTTTTTAGTATTTATCTTTAGTCCTAAGGTTGGCTTAATTGGAAAGATGGTAAAGAGAAAGCAACAAAAAATAGATTTTATGGAAACTACCATGCTATTTCATATTGATAGGCATACTATCCTGGAAGAAGCAGATGAAGAGTGTAATATAAATACAATTAACAATCATTTCCACTTGGAAGAAAAAGCCTTTGAGAGAACTATTAAGGCCTTGATATATGATGGCTATGTTATAATAAAAGATGACATCTTAAATATAACTGAAAAAGGTAAATTAAAGGTTGAAAGCGAAAAGCTTAGAATTTTTGGAGGAAAATGATGAAGGCTGAATTATGTATAGATAGTTATGAAGGGGCAAAAATAGCCTATGATTTAGGCTTTGACTCTGTAGAAATAAACTCATCCCTATACCTGGGGGGCATAACCCCAGGCCTGGGCTTGGTTAGAAATATAGCTGAGAACTTGGAAATAGATACCATGGTTATGGTTAGAAATAGGCCAGGTGGTTTCAACTATACTGACCAGGAATTTGAAGAGATGAAAAAAGAACTGGACATCTTTTTGGAAGAGGATATAAAGGGGATAGTATTTGGTTTTATAACAGCTGATTTTGAAATAGATCAAGAAAAAACTAAATATTTTGTAGATAGGATACATGAAAAGGGTAAGAAGGCCATTTTCCATAGGGCCTATGATAATACCAAAGATCCTTATAGGTCCATGGAGCTTCTTATAGATTTGGGAGTTGATAGGGTCTTGACCAGTGGCCAGGAAGAAACAGCTTTTGAGGGGAGAAGGCTTCTTAAAAACTTATTTGTAAATTATGGAAATGATATAGAAATAATAGGAGGGGCCGGCTTAAATTCTTCAAACATAGCTGAATTTATAGACCACACAGGTCTAGAGCTAGTCCATTCAACCTGTAAAACTTTTAGAGAGGATTTAACAACCTCCTACAAGGTTTCTTATTCATTTATGGACGGAGAAAAAATAAACTCCTACCAGGTAGTATCCAAGGAAGAAGCAAGAGACTTTATCAGGGAAGTCAAGAATTAGAAGAAGGTGAACATGCAAGATTTTAATTTACATATGCATACAAAAAGGTGTGGTCATGCTAGGGGAGAGGATGAAGAATATGTTTTAAGGGCCATAGAATCAGGCTTTAAGTATATCGGTTTTTCAGACCACCTTCCCTATGTTGATTGGTATAGGCCAAGCCATAGAATGCATGTGGATGAAATGGAAGATTACTTATCAAGTGTTGAAAGTTTAAGAAAAAAATATAAGGATCAAATTGAAATTTTAATAGGTTTTGAGTTTGAATATTTTGATGATCTTTTACCCTACTACCAGGAAATAGCATCCAGGGTGGATTATATGGTTTTAGGTCAACACTCTAAAAATAGAGATGATTATGAATATGATCAGCAGTGTAGGGATGAGGACTTGTTAGTTTATAGAAAACAAGTATTGGAAGCTATAGATGCTGGTTTGGTTGATTATATGGCTCATGTGGATTACTTCATGTTGGGTAGGGAGGAAATAAGCCCCCTATGCAAGGAAGTTGTAAAAGATATAGCCTGGGCCTGTAAGGAAAATGATATACCCATGGAGTTAAATCTAAAAGGGATATCCTATGGTTTAAAAGACTATTCCTACGGGAAAAGATATATATATCCTCATAAGGAACTTTGGGATATAATAGATGAAATTAAACCTAAAATAGTCCTAGGTTATGACGCCCACTATCCTGATATGCTCTTGAAAAGAGAATTGGAAGAAGAGGCTAGAGAGTTTTTAAGTAATTATGACTTGACCTTGATAGATAGCTATAAGGATTTGAAAATTCGTGGAAGAAACTAAAAGAGGCCCATAAGCTCATAAGCTTATAGGGCCTTTTAGTTTGCTTTATTTACTAACAACCATTATTTCGTCCTTGCCAGCAACCACATTACCTGTGTTTTTAGATAGGTTCTTAACTAATTCCATATTGGTTATAACAATAGGAGTAGTGGTTTCAAAGCCTTTTTCTTTTAGATAATCCAGGTCTACTTCCAGTAAAAGATCTCCTGCTTTAACACTATCACCTTGGTTGGTATGTAGGGTAAAGCCTTCACCTTTTAACTCAACAGTGTCCATGCCTATGTGAATTAAAAGTTCTAGTTTACTAGTTTCAATTCCTATAGCGTGTTTAGTGTGGAAAACATTTACTATTTTACCGTCTGCAGGGGCTAATACTTTTCCGTCACTAGGAATAATAGCAACTCCATCTCCCAACATTTTTTCAGCAAAAGTAATATCCTTCACCTTGCTCAGGTCAATTAATTCTCCAGACATTGGAGCTAATAATTTGATTTTTCTACTAAATAATCCCATCTTTTCCTCCTTCTATTGTTCTTGCCATTCTTCTATAAGTATGTCTTTTTCCTTTAATAACGATGGAATAAGCCATAATATTTTCAGGTGTTGAAACACCAGGGCATATGCCTGCATCACCAACATGATGCATGTCAGTACCTGCCATCTTGGACATTAGGGCTATCCTTCTAATGGTATCTTGATCAGAACCTTCTTGGGATGTTCCAATGGCTGTCAGGGTCAAGGTGTCCTTGTCATGGGCTAGATCTATTATTTCCTTGGCCATTTCCATGGTAAAGCCAGGTACAGTTCCTGGGGCGGGAAGTAATAAAACATCTGCTCCAGCTTCTATAAAGTCAAGGGCTAGTTCTTTAGAATAAAGTTTACTGCCAATTTCATTTATATCTCCAGCTGAGTGCATCTTACCAGCGAAAATCATGATTTCTTGTCCAAAGTGTTTTCTAATTTCTTTAATAGAATGCTGGATTTTTTCATTGGTAACCCCAGTCGCAGGATTACCAGTTAATACAATAAAATCGCAACCATCATCAATTAGTTTTTTTACATTTTCCAGCTTGGCAGTTCTGCCAGGAGCAATGGATCTTTTTTCTTGAACCATATCCAAGGATTCATCGACAGGTTCCAAGTTTACACCTACTAGTCTACCCGTTCTTTTCTTGATTTCCCCTATAATATTATCAGCTTCTATGCCATAAAAATATGGTTTATCAACATCGTATACATTTAACAAAAGAATATCTGAGCCAAAGGCAGCAGCCAATTCTGCATTGGATATATCTCCCAACATACCAGGGAAGGCTCCAATGACCTCTGTAACTAATGTTCTACCTTCAGATAACTTAATACTGTCTAATTTATCCTTCTTAGTCATTTTTTCAATATCAGATAAATTTACGTCTAAATATCTTTTTACCATACTTACCTCCATTCATATATTAATTATAGCAAATATTTTAAATATAAAAAGAAATAAAAAAGGCACCTTTAGGTGCCTAATATTTAGATCAACTTGATAAATTCGTCATAAACTGCTTGAACTTGTGGTCCAATGATTACTTGAACAGACTTTTGAGAAGGTCTTACAATACCGGAAACATTAGCTTCCTTAATCTTATCCTCATCAACTAGGGCATGGTCTTTTACCTCAAGTCTTAGTCTTGTTATACAGTAGTCAGTTGTATCGATATTATCACTTCCACCTAAACCTTCTAAGATGATTTTAGCCATTTGACTAAAGTTTGTATCAGCTGAAAGAGTTTGTCCTTCATGCTCATCAACATCATCTTCTCTACCTGGGGTTTTCAAGTCCTTCTTTAGGATGATCGCTCTAAATACGAAGTAGTATAGGGCGAAGAAAACTAGGCCGATAGGAATTAGATACAAGGTCTTGTTGTGGGCTGGAATTCTTAAACTTAGTATATAGTCAATTAAACCTGCACTAAATCCAAAACCAGCGGCTATTTTCATAGATGATACTATGGCTACTGATATACCAGTGAATAGGGCGTGAACTAAATATAGCCCTGGAGCCAAGAACATAAATGAAAATTCTAAAGGTTCTGTAACCCCTGTTAGGAAGGATGCCAAGGCACCTGCTAATAATAGGGATTTAGCATATTGTTTCTTTTCAGGTTTTGCTGTCTTATACATGGCTAGAGCTGCACCTGGTAGACCAAACATCATTATTGGGAAGAATCCTGCTTGATACATACCTGGATAGTAGGTATCAGTAATTATACTAGCCAATTCATTGGCTGGAGTATTCCAGAATTTACCAATATCATTAATACCAACTAAATCAAACCAGAAAACTGAGTTTAAGGCATGATGTAAACCGGTTGGAATTAATAGTCTGTTGAAGAAGGCATAAAGTCCTGCTCCCAGTGGTCCCATCTTGGATATGGCATTACCAAATTTTACTAAGCCTACATAAACTATAGGCCATACGAAGAATAAAACAATGGATGCAATAATAGCATAAAATGAAGCCATAATAGGAGTTAACCTTCTACCACTGAAAAATGCTAGGGCATCAGGTAATTTTACTTGATAGAACTTGTTATAAGCTGCTGAACCAAGTACCCCTGCTAAAATACCAAACAAAACATTCTTATTATTAACTGCATCAAAAGCTGCTGCTTGGAACTTGTCAGCTTCCTTCCAAGCTTCTAAATCGACTGACTTTAACATGGCAACTGAAGGTTGGCTAAGTAAGGTAGTCATAGTCAAAAAGGCTACTAAACCTGCCAGCGCTGAAGCACCATTTTTGTCTTTAGATAAACCAAAAGCAACACCGACAGCAAATATAAGTCCTAAATTATCAAGAATAGCTGCTCCGGATTTGATGAAGAAAGCTGCGAAGGCATTTCCACTACCCCAACCTTGAGGGTCGATCCAGTAACCCACACCCATTAATAATGCGGCAAGTGGTAACACGGCAACTGGTTGCATTAAAGATTTACCCAATCTTTGTAGTTTTTGTTTCATATTGTCCTCCTTATATAAATTTTTATAGTATAAACTACATATATATAGTACTACATTGATAAAAAATAACCAATCATTCTACATATTATTTCAGGATTTCAAAAAAGTTTTCCTGTTTTATACTATTGTCTTGAAGGTCAAAGGCTGTAAGACCTACCAACCTTATCTCTTCATTATTATACATACCCAATAATAGTGTTTTAGCCAAATCTTCTATGGTTTTTAGGCTATCTGTATACTCAGCTAGGGTGTAGGATTTAGTTCTTACTTGAAAGTCAGCTCTTTTAAGTTTAACAGTAAAGCGCTTTGCTAGGACGTTTTTTGACTTTAAGTCATTAGATAAATCTCTAGCAAAATAATTAATTATTTTTAATAATTCTTCAATTGAATTAATATTTTTATCTAAAGTTCTTTCTATACCAATGGATTTTCTTTCTATATCATCTTCGATTTTTCTATCGTCCAAGCCTCTTATCCTATCATAAATTTCACTTCCTGATTTTCCAAAATTATCCCTTAAATAGGACCTATCCAACTGGTATAAATCTTTAACTGTATAGATTCCAATCTTATTTAACCTGTTTTCAGTCTTTTGACCTATGCCATGGACCTTGGATATGTCTAGGGGCAGTAAAATATCAGGAACCATTTGTCTATTGATTATTTTAATGCCAGAAGGTTTATGCCAATCAGAAGCTAATTTGGCTAAAAATTTATTATAGGATATGCCTACAGATAGGGTGAGGCCTGTTTGCTTAAATACTTCTTCTTGGATATTAAGGGCTATAAGCTCTCTTGAGTCAGCTATATTTGAAATATCCAGGTAGGCCTCATCTACAGATACTTTTTCTATATTATCTGTGAAGCCTTCTAAAATATGAAAGATTTCTCGACTTTTTCTCCTATAGTAGTCCATATCAGTTGGGATAACAATAACCTGGGGGCAAAGACTTTTTGCCATAAAAATAGGCATGGCTGAATGGAGACCAAATTTTCTGGCCTCATAGTTGGCTGTGGTAATAATACCTTTTTTACTTTTGCCTCCAACAACCATAGGTTGCCCCTTTAGATGGGGATGTCTTTGCATTTCCAAACTGGCATAAAAGGCATCCATATCCACATGACAAAAATTTAAGTCTTTTTCTAGCTTTTCCAATGATTTCACCTCATAAATATTATACCAATAAATTATCTTATGTTATAATTATATAGATAGAAATGGAGGAAGTATGAGAATTGATAAATTTTTAAAAAACTCTAGACTTATAAAGAGAAGAACTGTGGCCAAGGAAGCCTGTGAACTAGGCAGGGTAGCTGTAAATGGAAAGACGGTTAAGGCTGGTTTTGAAGTAGGTCTAGGAGATGTTATAGAGATTAAATTTGGAGAAAACTTGGTAAAGGTAGAGGTTTTGAATGTTAATGAACACGTGCCAAAAAACCAGGCAGAAAACATGTATAAGGTGATTTAATGACTAAGAAGAAAAAACAAAAAAAATCTTCCTATTCAAAGATCATAGTTGGAATAGGTGTTTTATTGATTATACTCTTGATGGCCTTTGTCAACCAGAAAATAAAGCTTAAAAACATAAGAAGCAATGAGGAAAAGATGAAGACCGAGCAAGAAGAATTAAAGATGGAAATTAATTCATTAAAAAACGAAATGAAAAATGTAAACTCCCTAGAATTTATTGAAAAAAGAGCCAGGGAAGATTTGGGAATGATAAAACCAAATGAAAAAGTTTATGTAAAAGATAATGACTAATTGGGGAATATTATGTATAATATAATTTTGGATGATATAGAAAAGCATTCATTAATAGAAGAAAACGACAATATCTTATTGGCTGTATCTGGCGGAATGGATTCCATGGTTATGCTAAATACTATTTATAATTTAAAAGATAAATACAAGCTTCACCTGGAAGTGTGTCATATTAACCATATGATTAGGGGGAAGTATGCCAATAGGGATGAAAAGTTTGTAGAGTCCATCTGCCAGGACTATGGCTTGAACTTCCATATAAAAAGAGTAAATATGGATGAGTATGCATTGGAGAATAAAATATCCAGTGAACAGGCAGGACGTGAAATAAGATATTCCTTTTTTGAAGAGATAATTAATTCTAAGGATCAACCATCTAAGTGGAAGGTGGCTTTGGCCCATAATAGGGATGACCAGGCTGAAACCGTACTAATGAGAATAATTAGGGGGACGGGACTGGATGGGCTTAAGGGTATACCCATAAGGAATGGGGCAATCATTAGGCCTATTTTAAATGTTTCAAGAGATGAGATAGAGGGTTATATAAGGGATAAAGACTTGGCCTATGTCCAAGACCATACTAATTTTGAAAATGAATATACCAGAAACAAAATTAGAAATGATTTAATTCCCAAGATTGAAAATGAATATAATAAAAGCTTTAAAGACGCTCTAATCAGACTATCTGAAATATCAAAAGATCAATTGCTTGCTATGAATAAGTTGAAGGATAGGGAATTTAGCAAGGCCTATATAAAAAAATATAAGAAGAAAACAATTCTTAATGTGAGAGAATTTCTTAAATTGGATGAGACATTTAAAATAGATTTAATTAGGGATGAAATCAATAGGATAAGAAGTAGCAATGAGGGCTTTACCTATAAGCACTATAGTGAGTTTATAGACATAGCCAGATCTAAAAGCGGCAAGGAAAAGAAAATAAATGATATTTTAGTTTATAGATCCTTTGACCGTTTAATAATCCTTCTAGATGATAGGATTAACCAGCTAAAGGAGGAAATCTCCCTGGCCTATGGAAACCATAGTTTAGAAATAAATGGCTACAGGATAGACCTATTGAAAGACTTCAATGAAGATGAAGGGGAATATAATGTTTTTCTAGTTGAAGATCAATCATCAATTGTTATAAGGCAAAGAAGAAATGGTGATAGACTTAAAATCAACAAGAGGGATGTTAAATTAAAGGATTTTTTAATTGATAAGAGAGTAGATAAATACGACAGAGATTTTATTCCCATAGTAGAACTTGATGGACAGGTTTCTATGTTGGGCTCTTATAGGGCAGACAGGACTGGTAGTACCGGTAAAAGAATAGGAATAAAAGTGGAGGAAATATGAAAAAAGACGATATTACAAATTTAAAGGAAGTTGAGAAAGTATTGCTTGGCAGCGATGAAATTAAGGAAAAGATAGCTGAGCTAGGTAAACAAATAACAGAGGACTATAAGGATTCAAAGGAACCTTTAGTATTAGTTGGAATTCTTAAAGGTTCAGTTTTCTTTTTAACTGATTTATCTAGAGAAATAGAATTACCAGTGACCTTTGACTTTATGTCCGTGTCAAGTTATGGCCAAAGTACTACCTCAACAGGAGATGTTAGATTGCTTAAGGATTTGGATCAAAACATAGAGGGTAAAAATGTAATAATCATCGAAGATATTATAGATACAGGCTATACTCTTTCTTATCTTGTAAAAACAATGGAGGCTAGAAAGGCGAATTCTATTAAAATAGCTACCCTATTAAACAAGCCAGAAAGAAGAATAGTAGATGTTAAGGTTGATTATCTAGGGTTTAATATACCAGACGAATTTGTAGTAGGTTATGGTATAGACTATGCAGAAAAATATAGAAATCTTCCATTTATAGGAACTATTAAAAGAGAAGTATATGAGTAGGAGGTATATGATTGGAAAATAAAAAGAAAACTATTTTTTCCTACCTTATTCCCATATTAATTTTGACCTTAATATTTCAATATTTTGGCAATAGTTTTAATAAGGGTAAGAGAATTGACGTCACAGAACTTGTGACCAAGATAGAAGAAAATAAGGTTAAGGAAATTAAGACGATTGGTGGAACAGTAGAGGGAACTCTGAAGGATGACAGTAAGTTCTTTGCAGAGTTACCTAAAGAGTTTCAAGAAAGTTTCTACAAGGACTATCTAAAGGATAGGGTGGAAAATAAAGAAATTAAGTATGATGGAGAGAGAGAGGCTAAGGAGCCAATCTATCTACAACTCTTAACACCTTTAATCATGCTAGTAGGCTTCGCCCTTCTATGGTATATGCTAATGCAAAAGACCCAGGGCGGTAACTCACAGGCTATGAATTTTGGTAAGAGTAGGGCCCAACTACATGAGATGAAGGGCAAGAAGGTTACCTTTGATGAAGTAGCAGGTCTTAAAGAAGAAAAAGAAGAGCTTTTAGAAGTTGTAGAATTCTTAAAACAACCTAAAAAATATATAGACCAAGGGGCTAGGATTCCAAAGGGTATACTTTTAGTAGGACCTCCAGGAACAGGTAAGACTTATATTTCTAAGGCTGTAGCCGGAGAGGCAGGAGTTCCTTTTTACAGTATAAGTGGTTCTGACTTCGTGGAAATGTTTGTCGGAGTAGGAGCTTCCAGAGTTAGAGATATGTTTAAAGAGGCCAAGAAAAATTCTCCATGTATCATTTTTATAGATGAGATTGATGCTGTAGGTAGAAGAAGAGGGGCCGGCTTAGGCGGAGGCCATGACGAAAGAGAGCAAACCTTAAACCAACTATTGGTTGAAATGGACGGTTTTGATTCAAATGAAGGTATAATCATGATGGCTGCAACAAATAGGCCAGACATTTTAGATCCAGCCTTATTAAGACCGGGTAGATTTGATAGAAGAGTTCAAATAGGTATGCCAGATGTAAGAGAAAGATTAGAAATATTAAAGGTTCATATAAAAAATAAAAGGTTATCAGATAGGGTTGATTTGGAAAATATAGCCAAGAGCACTGTTGGATTTTCACCTGCAGACTTGGAAAACTTGACCAATGAGGCTGCCTTATTAACAGCTAGACATAATCAAAGTGAAATAACACCTGAGATTTTAGAAGAGGCTACTATTAAGGTAATAGCAGGACCAGCCAAGAGAAGTAGGGTAATAATTGAAAAAGAAAGAAAATTAACAGCCTACCATGAAGCAGGTCACGCTGTAGTAACTCACTTTTTACCAGAAACTGATCCAGTTCATATGATAACTATTATTCCTAGGGGAAGCGCAGGAGGATTTACTGCCTTTATACCAGAGGAAGATACCAGTTATATGACAAAAAAACAAATGACCCATGAGATTGTATCATTATTGGGTGGTAGGGCAGCAGAAGCCATTGTCTTGGATGATATTTCAACAGGTGCTTCAAATGATATTGAAAGAGCATCTAAGATAGCTAGAGCCATGGTGACAGTCTATGGTATGAGTGATAAATTAGGACCTATTCAATATGGAAGTGATGATACAGATGTATTTTTAGGTAGAGACTATGGAAAAACAAACAACTATTCAGACAAGGTTGCCTTGGAAATAGATGAAGAAGTTAGAAACATCATAGGCCAAGCCTACGAAGATGCTAAGGATTTATTAAACTCTAATAGAGACTTTTTAGAAGAGTTATCCTTAGAATTATTGGAAAAAGAAACCCTAAGAAGGGAAGATTTCTTAGTTATTGCACAAAAATACGATGACACTATAACAGATGAAGATATAGAAAAAGCTAAGGGCGAATTATTATAACGGAGAGGAACTATGAAATTTTTAATTGAAAAATCTACAGAACCAAAAAATCAGAATCCCGGTACATTTATTTATATTTTATATGGTGGATTAATACTTATGTTGCTTATTAAGTATATAAAATCCTTAAGTCTAAAGAGCAAGATTAAAACAGAAAAAATAGAGTACGCTAAGCCAAGAAATAAATGGACATATTACCTATCAGCTATAATAATTGGATTTGGTTTTATGAATATTTTGGGCAAACAGATGATAGTAGGTGTTTTAATGGTCACTTTGGCCATACTATTCATTATTACAACTAATGAAAAGATGTTTATCACAGAGGATGGAATATTCGATCAAGGAACTTATATAAAATGGGACGAACTAAAAAAATGGGGTTTTGATTTAAAAAATTCCGAACTTGTGTTAAAATCAAAAATTGGTTATGAAGAGAAAGTAAACTACGTTAAGGTTAAGGAAGAAGACGTGGATGAAATCAATGAATTGATTAGAAAATACAAGTTGAACAAATAGTAGGAGTTTAGGATGACAAAGTTTATATTTATGACAGGTGGAGTTGTATCAGGAATAGGCAAGGGAATAAGTGCCGCAAGTGTGGGAAGATTGTTAAAGGACAGAGGTTTTTCTGTTTTCATGCAAAAGTTTGACCCATACTTAAACGTATATCCAGGTCTATTAAATCCAATACAACATGGTGAAGTTTTTGTAACAAAAGATGGCGGGGAAACGGACCTAGATTTGGGCCACTATGAAAGATTTATAGATGAAGAATTGACCAAGGATTCATCTATAACCAGTGGAAAAATCTACAATGCAGTTTTCCAAAAAGAAAAAAGAGGTGAATTTAAGGGTAATACTGTACAAGTAATACCTCATGTAACAGATGAAATAAAAGCAAAGGTTTATAAAGTTGCTGAAGAGACTAATGCCGATGTTATAATAACTGAAATAGGTGGAACAGTAGGTGATATAGAATCCCTTCCATTTATTGAAGCTATAAGACAAATTTACTCAGAAAATAATAAGGAAGACGTATTATTTATGCATACTACCTTAGTGCCAACAGTACCAGGAAGTAGTGAGTTAAAGACAAAGCCAACTCAACATTCATATAAACAATTGATGAGCTATGGAATTAAACCAAATGTATTTGTTTTAAGATCAGATGAGTATATTACAGATGGAATAAAAGAAAAAATATCTTTATTCTGTGATATACCTAAGGAAGCCATAGTACAATCAGAAAACGTAGACTTGATTTACGAAGTACCAGTTTCACTTAAGAAACAAGGTATAGATGAATATATAATTAAGGTATTAAACCTTGATGTTAAGAAAGATGACTTTAATGAGTGGGAAGAAATGGTTGAAAGATTTAAAAACCTAAAACACTCTATAGACTTAGCCATGGTTGGTAAGTATGTACAATTGGAAGATTCTTACCTTTCAGTAAACCAAGCTCTATTGGATGCAGGTTACAATCAATCAACCAAGGTTAATATTCACTTTATAGATTCTGAAGAATTAACTGAAGACAACCTGGATGAAAAGCTAAGCTTTGCAGATGGTATAGTAGTACCTACAGGATCTGGAGCTTCAGGTATTTCAGGAAAATTACTTGCTTGTGAATATGCTAGAGTAAAAGATATTCCTTACTTGGGAGTATGTCTAGGAATGCAAGTATTGGCTTTAGAAGCTGGTAAGAACCTATTAAAATTAGAAGATTCAAATTCAAAGGAATTTGATGAAAACTGTAAAAATCCAATTTTAATTAAAAACCCAACAGAAGATAGAAGATTGGGAAATGGAAATATTAAGATAGAAAAAGATACTATGGCCTATGAAATTTATGAAAAAGAAGACATAGTAGAAAGACATAAACATATCTACGAATTTAACAATGATTACAAAGAAGTTTTTGAAGCAAATAATATAAGATTATCAGCAGTAAATGCGGATGAAGGTTATGTAGAAATCATGGAATATACTAAAAACAAATTCCATGTGGGAACCCTATATCATCCACAATATAAGTCTAGACCAAATAGGCCACATGCCTTGTTTATGAAATTTATTGAAAAGGCATTAGAAAACTGATTAATATCTGGGTAACCAGTATTAAAATATATTAGACCGGTATCGAAAGAACTGGATCGGAGGTAAAAAAATGGAAAAATCAATGAAAAGTAAGAGCAAATTGGACACCAGAACCATAACCCTAGTGGGGTTACTAACAGCAGTAATTATTATTTTAAGTGAAACATCCCTGGGATTTATTCAAATAGGTCCTATAGCGGCAACAACTGTGCATATACCAGTGTTGATTGGAGCTATAGTAGAAGGACCTATAGTGGGAGGACTTTTAGGTTTTATGTTTGGAATGTTGTCATTTATACAATCCTATACCAGACCTATGCCTACATCCTTCTTATTTATGAATCCTTTAATATCAGTAGTTCCAAGAATTGTTATGGGATTATTGGTTGGCTATGTATTTAAAATCCTTAGAAGTAAGGAAGGGGTTAAGAAAATATCCATAACCCTATCAGCAGCCTTTGGATCAATCTTTAATACCATAACAGTACTAGGTTTAATTTATCTTATTTATGCCCAAAGATATATTGAAACCTTACAGTCCATGGGAAAGGTAGATGTGGGGCAAAGTGCTGGTAAGTTTATAGCCTTTGTTGGAGTTACAAATGGAATTCCAGAAATGATAGTTGCAGCCTTAATATCTACGCCAATTTGTTATGCTCTATTGAAAAGAAAGAGGTAAATAATGATATTGTTAATTGACGTTGGCAATACTAATATTGTGATGGGAGTTTACCAGGGTAAGGAAATGATTCACGGTTGGAGACTGGGAACCAAGATCGGAAGAACATCTGATGAATACGGCCTACAGGTAGATTCTATTTTGAGGCATTACAATATTTCTATTAAGGATATAGATGACATAGTGATAGGGTCAGTAGTACCCAGCCTACAACACACTTTAGTTTCCATGTGTAGAAAATATTTTGATATGGAACCTATGATTATAGGTAAGGGAACCAAGACTGGTATGCCTATTAAGTATGATAATCCTAGGGAGGTTGGAGCAGATAGAATAGTTAATTCTGTTGCTGTATTTGAAAAATATGGAGGACCATCCATTCTAGTAGATATAGGAACTGCCATTACCTTTGATGTGATTAGTGAAAAAGGGGAGTACCTGGGTGGCGCCATAGCGCCAGGAGTTGGTATATCTTCTGAAGCCTTATTTAGTAGGACATCTAAATTGCCAAAGGTAGAATTAAAGTTGCCAGAATATGTAATTGGAAAGACCACTGTTGAGAGTATACAATCAGGAATTGTATATGGCTTTATCGGTTTGGTCGATAACATAATTGAAAATATCCTGGAAGAGTTAAATTTAACAAAGGATCAGGTTAATATTTTGGGTACAGGTGGTTATGCCAAGTTAATAACTGAAAGATCAAAGTATATTGAAGATTATGATAGTAATATTACCTTAGAAGGTATGAGATTAGTATATGAAAAATCAAAGAGAGACAGAAATGAAAATTGATAAGCTAGAATTAAAATCAAATATTATTTTAAGTCCTTTAGCTAGTGTTACCGACAAAGCATTTAGACAGATCTGTAATGAGTATCCTTTGGGATACTCATATACAGAAATGGTTTCAGCTAAAGGATTATTATATAAAGATAAGAAAACTGAGGAAATAATGTCCACCTTTGAGGGGGAGGATAATTTAGGTATCCAAATATTTGGCTCAGACCCTGATATTATAGGTAAGGTTATAAAAGAAGACCTGAATTTTAGGCAGGAATTTAAAACCATAGACTTGAATATGGGTTGCCCAGCTCCAAAAATAGTAAAAAATGGAGAGGGATCGGCCTTGATGAAGGAACCTGAATTGGTAAAGAAAATAATTTATGAAATGAAAGAAAACAGCAACAAACCTATAACTGTTAAATTCAGGTTGGGCTTTGATGAAGAATCTATAAATTATTTGGAAATAGGAAAAATAGCTGAAAAATATGGGGCTTCCGCAGTTACTTTACATGGTAGAACTAGAAAACAGATGTACTCTGGTAAAGCAAATTGGGAAGCTATTAAAATTTTAAAAGAGGAACTTTGCATTCCAGTTATAGGAAATGGCGATATATTTACCCCTGAAGACGCTATAAAAATGTTAGATGATACTAGGTGTGATGGAGTGGCAGTCGCTAGAGGCGCCATGGGAAACCCTTTTATCTTTAAGCAAATAGATGATTTTGTTAAGTATGCTAGCTATAGAAAACCTACTATCTATGAAATTTTAGATGTAATAGATAGGCACTATAGGTATTTGATAGCCTATAAGGGCGATAGAATAGCTGTAAATGAAATGCGTAAGCATATTGGCTGGTATTTGAAAGGATACCCTGATTCTAATAAGCTAAGGGATGAAATAAATAAAACCAGCGATATAGAACAAATCTTTATGATGCTTAAGGACTATAGGGATTATATGGAGATTGTTTATGAAGAAAGAAGTTAATTTACTGGAAGGTAACATTTTAAAGAAATTATTTATCCTATCAGCTCCCTTGATGGCCACATCTTTTGTACAGATGGCCTATAACCTGACAGATTTGATTTGGGTGGGTAAGGTAGGAACAGAAGCAGTAGCAGCTACGGGAACAGCTGGTTTTTTTATGTGGATAGCCATGTCCTTGGTCTTGATTCCAAGAATAGGGATTTCAGTCTTGACCTCCCAATACTATGGAGAGGGCAACCACAAAAAGGTTAAGGATGTAATAAAAAATGGTTTTTTATTGACCTTGATAATAGTTGTCTTATATTTTACTATTATCCAATTATTTGCAAGACAATTTATAGGTTTCTATAAGTTGGATCAGGCAGTAAATGAAATGGCCATCCAATACTTAAGATACATTGCATTGGGATTTTTTATGACCTTCTTCAATCCAGTTTTTTCCTCAACCTATAATAGTATGGGAGATAGTTTTACTCCCTTTTCAATAAATGTTGTAGGTTTGATAGTTAATATAATCCTAGACCCACTTCTAATTTTTGGGTTTGGTCCTATCAAGGCCATGGGGGTTAAGGGAGCAGCAATAGCAACTGTAACAGCCCAATTGATAGTATTTATTTTATTTGTAATAGATAATATTAAGAGAAAGGGTATGATTTATAGGTCTAGACAAGAGGGGAGCCTGGATAGGGAAATATTTACCCAAGTATTTAAAATAGGGCTACCTACAGGGATGCAAAGTGCCATGCACGCATCAATAACCATGGTTCTAAGTAGGTTTATGAGTAAGTATGGGGCCAAGCCTATAGCAGTTTATTCAGTAGGCTCCATGATAGAATCTTTAACCTGGATGACTACGGAAGGTTTTGCCGTTGGTATTACAGCCTTTGTCGGTCAAAACTTTGGGGCTAGAAAGATTGATAGGCTAAAGGAAGTAATAAGAAAGTCCATGACTTCTGTTGCCTTAATTGGACTTATGTCCTCCTTTATCCTGATAGGATTTAGGAATAGTCTGTTCTATATATTTTTACCCAAGGATCCAGAGGCCATAAAAATGGGTAGCTACTACCTCCTAATTTTAGGCATGAGTCAATTTTTCATGGCCATAGAAATAGGGGCCGCAGGAATTTTTAATGGCCTATCTAATACTAAAACGCCAGCCATGATTTCCATGGGCTTAAATATTATGAGGATTCCTTTTGCCCTAATATTTATGATTTGGTTTGATTTTTACGGAGTTTGGATGGCCATGTCCTTTACCAGCATATTAAAGGGAATCATTATGGCCATTCTTTTAAGAAGAGAAAATAAAAGCATTGATATGGATATGAACTAAGCCTGGCTTAGTTCTATTTTTTTAAACAAAAAAGAAGATTAACTCTTCTTAAATGTTATAGTAAATTCTGTGCCCTTATTAGGCATGGAATGAACTGTTATATTGGCCTCCATTAGGTCTAGATAGGTCTTGGTAATAGTAAGCCCTAAGCCATGGCCTCCAGCACTTGAATTTCTAGCTGAGTCCACCCTGTAGAACCTATCAAAAATATGGGGTATGTCTTTTTCAGGTATACCAACACCATCGTCCTGTATGGTCATGACAATCCTATTATGGTAGTGTTTGGTTATAATGTTTACATTTCCATCTTGGTCAATGGCCTTGATGGCATTGCTAATTAGATTATTTAAAACATGGTGGAGCTTGTCCTTGTCAGAATAAATCTCAATGTCATTATCAAGGTCCAGGTGGAGCTTGATGTTTTTATCATCCATGGCTGGTCTAAAGGAATTGGATACAGATAGAATTTCTTCAGCCAGATTAAAGTTTTCAAAATCAGGTTCCAGCATCTTACTGGAATCATTGAAGGTGTTTTGTAGGCTGTCAACCATATTGTTAAGCCTTTTAACCTCATTGATTAGTAAAAGTACTATTTGATCATCCAACTCTATTACATCGTCCTTTATACCCTCTAAATGCAATTGTAGATTGGTCAGAGGGGTTCTAAGCTCATGGGCTATATCTTCAGCATAGTTAGACCTTAATTCTTCCTGAAGCTTCAGGGTATTTGAAAGGTAGGTCAAGTTATTCGACAATTCTTCTATTTCATAAATATTATATTCCTTAATTTTTACATCATATTCTCCAGACCGGATTTTTTTAGTAGCCTTATTTATCTCCATGATAGGGTCTGTTATCTTTTTAGAAAATAAAAGACTTATGACAAAACCAAAGACCAGGGAAATAATAAGGGCAAAACCATAATACTTGATAGTCTTGTTATAGAAAAGACTTATACTCTTATTATAGAGATAGGTATTTTCCATATAGCCAATCTCTATATAACCGTACTTGTTGTTGGATTTGTCAACCAGTGAAAACTTTTTTGTTATATAGTTACTATCCTCATAGTCCATGTTTTTTATCCCATAAAATTCAGCCTGCAAATTATTGTTATTGTCATAAATATTTATGTTAATGGATTGGTTCTTAGCATAGAGTCTTAGGGTAGGGGATGTTATGGGGCCATTTTGTAGATAGGTGATGGTGGATATATCCTCAGCTATTTTATTAAACTCAGTTTCCCTTTGACTTTCCACAAAAGAGTTTAAGGTTGTCTTAAACAAGATGTTTATAAAAAGTGAGCTTAAAAGTAGGGTTATACATATATTTATAACAAAGGTATTAAATATTTTAGTCTTTAATTTCATTTAAGCCACCAGCCTTGTAGCCAATACCATAAACTGTCTTTATGTATTTAGGTTTTTTAGGGTCCTCTTCTATTTTTTGTCTGATGTTTTTAATGTGGGTATCTATGGCTCTATCATAGGCATCATAGTCCATGCCAAAGGCTAAATCTATAATTTCATCTCTGGTAAAGGTCTTATTAGGATTGGAAAAAAGTGTTTTTAAGATTAGAAGCTCATTTTTAGTAACAGCCAGCTCCTCATCATTTTTTAAAACCCTATTATTGGCAAAGTCTATTTTGATTATCTTATCTCTAGTTTCAAGAATATCAGTTTTAACCAACCTGTTTTCATTGGACCTTCTAAGGACTGCCTTGGCCCTTTCTACCAATTCAAGACCGGAGAAGGGTTTTTTTATGTAGTCATCAGCCCCATTTCTAAATCCCTTTATTATATCTTTTTCTTGAACCTTGGCTGTTACCAGGATGACAGGTAGGGAGGATTGTTCTCTTATATATTTTAAGATTTCTTCTCCTGATACCTTGGGTAACATTAAATCTAAAATTACCAAATCATATTCATTTTCATCAAAAAGTTTAAGGGCACTTTCTCCATCAAGAGCAATATCAACGTCAAAATTAGCCTTTTTAAGATAGTTTTTTTCCATATTGGCTATGCCCAGTTCATCTTCAACCAATAGTATTTTATCCTTCATATCTTTCTCCTTTATTATAAAACAATGAAGCCGAAGCTTCATTGTCATTATTGATTATTATTTTCATTTGTGGAGTTATTTCCTTCGGAATTATTGTTTTGATCATCCACATTTGTATTGTCATCTACTTCTGGTTCTTCAGGTGTATTTTCTGGCTCCTTGACGGTGGTTGTTACCTTGCCGTTTGGATCTGTCACCTTGGTTATAATTGTTCCATCTGGATAGGAAGTAGTTTCTATCTTGGTTCCATCTGCTAGGTACTGTCTTACAGTAGTTGAACCATCACTATTTTTAATGGTCTCAGGTCCCAGATGAATTGGAAGGTTGGAATACATAGTAGGAACTTCAAATTTCCAATCAGCAGGAACTATATTGTTGTTGGCTGATGGAATATATGGTTTTAACCTTTGTACTCTAACTGCATTAACCAATAGTCCACTAGGTGTACCTTGTTTAGCCAGTAGATAGTTTCTCTTGTCTAAGGTTACGCTAACGTGCATTTCACATTCCTTAGTAGGAACAGTTTTCTCATCAAATTCTTCAACGATTACTTGGGATCCTCTAGGATCTAGCCTACATAAATCAGTTGGAATTTGACCGGAAATAGCACATACTTCCCTAGTTACAATTCCCTTAGGTTTATCAAAGTTCTTAGCCTCTAGGCCTTCGTGAATTATCTTACTATAGGCTCCGAAAAGACGGGCAACCTGATCAGAATAACCACTTAGTCTTATATTACCATTGTCAACTCCAATCCATGAAGCTGCTGTATAGTAAGGCGTATAGCCTGCAAACCAAAAGTCCATGGCATTGTCAGTAGTACCTGTCTTACCAGCTGTTTGAATATCGTATGGATTCTTGGCAGGACTTGTAAATTGGTCATCTACTGTAGCTACTAGAGCCTTGGTCATTAAATAAGCAACCTCAGGGGAAACAACCCTGGTCTTGTTTTTATTGTCATCGTAGATTAAACCTTCCTTGTTACTTTTTATAGTCTTAATAACTAAAGATTCAATCCTTTCTCCCTTGTTGGCAAGGCCTGCATAAGCAGAAGCCATATCTAGAGTAGTACTACCTCTAGTCAATCCTCCTAGGGCAAGTGATAGGTTTTCATCATTACTGCTAGGATCTTCCTTGCTGGTAACTATGGTATCATTTTCAGGATCTTTAGGATTTATAAGTCCAAAACGTTCCAAATACTTCATGGAAGTTTCTATTCCCAAATCATTTAAGACAGAAACAGCAGTTGTATTTCTAGACTCAACAAGGGCTTGTTTCAAGGTTGATATACCCTTGAATCCTTCATAAACGTTCTTAGGCCATTGTTTTCCTTGACCGTCATAGAAAGGAATATCATCTAGAGAAGATGCAAGTGTGTAGTTATTATCAAGGGCTGGTGTATAGACTGCAAGTGGTTTTATTGAAGAGCCAGGTTGTCTATGGAAATTAACTGCCCTATTGATAGTATCGTCCTTGCTGTTTCCTCTGGCTCCAACCAAGGCCTTTATATCTCCATTGTTATGGTCGATTATAACGGTTGATGATTGGGGCTGAACAGTACCATTTTTTTCAATACTGTAGTATTTATTGTTGATTACCAAATCTCCATCTACAATACTGTAGAAGTCTTCAATATTTTTGAAGAAATCGCTTTTAATAGTAAAGGAACCATCCTTATTATTTTTTAGAAGATCTGCCTTTACCACAATATTTCCTGTTCTATAGGTAACCAGGTTATTTTCTTCATTTATACTATAGTAGTTACTTATTTCAATATAGTCACTATAGGCCTTTAGTCTTTGCGAGTTTATGGTAAGATTATTATTTTCATCAATACTATAATAACCATTAGGCACATAAACATTGTAGTCTTCATCGATTATATTTTGTTTCTTGTAATAGATGGTATTACCACTGTCATCTATTACGTTTCCGTATTCATTAAGTCTCCAATTTAAGAGTAGGGGACTGCCAGAATAGTTCTTGTCTGCAAAAATATTGGAGAAGTTATCATAGACACCTTCCAGTTCCTTTTGCATGTCCCAGTCAATGGTTGTTTTAATGGTTAAACCACCATTATAAAGCATGTTTAAGGCTTGTTCCCTGGTTAGGTTTTTAACCTCCATTAGCTTGGTGACAGTTTGTTTCTTTATTAAATCACTAATATTACTGGAATATTCCATTTGTTTTTTACTGCCAGGTTTTACCTTGGACGCAACATCTTCGTTTTTTGCCTTTTCATATTCTTCATCAGACAATTTTCCAAGTTCATGCATTTTAGCCAAGACAATATTTTTTCTTTCAAAAGGAAGGTCATTTATTACCGCCTTAAAATTTTCTCCGGCTATGGCATATTCACCAATAACCTTGGCTCCTTCAGGTACATCTGTGGGTGCATAGGTTGAAAATAGAGAATAGATTGAAGGTCCCTTTACTATACTTGCCAAGGATGCCGCTTCAGCAACAGTTAAATCCTTAACTGGTTTAGAAAAGTAGGTTTGACTTCCTGCTTCAACCCCGTAGGCATGTTGGCCCAGGTAAACCCTATTCATATAGGCTTCAATTATATCTTCCTTGGATAATTTGGCGTCTACTTCCAAGGCCAAATACATTTCCATTATCTTTCTTTCCCATTGTACATCTGAACTTAAGTACATATTTCTAACTAATTGTTGGTCAATTGTAGAAGCTCCCCTAACTATATCGCCCGCTGCAATATTATCTAGGGTTGACTTAACAATACCTCTTAGGTCAATACCGTTGTGGGTCCAAAACCTTTCGTCTTCAACGCTGACAAAAGCATCAACCAAGTGTTTAGGTATATCTTCATATTTGACGATTTCCCTGTATTCTTCAGAGGCTATATCTTCTATAAGATTGTCATTCATATCGACTATCTTAGAGTTTTCATTTAGCTCCAGTAGCATGGATTCTGGATTAATCTCAGGGGCTTTTTCCATTATCTTGACAAAGGATCCGCCCAGCATACCAACTGCTATAGTCGCTATAATGAAAAACGCTAGTAAGATTATGGCGACAAACTGAAGAATTCTCTTTAAAGTTTTCTTTAACATTTTTTCCTCCTAAATGTAATAGGTTTAATTAAAATAATTATAACATACAAAATTTATATTAACTATATGTGACTTTTATGTAAGATACTTTTATATAGTTACCCATTTAAGTAATATTCACATAATAACTCAATTATTATAGTATAGAATGGAATTGTTATCAATATTAATGAATTTTGTTATAATGGTAGTAGTCAAAGGAAAGTTGGTGATAATATGACTGATATAAAAGAGAAGGTAATAATAGTTCATCTAAATAGAAATGATAGTGAAGAGGTTGTCGAAGACAAGCTGGATGAACTGGAAGAGTTAGTAAGGTCAAGTGGAGGTCAGGTTGAAGCAAGGGTAATTCAAAATGCCAATAGGGTAAATGCTACCTACTATGTGGGCAAGGGCAAGGCTGAAGAGATAAAAGAACTGGCTGAAAGCTTGGAAGTAGAAACTGTTATTTTTAATAATGAGCTTACAGGTTCCCAAATGAAAAACCTGGAAGATGTGGTTGATAAAAAAATAGTTGATAGGACAGGCCTTATTCTAGATATATTTGCCCAAAGGGCAAGAACCAAGGAGGCCAAGCTCCAGGTAAAGTTGGCCCAATTGGAATATAGGCTGCCCAGGTTGGTTGGCTATAGAAACTACCTATCTAGAGAAGGAGCCGGTATAGGAACCAGGGGACCAGGAGAACAAAAATTAGAAATAGATAGAAGGTCAGTCCAAGGGGAGATAAAATCCATAAAGGACAAGTTGGAAAATGAAAAAAGCAAGAGAAAGATAAAGTCTAAAAAAAGGTTAAATGCCAATATACCTATAGTATCTCTAATAGGTTATTCCAATGCTGGGAAATCAACGATTTTAAATCAATTGCTGGAAGAATATGGCATGAAGGACAAGGCTGTTTACTCAGATGATATGTTGTTTGCAACCTTGGATACCAGTGCTAGAAGTTTGGTCTTAGACAATAATAAGGAAATTATAGTTTCAGATACAGTTGGTTTTGTAAGTGATCTACCTACAAAGCTAATAGAGTCTTTCAAGAGCACCTTGGAAGAGATAGAAATTTCTGATTTGATTATTATAGTTATAGATTCAAGTAATATAGATTACAATCTACAATTAGAAGCCACCATGGACGTTTTAAAGGATTTAGATATTGATCAAAAGAAGGTCCTTTATTGTTTTAACAAGGTGGACAAGGGCATAGATATTTTCTTTAATGATAAGGACAAGGAAGTTATAAGAATTTCAGCACTGAAAAAAAGTGATATAATAAGATTGGCTGAAAAAATTCAAAGCCTAATATTTTCAAATTATGATTACTATAATATAATGATTAAGTATAGCGATATAGGATATTTCGAAAAGAACATGGAAAATTTTGAAGACTTGGAAAAAGAATATTTGAACGATGGTATACAAGTGAGAGCTTATATAAGCAAGGAAGATTTATATAAGTATGAGGAATTTTTGGTGGAGAAATGATAGATAAGGATAAGTATAAAACGTTACTGGACTATTCGGAAAAAGAAATAGAAATAAAAAAATCAAGATTTATAGGCTATGCTAAACAATGTGAAACAGAGGAAGATGCTCTAGCTTTTATAGAAGAGATAAATAAGCTACATAGGCAGGCAACTCACAATTGCTATGCCTATGCCAATGGAGTTAGAAGAAACACCCAAAGGTATAGTGATGATGGTGAGCCGCAAGGAACAGCTGGCATACCGATTTTAGAAGTTATAAAAAAGGAAGACCTGACCAATGTGGCCATTGTGGTCACCAGGTATTTTGGTGGTGTAAAACTTGGAGCATCAGGCTTGATTAGGGCCTATACGGCTGCGGCCGTTGAGGCTATTGAAGCAGGGACTATCATATGGAAGAAAAATTTCTATAAGATGTCCTTGGAAATAGACTATACCTTACTGGGTAAGATAGATAATCTTATAGCCAATGAAGGATTTTTTGAGCTGGATAGAGACTATACAGACAAGGTAAAGATTTATTTCTATATTCATCTTGAGAAAAAGGATTATTTTATAGAAACTATGACGGAAAATACAAATGGACAAGGAATAATAGAAGTTTTAGATGAAGTTTTGTTGTCAGAAAGAAAGGGACAGATAATAGGAGGTTAGTTATGGCTGGACATAATAAATGGAGTACGATAAAGAATAAAAAAGGTAAGGAAGATGCTAAGAAGGCCAAGGTCTTTACAAAACTAGGTAGAGCTCTTATGGTTGCTGCCAGAGAAGGTGGCGGAGATATTGAATACAATGCAGCCCTAAATGCTGCTGTAGAAAAGGCTAAGGCTGCAAATATGCCCAATGATAATATAAACAGGGCCATTAAAAAGGGAACTGGAGAAGTTGGAGGAGCTGCCTTTGAGGAAATTACATATGAAGGATATGGTCCAGAAGGGATAGCTGTTATAGTTCATTGTCTTACAGATAATAGAAATAGAACTGCTGCAGATATTAGACATGCCTTTGACAAGTATGGTGGAAACTTAGGAACATCAGGTTCTGTTTTATTTATGTTTGAAAGAAAGGGTGTTTTAATTATAGATGGTTCAGACTTGGACGAAGATCAAGTTATGATGGATAGTTTGGAAGTTGGAGCGGATGATTTCCAAGCAGGAGAAGAGATTTTTGAAGTTTACACTTCTGTAGAAAACTTTGACAAGGTAAGAAAGGCTCTTTCTGACAAGGACTATAAATTTGAAGAGGCTGATATTATGTACATGCCAAACAATTACCAAGCAATTCAATCTGAAGAAAATATAAAACTAATGGAAAAGATGATTGATATTCTTGAAGATAATGATGATGTACAAGATGTCTACCACAATTGGGATATATAAAAAAATGAAAACTAGACAAGGCATGGATAAATTTTTCTATATTTTATCCATGCTCTTATTATCACTACTAATTCCATTAGTTATACTCTTGTTCTCCCTGGAAATGAATTCTACAGATGAAGCTTTCTATAGAAATTTCCAGGTAGAAAACAAGATAAATGAAGAAATAGGTAAGAGTCAAGAGGAATTGGACCTTATCAGTAAGGACCTTATATCCTATTTAAAATATGGTGAGAATAGTTATTTGGAAGCTCATTTTAACCAAAGAGAGGTCAGCCATATGGAAGATGTGTTTTCTCTTTTTGAATTGGCCAGAAGGGTTAGAAATATTGGGCTGACAGTTATAGTTCTAATATTGGTCTTGGCCAACTATAAATATTTTTTAAATGATCTTTTGTATTCATCATTAAAATTAATGGCCCTTTTAGTGGTGGTCTATGTGGGCATAGGTATTTTTCTAAGCTTAAACTTTGATGAGTACTTTATTAAATTCCATGAGCTGTTTTTTGACAATGACCTATGGTTATTGGATCCTAAAACAGATATGATGATTAATATCTTGCCTATAGAGTTTTTTATCTTAATGGCAAGAAGAATATTTACCAGGGCAATAGCAGGCCTTTTATTGGTTTGCGGATTAATTTTTGCCAATGAAAAGTATTTTAGATCCAAGAGAAAGGGGTGTCTTGAATGCAGTATACAGGAAGCCCAGTAGCCTTTAAATTATTTGAATTAGAGGTCTATTGGTATGCAATATTAATAGTTACAGGAATGATTTTAGCTGTTAACTTATCTTCAAAAGAGTTGGAAAAAAGAAATATGGACGGGGATTTAATTTATGATCTGGCCTTTTATCTACTACCGTTTTCCATTATAGGAGCCAGACTATATTATGTGGTTTTTGAATGGGATCAGTTTAGGGGCGATTTTTTCAAGATGATAAATCCTAGGACAGGAGGCTTGGCTATTCATGGGGGAATAATATTTGGAGTTATAGCAGGCCTAATCTTTGTAAAGAGAAGAAAGGTTGATTTTTTCAAATTATCAGATGTTATTATGCCATTTCTATCCTTGGCCCAAGCCATAGGTAGATGGGGAAACTTTATTAACAATGAAGCCTATGGTGGACCTACAGATCTTCCTTGGGCCTTGATAATTGATGGACAAAAGGTTCATCCAACCTTCCTTTATGAATCAATAGGAGATTTCCTTATTTTTATATTTCTTCTTTATTACTTGAGAAATAAGCAGAAAAAGGATGGTCAAACCACCATGCTATACCTTATCCTTTATGGAATCTTAAGGTTTGGAGTAGAGGGACTTAGGACCGACAGCCTAATGATAGGTGGCCTAAGACAGGCTCAATTAATCAGTTTATTTGGTATAATCATAGGTATAATTGGCCTTGTAATCATGTCAAAAAAAGAAAAAAAATAGTTAAAGACGGGTAAACCACTCAATTTTATTGGGTGGTTTTTTTCTTTTACATCTTGAAAACCTATACAAAGTAATGTAATATATAACTAAGTGGTAGTAAATGGGGTAAAGTGGTTTAAAGTGGAGAAAAAACTATGTATATTGGAGAATATAATCACTCTACAGACTCTAAGGGAAGGGTTATCATGCCTGCGAAATTTAGAGAAGAGCTGGGAGAAAAATTTTATATTACTAAAGGAATGGATTCATGTCTTTTTATATACGATGAAGACGAGTGGATGAATCTTGATGCCAAGATGCGTAATTTAAGACTTACTTCCAAGAAGGCCAGAGAGTTTTCAAGGATGTTTTATGCTCCAGCTAGAGAATTGACCCTGGACAAGCAGGGAAGGATCCTAATACCACAAAACTTAAGGTCCTATGCTCAAATAAGTAAGGACGTTGTAATCATAGGAGTATCTACCAGGATAGAAATTTGGGATCAGAAGGTCTGGGACCAATACATATCCAGGGAAGAAATGAACTATGAAGAAATAATGGATGAATTTGAAGAATTAGATATATAAGTAGGTGAGAAGATGGATTGTTATCATAGACCAGTACTATTGGAAGAGACTATAAATGGATTAAATATTAAAGCAGATGGTATATATGTTGATTGTACTGTCGGTGGGGGAGGTCATTCCAAGGAAATCTTAAAAAAATTAAATAGTAGTGGAAGACTGATAGCCATAGACCAGGATGAAGAGGCTTTAAAAGAAGCCCAAGAAAACCTTTTTGACTATGGAGATCAGGTGACTTTTGTAAAAAGTAATTATTCTCACTTGGATTCCATATTGGATTCTCTAGGCCTGGACAAGGTCGATGGAATATTAATGGATATTGGAGTGTCCAGCCACCAGTTGGACGAAGAATCTAGGGGCTTTTCCTATAGGTTTGATGCTCCCTTAGACATGAGAATGGATTTGGATTCCGATTTAACGGCTAAATATATAGTAAATAATTATTCCCAAGAGGATTTGGAATATATTTTATGGAACTATGGAGAAGAAAAATGGGGCAAAAGAATTGCTGAATTTATAGTAGAGGCAAGACAAGACAAGGAAATAGAAACAACCTTTGATTTGGTTGAAATCCTAAAAAATGCCATACCTAAAAAGGCCAGATTAAACAAGCACCCAGGAAAGAAAACCTTCCAAGCCTTGAGAATTGAAGTAAATAAGGAATTGGATGTACTTGAAAATACCATAGATGTTGCAGTTGCCAAACTTAATAGAAATGGGAGACTTGCAATTATTACCTTCCATTCACTGGAAGATAGGATAGTAAAAAACAAATTTAAGGACTTGGCCAAGGGCTGTGTATGTCCTCCGGATTTTCCGGTTTGTGTTTGCAACAAGGTAAGGGAAATAAAAATAATAAATAGAAAGCCAATTACGGCTAGTGAAGAAGAACTGGAAGTCAATAATAGAGCTAAGCCAGCCAAGTTAAGAATAGGCTTAAAATTGTAAGGAGTTAAAATGGAAGCCTTGAGGGAATATGAGAGAGAAACTTATCTAAAAAAGGATAATATTAGTGAGTTTTCTGAGAAAACAGAAGAGCTAGCAGTTAGGCAAAGACAAAGAAATCTAAGCAAGAAAGAAAAGCTAAAAAAACATAGGGAAAAACAAGCAAAGAAAAGATTTGTATTTTTATCATCGAGCATTATTTTGTCGGCTGTATTGATAATACTATTGGTTGTGGGTTATACTGATATGGTGAAAATAAATAGTGATTTAATCATACTTGAGGCTGCAAACAAGGATTTGGCCCAAGAAAAGAATTCATTAGAGTTTAAATTAGAGCCATATTTGAATAAGTCAAGGATAGAGAATCTGGCAAAGGAAAAACTACATATGATATATCCTACCAATGATCATATAGTAAAATTAAAGGAAGATTCAGATAATAGTAACTTGATGGTTGAAAAAGAAGAAAAAACGAATAATAAAGACTCTATTATGAATCTGATTAGTAAATTTTTTAATTAATGGAGTAGAAGATGAAAAAAAGTAAGAAGAAATCATTAAATAAGAGATTTGTTGTTTCTATTTACTTAATTCTTGCTATTACTTTAGCATACGTAATAAGACTTTTATATTTACAGGTATTCGACTTAAATGACTATAAGCGCAAGGGAGAAAATATCTCTAGGGGACAAAATATTATATCTCCCAATAGAGGTGCCATATACGACTCAAAGGGTAAACCTCTCGCTATTAATGTCACAGTCAATACCTGTTATTTATATAGGGCAGTTTCTGAAGATGAAGCAATAAGAGTTAAGAAAATTCAAAACAATAAGGAGTCCTATAATAAGTTGGATTCCAAGGAAAAGGAAGAAATAAACCTGAAGGCTTCCCTGCCTGTCTATAAGGAAGAGGATATAGAGAAAATATCTGGAATCTTAAATATAGACAAGGACTTTCTGAGAAATAAATTGGAAAAGGGAATAGAGACAACCATAGCCAATAGGGTAAGCGATGAACAAAAAAAGGAATTGGACAAGCTAAATGTTGGCTATATCCAATATATTAAAAATACAGAAAGATATTATCCAAACAAGGAAAGCTTCTCCCAAACCTTAGGTTTTGTTGAAGATGACAAGGGACTTTATGGTTTGGAAAACTACTACAATGATCTTTTAAGTGGTGAGAAGGGCTATCAAGAATTCTATAAGGCCATAGGGGGGACTAACATACCCTTTGACAATGCCAGTGAGATTAAATTTAAGAAGGCCAATAATATAGTAACTACCATAGATGAAGAAATTCAAGCTATTGTCCACAAGCATCTCTTAAGTGGATTTAAAGAGCAAAAAGCCCTTGTGGCTGAGGCCATAGTTATGGATCCTAATACGGGTAAGGTTTTGGCCATGGATAGTTTCCCATCCTTTGATCCCAATGACCCTAGAAAACCTAAGTTTATTCTAGATGATAAGGTTTATGAGAAATATACAGATGAAGGTAAAACCAATTATATTGTATCCAATTGGAATAACCCTTTAGTTTCACATTTCTATGAGCCTGGTTCAGTATTTAAATCTATAGTGTCTTCCATGGCCTTGGAAACCAACAAGAAAACCTTGGACAAGACCTATAATTGTGATGGCAAGTATGAAATAGCACCAGGAGTATTTATAAGGTGTTGGAGAAGTCATGACCCTCATGGAGAACAGTCCATGAAGGAAGCCTTTGCCAATTCTTGTAACCCGGCCTATGTGGATATAATAAAGGATGTGGGTAAGGACAACTTCCATGACTATGGAAAAAGCTTTAAGTTTGGAGAGTTTACAGGTATAGACTTACCCAATGAAGTTAAGGGAATCTTTCCTAAAGACTCCCAAATAGCAGATGTGGACTTTGCTCCCATGGGATATGGCCACTCTGTAAGTACGACTCCTATCCAGCTTTTATCAGCTTTAAACGCCACTGTAAATGGAGGAATCTATTATAAACCCATGGTGGTGGATAAGGTTATTGACGATGAAAACAATATAGTTTTTCAAAGGGAAAAAGAAGAGTTAACCAGGATTATAACCGAAGAGACCTCAAAGACCATGAGGGATTTCTATGGTAACTCCTTTAATCAGGTAACCATGTTTACCAAAGAAGACGAAAGCTTGAAGATGGGGATAAAAACAGGAACCACCATTAAGGTAAATGAAGAAAATCCTTACAAGTCAGAAAAAAATAAACTGACACCAACTGTAGCTTCTATTTTTATGACTTATCCTATAGAAAAACCTAGATATACAGTTCTAGTAGTATTTAATGAACCCTTAGTTGAAAATGAAGGGATAAATACAGCAGGTCCAGTAGCCTATAACATTATGAGAGATATAGCCTATTATGAAAATGAAAATAAACTAGATGACAATACCATTAAAAACTTGATAAAGGTTCCTAAACTAACCTCCCTAACCATAGAGGAGATAGAAAAGGTATTAGAGGGTAAACCTCTAGATGTGGAAATTGTTGGAGAGTTGGGAAAATACCATATAATAGACAAGCAATATCCTGAAAATAATGGTTACATTGAAAAGGATAGTACTATTAAGATAAGTCAAGAAAATAAAAAGAAGATTAAAGCGCCAAATCTAATTGATTTGAAATTAAAAGATGCCAAGGATCTTCTAGAAAAAAATTATATATTATATGAGATCAAGGGTGAAGGCAAGAAGGTTATAGATCAAAAACCTAAGGCCAATGGAATTTTAGATAGCAATGGAAAAATCACCTTGATAACTGACTAGGAGGAAGAAATGAATATAGTATTTAAGCTAATAATAGCAATATTAGTTTCTGCATTATTTACGGGAAGATTGATTCCCATCTTAAAAAAGAAAAAAATAGGACAACCCATAAGAGAAGAAGGAAATAAGGAACACTATGCCAAGGAAGGAACTCCAACCATGGGAGGACTAGCCTTTACCCTGGCAGCCCTTTTACTAATTGCCTTATTTGAAGGCTTTAGTTTTAATTCTTTAGTTGTCATGGGAGCAACCTTAGGTTTTGGACTTATAGGTTTCACTGATGACTATGAAAAAATTTCAGCAGGCCATAACCTGGGCTTGACACCCAAGCAAAAGCTTTTATTACAATTTGTTCTTTCCTTGGTTATCATTCTAATAGTTGGTAAATTTGGAGAGTTTGATTTGAAATATCAAGCCTTTCCTTTCATAGAAAAACCTTTATATTTTGGATTTTTAGCCATTCCTATTTTAATGTTTATTATGGTTGGAACAGTAAATGCTGTAAACTTAACAGATGGTCTAGATGGTCTTTTGACCTCAGTATCCATTCCTGTTTTCTTTGGACTTTATATTATCAATAAGACTGATTTAACAAGTCTTGGAAATATATCAGTTATATTTGCTGGAGTTTTATTGGGATATTTAATTTACAACTCTAATCCAGCGAGTATCTTCATGGGAGACACTGGATCTATGGCCATAGGTGGAGCTGTATCCAGCATCCTTTTACTTATGAATAAATCAATATTTTTAATTATTATAGGGGGCATATATTTTGTTGAAGCCCTATCAGTAATAATTCAAGTTATAAGTTTTCAAAAGACAGGAAAAAGAGTTTTTCTTATGTCACCTATTCACCATCACTATGAATTAAAGGGATATAAGGAAAGTAAGATAGTTGCTTCTTTTATGGTGGTAAGTATTATATTAACTGCCTTAACAGTATATTTATTGGCGTAGGTTATTATGGAAATTAAAGATAAAAAGATATTAATATATGGGCTAGGTATAACTGGTATATCTAGCATAAAGGCCCTATCAAGTATGGGGGCCCAAGTCTATATTTACGATAGTAAGAAAAAGGAAGATTTGGCTGAAGTCTTTAAAGAGATTGAAGGATTTTCCTACAAGTACTGGGAAAAAGAATCTGATATAGATTGGAAGCAGTTGGATATTTTATTAAAAAGTCCTGGAATTAGATTGGACAATCCCTTGGTAGTGAAGGCTAAAGAAGAGGGCTTGGATTTGGTATCTGACCTGGAATTGGCCTATAGAATATGGGGCGGGGATAGAATGATAGCTATAACCGGAACCAATGGTAAGACTACTACAACATCTTTGGTTTCTCATATTTTAGATAGGGCAGGCATAAAAAACCACCTGGTGGGAAATATAGGTATAGGTCTTTTATGGAAAATGTATGAAAATCCCAAGGATTATTTTGTTTTGGAAAGCTCCAGCTTCCAATTGGCATCTGTAGACGAATTCAATCCAGCCTTGGCAGCCATAATAAATATTAGTGAGGATCATTTAGATTGGCATGGCTCTTATGAAGACTATATAGAGGCTAAATTAAATATTTCTAGAAGAATGAAAAAAGATCAAGTTTTAATCTTAAACCACGACGATCCCTTATATGATAGGATGGTTATGGAGACCGAGGCTGAAATAATTGATGTTTCGACTAAAACTGTACTAGAAGATGGATATTATTTGGATGGTAGTTCCTTATCCTACAGGGGAATCGAAATAATAAATAGAAAAGAAATTAGTCTGGTAGGCCTTCATAATGTACAAAATATATTATTTGCCATTGCCTTGACCAGTGCTATGAATATAGATCTTAGAATCATAAGAGAAGCCATAACTAGTTTTAGGGGTGTGGAGCACAGAATAGAGTTTGTAGACAAAATCAAGGATGTAAGCTACTACAATGATTCCAAGGGAACCAATGTGGACTCCAGTCTAAATGCTTTAAGGGGATTTGAAGGTCCTGTAATCTTAATAGCAGGTGGCTATGATAAAAATGTGGATTTTGATCAGTTATTTGAAGAAAGAGATAAAATTAAGGGTCTCTTACTAATAGGTCAAACCAAGTATAAACTTTATGAGGTCGGTAAAAAATACGGTCTGGAAAATATAGAATTACTAAATGACTTAAATGAAGCAGTAACAAGGGCCTATAGCATGGCTGATTCAGGGGATGTGGTCTTATTATCACCAGCCTGTGCCAGCTGGGGAATGTATAGGAACTTTGAAGAAAGAGGAGAACATTTCAAAAAACTAGTCAAGAGATTAGCGGAGAAAAAATGAAAAAAAAGTTAAAAAACCAACCGGGAAAAGTAAACACAAAAATATTAATATTATCAATATTATTGGGAATAATAGGCTTGTTTGTAATCCTAAGTTCCAGTGCCTACCTAACTATTAAACATGGGGGAGGAAAATTCTACTATGTTAAGAGACAGGGTGGTTTTCTAATAATGGGAATAATATTAATGTTAATATTTTCAAGGATTGATTATAGATACTATAAAAAATACTACAAGCAGATACTTTTTGTATCCCTATTGTTAATGGCCTTAAGTTTAAAAGGTCCCTTTGCCAAATCCTATAATAATACTAGAAGGGGAGTTAAGTTTGGACCGATCTCCTTTATGCCTTCAGACATATATAAGTTGGCTAGTATTATATTCTTTTCCAATTTCCTAGTTAAAAACAGGAAAAACAGGGATAAGTTTATAAAGGGGATGGTGGCCAGTGGTTTGATGATTCTTTTACCGTCTTCAATAATGATTCTTCAACCAGACTTTTCAACCTTTGTAACCATAGTATTGGTTTTATTAATCATGTACATAGTATATGGTATGCCTAAAAAGTTTGCCCCAGTCTTATTTATAGTAATAGCTCTAGGTCTCTTTGCCCTATATAAGGTGGCTGACCACTATGATCTGTACCAGCTAAAGAGGATTTTTGCCTTTAGGGACCCGGAAAAATATTATTTGACTGATTCTTGGCAAATCTTAAATTCCCTTTTCTCAGTAAGCAGGGGTGGCATAACAGGGGTAGGCTTTGGCCAGTCAATATTTAAGTATGGTTATCTGGCTGAAGAGGTAAATAACGACATGATCTTTGCAGTAATAGCGGAGGAGACAGGCTTTATAGGTTCAGTTATATTTATAGGTATAATAGTGGGCTTTGTAATATCTATTTTAAAAGTGGCCATTGGAGTCAAGGATCACTTTGCCAAACTTCTTGTTTTTGGTATAGGTATTCTTATTTTTATCCAGTCCTTTATAAATATAGGAGTTTCCTTAAATGTTATCCCCAATACAGGTATTACTTTGCCCTTTATTTCTTATGGGGGGACATCTTTGTGGATCATGTATATAATGACTGGTGTAGTCTTGAATATTTCAAGATTTGAAGACAAATAACTTTGAAATTAGCTATTAATATTGATATAATGTAATTTAGAATAATTATATTTGAATGATTGTATATAAATTTAGATTTAAATAGAAAAGTGGAGGTAGAAATGAGCAACTTCGATATGGAAATGAATGACACAGGCTTGGCGAAAATTAAAGTAATTGGTGTTGGTGGGGGAGGAAACAATGCCATTAACAGAATGAAATCTTCCGGATTAAAGGGTGTGGAATTTATTGCTATTAATACTGATAAACAAATATTAGCAGCAATTGATACAGATCAAACCCTTCAAATAGGTACTAAGTTAACTAGAGGACTTGGTTCAGGCGGAAACCCAGATGTGGGAGAAAAGGCTGCTGAAGAAAGTAAAAATGAAATAGCTGATATCTTAGCTGGAGCAGACATGGTTTTTGTAACAGCTGGAATGGGTGGAGGTACAGGAACTGGTGCTGCACCTATAGTAGCTGAAGTAGCTAAAGAAATGGGTATATTGACTGTTTCTGTAGTAACTAAACCTTTTATGTTTGAAGGAAGAAATAGACAAAAACAAGCTGAAAAAGGTATTGAAAAATTAAAAGACAAGGTAGATACATTAATTGTTATACCTAATGATAGATTATTACAAACAGCTGAAAAGAGAACAACCATGCTAGAAGCCTTCCAAATGGCTGACCAAGTATTAATGGATGGTATCAAGGGTATATCAGACCTAATTGCTGTTCCTAATATGATTAACTTGGACTTTGCAGACGTTCAATCTGTAATGAAGGACCAAGGTATTGCCCATATGGGAATTGGTATGGCTAATGGAGAAAATAGAGCGGTAGAAGCTGCTAAGGCTGCTATTAAATCACCTTTATTAGAAACTTCAATAGATGGTGCAAAGGCTGTATTGATAAACATAACAGCTGCTGACTTGGGAATCTTTGAAATAAATGAAGCTGCTGAGTTAATTAGAGAGATAACTGACCCAGAAGCAAATATTATCTTTGGTGCAGGTTTAGACTCATCCATGAAGGAAGACCTAAAGATCACTGTTATTGGAACTGGTTTTGACGATAAAAAGATAAGTAGTCAAAACACCAATAAAAAAGCAGAAAAAAAAGATGATGATGGTGGTTCAGGACTTTATATCCCAGATTTCTTAAGAGGTTAATTATGAAATGTCCATATTGTGGTTTTCACGATTCAAAAGTAATAGATTCTAGACCTACAGAAGACAATGAAGCTGTCCGAAGAAGAAGGTCTTGTCTAAAATGCGAAAAGAGATTTACGACTTATGAAAGATTTGAAGACCAGGCAATAGTAGTTATAAAAAAAGATAACACCAGGGAATCTTATTCCAGGGCCAAGCTTTTAAATGGTATGATTAGATCTTGTGAAAAAAGACCAGTGGCTTTAGACGTGCTTGAAAAGGCGATAGATGATATTGAAACCAAGATTAATCACTTAAACCAAAAGGAGATAACTTCGGCCTATATTGGTGAAATGGTAATGGAAAAGCTTAAGGAAATCGATAAAGTTGCATATGTTAGATTTGCTTCCGTATATAGAGAATTTGAAGATGTAGATTATTTTTATGATGAGTTAAAAAATCTAAAGGAAGATAAATAAGTCTATTAAAGCTATTCTTTTTAGAATAGCTTTTTCATATAAAGGATAAAAAATGGATTTTTTTGAAATTAATAAGAAAAAACAATTAAAGAAAAATGCCCCTCTAGCAGCTAGAATGAGACCGGAAAGCTTGGAAGAATATGTGGGACAAGATCATTTGATAGCTAGAGACAAGCCTCTTTACAGAATGATAAGGGCAGATAGGATAGGGTCTATGATATTTTATGGGCCTCCAGGAACTGGAAAAACCACCCTGGCCTATATTATAGCCAAGACTACCAAGATGAACTATGAGAAACTATCAGCTGTAACAGCAGGAGTCAAGGATATAAGAGAAATAACTAAAAAGGCTGAAGATAATTTATCCATGTATAATAGCAGGACCATATTATTTATAGATGAGATACATAGGTTTAACAAGTCTCAGCAGGATGCTCTTTTGCCTTTTGTAGAAAATGGGACCTTGATTTTAATAGGGGCCACTACAGAGAATCCTTACTTTGAAGTCAATAAGGCTCTTTTATCCAGATGCCAAATTCTACAATTAAAACACCTGACTGAAAAAGATATTAGAAAGGTTTTAATCAGGGCCTTGGAAGACAAGGATAGGGGATTTGGAAACTATAAGGTTGAGATAGAAGAAGAGGCCTTGGCTTATTTAATAAGGGCCTCTTCAGGTGATGCAAGGACAGCCTTAAATTCTTTAGAGTTGGCTGTTTTATCCACTGATCCTCTAGATGGTCTTATAAAGATTAGCTTTGAAGACATTAAAAATTCCACCATAAAAAAGGTGGCAATCTACGATAAATCGGCAGATGAACACTATAATACAGTGTCTGCCTTTATCAAATCTATGAGAGGATCTGACCCAGATGCCAGTCTCTACTATTTAGCTCTTATGTTAAATGCTGGAGAAGATATAAAGTTTATCGCTAGAAGAATGATTATTTTTGCATCTGAAGATATAGGAAACGCAGATCCCAAGGCTTTAGACTTGTCAGTTTCCTGCTTTAATGCTATAAATATAATAGGCATGCCAGAGGCTAGGATTATATTATCACAAACGGCTATCTACTTAGCCCTTGCTCCAAAGAGCAATAGTAGTTATTTGGGAATTGATAGGGCCATGACCTATGTGAGAAATTCCTATCATAGGGATATTCCTAATCATTTAAAGGACAGTCATTATTCTGGAGCAAAGGATTTTGACTATGGAACAGATTATAAATATCCTCATGATTATAATAATGGATATGTTGACCAGGACTACCTACCAGAAGAAATAAAAGATAGATTCTATAGTCCAGTTAGAAGAGGTTATGAGAAAAAGCTGGTAGAGAGGCTAGACATAATAAAAAAAATGAATAAGGAGTAAAATATGCTAATAAAATACTTGTACAGAGATTATAAAGACTATATAGACCAAGAGATAGAAGTAAATGGTTGGATTAGAAAAAGCCGTTTTTCTAAAAATATAGGATTTTTAGAAATAAATGATGGATCCTTCTTTTCTACAGCTCAAATAGTTGTAGATTCTAGTATTGAAAACTTTAATGAATTATCCCACTTGGGCCTATCAGCATCAATTAAGGTAAGAGGAAAATTAGTTGAGCCAGAAAATGCCAAACAAAAGTTTGAAATTCAAGCTAGTGAAATAGAAGTAATAAGTGATTCAACAAAGGACTATCCTTTACAAAACAAGAGACATTCCTTTGAATTTCTAAGAACCCTTCCATCCCTTAGGGCTAGAACAAATACCTACAATGCGGTATTTAGAGTTAGATCAGAACTTAGCTATGCTATTCATAAGTTTTTCAATGAGCAAGGCTTTGTATATGTTCATACTCCAATAGTAACAGCAAGTGATGCTGAAGGTGCTGGTGAAATGTTTAGGGTTACAACCATGAATATAGATAAGCCAGAAAGAACCAAGGAAGGCAAGGTAGACTTTACCAAGGACTTTTTTGGATCAGATTCCCACTTGACAGTAAGTGGTCAATTGGAAGTTGAGGGCTATGCCATGTCCTTTGGAAATGTATATACTTTTGGTCCTACCTTTAGGGCAGAAAACTCAAATACTCCAAGACATGCTGCTGAGTTCTGGATGGTAGAACCTGAAATATCCTTTGCAGATTTGGGTGATGTTATGAACTTGGCTGAAGATATGGTTAAGTATATAGTTAAATATGTTATGGAAAAATTACCAGAGGAAATGGAATTCTTCAATAAGTTTGTGGATAAAACCCTATTGGATAGATTAAACAACTTGGTAGAAGCAGATTTTGCTAGAATTACCTATACAGAGGCTATAAAATTATTGGAAGAATCAGGTAGGGAATTTAAATATCCTGTATCCTGGGGAGAAGATTTACAAACTGAACATGAAAGATACCTATCAGAAGAGGTATTTGAAGGACCAGTGTTTGTAACTGACTATCCAAAAGACTTTAAGGCATTCTATATGAGATTAAACGACGACAATAAAACAGTGGCTGCAGCAGACCTTTTAGTGCCAGGTGTTGGTGAGTTAATCGGTGGATCTCAAAGGGAAGAAAGAGTAGAAATTCTTGAAGAAATGATGATTGAAAAGGGAATTAATGTGGATGATTACCAATGGTACCTAGACCTTAGAAGATATGGGGGAGTACCTCATGGTGGATACGGCCTGGGCTTTGAAAGAATGGTAATGTATATGACAGGTATGAAAAACATAAGAGACGTAATTCCTTATCCAAGAACAGTTAACTCTATGCACAAATAGTTGCATTATAAAAAGTTTTCTGATAGAATACTTTTGAAAATGAATATAAAGGCGATGATTAGAAGTAGTAGGTAGTTGAAGCTTAAAGAGAGTTTGTGGTTGGTGGAAACAAACAGTGGATATTATTGAACTTGTCTATGAGCTATACGGCAACTTACCGTTATAAGTTGAGAGGATACATATATTTATATGTATCAATAAGAGTGGTAACGCGGACCTTTCGTCTCTTAGGAGATGGGGGTCTTTTTTTATTTAGATTTTATTTTAAAGGAGACTAGTATGAATAAGTATAATCCAAATGCTATTGAAAAAAAATGGCAAAAGATTTGGGATGAAGAAAAAACCTACAAGACAGAATTAGATAAGACAAAAGAGAAATTCTATGCCTTAATAGAGTTTCCATATCCATCAGGACAAGGACTACATGTTGGTCACCCTAGACCTTATACAGCCTTGGACTTGGTATCAAGAAAGAGAAGACTTGAAGGCTATAATGTACTATTTCCTATGGGCTTTGATGCCTTTGGATTACCTACAGAAAACTATGCCATCCAAAACAAGGTTCACCCTAGGGAAGTAACTGAAAAAAATATTGCAAACTTTACTAGACAATTAAAGTCAATTGGTTTTTCCTTTGACTGGGATAGAATGATTGACACTACAGATCCTGACTACTACAAGTGGTCCCAATGGATATTTGTACAAATGTTTAAAAATGGACTTGCCTATAAGAAGGAATTCCCAATAAACTGGTGTCCATCATGTAAGGTTGGTTTGGCCAATGAAGAAGTTGTTAACGGGGGATGTGAAAGATGTGGAACCCAAGTAGAACACAAGGTAAAAAACCAATGGATGTTAAAAATAACTGAATATGCTGATAGGTTAATAGATGACCTTGATGAAGTTGACTATATGGAAAGTATCAAGTCCCAACAAAGAAACTGGATTGGTAGATCCTATGGTATGGAAATTGATTTTCCTATTAAGGATTCAGAAGATGAATTAAAGGTATTTACTACCAGACCAGACACTATTTATGGTTCAACCTATATGGTTATAGCTGCAGAACACAGCATTATAGATAAATACAAGGACAGAATTAAAAACATAGATGAAATATTAGACTATAGACATGAAGCTCAAAAGAAATCTGAGTTTGAAAGAGCTCAAATCAATAAGGATAAGACAGGGGTTATGATAGATGGTCTAGTAGCCATAAATCCAATGACTAAAAAAGAAATACCTATTTGGGTATCAGACTATGTTCTTATAACCTATGGAACAGGTGCTATAATGGCAGTTCCAGCCCATGATCAAAGGGATTATGAGTTTGCTAAAAAGTTTGATATGCCAATAATACCTGTTGTAGATGGTGGAAATATTGAAGAAGAAGCCTATACAGATACTGAAGCAGGTAAGATAATAAACTCACCTTTAATTGATGGTTTAGAAGTTGAACAAGCCAAGGAAAAAATCATGGACCACATGGAAAAAGAAGGCTATGGACTGGCTAAAACCAACTTTAAGTTAAGAGACTGGGTATTCTCAAGACAAAGATATTGGGGAGAACCTATACCAATGATTTACTGTGAAGAACATGGATGGCAACCAGTTCCAGAAAAAGATTTACCAGTTAGATTGCCAGATGTGGAAAACTATGAACCTGGTGATGATGGTGAAAGTCCACTTGCAGGAATTGAGTCTTTTGTAAATACAACTTGTCCAGTATGTGGTGGACCGGCTAAAAGAGAAACAGACACCATGCCACAATGGGCGGGATCTTCATGGTACTACCTAAGATATATGGATCCTAATAATAAGGACTTTTTAGTAGGTAAGGAAGCCGTTGACTACTTTGGACCAGTAGATTGGTACAATGGAGGAAATGAACATACAACCCTACACTTACTATATTCCAGATTCTGGCATAAGTTCCTATATGATATAGGTGTAGTTCCAACCAAGGAACCTTATATGAAAAGAACATCTCACGGTATGATCTTGGGAGAAAATGGTGAAAAAATGTCTAAGTCTAGAGGAAATGTTGTAAACCCAGATGAGGTAATAAACGACTTCGGAGCAGACACCTTAAGAACCTATGAAATGTTTATATCAGACTTTGAAAAATCAGTACCATGGAGCACTGATGGAGTTAGAGGGGTAAGAAAATATCTAGAAAGAGTTTGGAACCTACAAGAAATTTTAGTTGAAGGGGACAACTATTCAGATGATATGGAAGTTTTAATCAATCAAACCATTAAGAAGGTATCTGAAGACTACGAAAACTTAAAATACAATACAGCTATAGCCCAACTTATGACCCTATTGAATGCTTTCAAGGACAAGGGAGCTATTAACGAGAAGGAAATGGAAACTTATTTAATCCTATTAAATCCAGCAGCTCCTCACTTGACAGAAGAAATGTGGGAACTTTTAGGACATGATGAGCAAATAGCTAATCAAGTTATATGGCCATCATATGACCCAGATAAACTAGTTGAAAACTCAATAGAAATTCCAGTTCAAATCAATGGTAAGGTAAAGGCTAGAATCCAAATAGAATTGGATGCTAAGAAGGATGATGTCTTAAGTAAGGCCAAGTCTGACCAAGCCATCAAGGAAGAATTGGAAGGCAAGACTATTAGAAAAGAAATATATGTACCAAACAAGATTGTTAACATAGTAATTGGTGGCTAAGATGACAGGCTTACTATTACTTATAGGTAGATTTATTTCATTTATAGGTGGCCTATTTGGCAGGGGAAGTGCCCTGCCAGGTAAGGTCCTTTTGGACTTGGATAAGAATATGTTAAAGAGATTTTCCTATCCTGACCAGGTTATTTTTGTGACAGGAACAAATGGGAAAACCAGCTTGACCAGCTATTTGGCAGATGCCATGGAAAAGTCTGGCAAGAAGGTAATAACCAATCATACAGGAGCCAATATAGAAAGGGGAATAGTATCAACCTTGATAAATCAATCTTCCTTATCTGGCCATTTGGATGCAGACTACCTTATTTTAGAGGTAGATGAGGGAAACTTTAAGCCTATTTCCCAAAAAATCCATCCAAACTACCTTTTGATAAATAATCTTTTTACAGACCAGGTAGATAGGTTTAAGAGTCCCTTTGACTTGGCCAATAGACTACTAGAAGATATAGATCCATCCACCACCCTGTATCTTAATGGCAATGATCCCTTGGTCCACTATATAGGGGAAAAGTTAGACAATAAGAAGGTATATTTTGGCCTGGATGAGGCCAGGGAAAAACTAGACTTCAAAGAGGCTTGCCCTTTATGTTCAAGAGACTTAGTCTATGACAAAAGACTCTATGATCATATGGGATCCTACAGTTGTACTTGTGGTTTTAAAAGCCCCAAGTTAGATTATAAGCCTCAGGAAATAGATGAACTTGAAGGAAAATTAGTTTTTAACAACTTTGAGTTTGTAAATTCCAACAAGACTATTTATGCCCTATCTAACACCATGGCTGCCATAGCTATTTTAGATGGTTTGTCAGTAGAATATCCAGTTATGAACCAGGTGTTTAAAGGGAAATTAGCCAGGGCCGGCAGGATGGAAAAGGTAAACTTTAATGGATATGAAAGTTTTATAAATCTTGTTAAGAACCCATCGGGAACCAACTTGACCATAGATATTTTGGCCAGAGAAGAAGAGGACTATAACTTGGTTATTTCCATGAACAATTACTTGGGAGATGGGGTTGACCCATCCTGGATTAAGGATATAGAATTTGAAAAGTTAAGGGATAAGAAGATAGGTAAAATATATTTGTCAGGAACCATAGCTAGAGACTTAAAGAAGGTTATAGAGGAAAAAACTGACTTTAAACCTGAGATAATTTTAGACAATAGAAGTATCATATCCAACTTGGAAAAAGAGGGATTAAAAACTTACTTTTTAGCCAACTATACAGCTTTAAATGACTTGAGAAGTCTAATTATTTAACCTTTATGAGCAATCATAAAGGTTTTTTTAGGAGATAAAATGAAGTATGAGAAAATTGTAAAAGCAGAGTTCATATCCAGGCCCAATAGATTTATAGCCCTGGTAAAGATAGATGGAAATATTCACAAGGCCCATGTGAAAAACACGGGAAGGCTGGGAGAACTTTTGGTGGAGGGAGCCCAGGTTATCCTGGAGGACTTTAGCCATAGAAAGGACAGAAAGACCAAGTACTCTCTCATAGCTGTCTATAAGAAAGATAGGCTGGTTAATATAGATTCCCAAGTGCCCAACTATGTTGTTGAAGAATACATGTTGGAAAAAGGAGACTTTGACCTGGTAAAAAGAGAAAAAAAGTACGGCAATTCTCGCTTTGATATTTATTATGAAAGACAAGGTAAAAAAGGTTTTGTTGAAGTAAAGGGTGTGAGTTTGGAAGAAGATGGCCTAGCTCTATTTCCAGACGCTCCAACCACTAGAGGGAGTAAACACATACTGGAACTGATAGAAGCCCTTAAAGAAGGTTATGAGGCCTCTATAGTCTTTTTAATCCAACTAAAGGGAGCTAAGAAGTTTAAACCCCATAGAATAAGGGATGAAGAATTTTATCAAAATTTAAAGAAGGCTGAAGATGCAGGAGTGGGGATCTATGTCTATGATAGTCTGGTCTTGGAAGATGAAATAAGCTTGGATGAGCCAATTGAATATGAAATATAAAAAGACTCCATTGGAGTCTTTTAAAAATGGTTAAAATAAAAACCTTTACCTATAATTTGACTGGTATTTAAGATGGTGATAAAGGCTTGAGGATCTTCTTGCGTTATAAAGTCCCTTAGAAGTACTGCCTCATAGTTGCTTACAACAACCTTTATTACAGTTCTCTTGTTTTTGCTATAAAGTCCTTCAACTTGGAACTTGGATCCCCCCCTGTGCAGATTGACTAGTATATAGTCTATAATTGTGTCAGGTTTTTCTGTGATAATGGTAAAGTATTTAACCCTATTAATATTTTGGATGGTAACATCAACCAAAAGAGATTTGCTAAAAAGTCCTAGAATGGATAAAAGGGCTGTTTGTGTATCAAAGATAGCAAATGTGGTTAGGGTAATAATAATATCGGTGGCAAAAAGGGCCTTACCAATATCAAAGTGGGTAAATTTCTTAAAAATCATAGCCAAAATATCTGTTCCCCCAGATGATGCCTTAATATTAAAAAGTAAGGCTGCCCCAATTCCAGGAAGAACCACAGCGTAAATTAGTTCAAGCATGGGAATATTAGTAAGGGGGCCAGTCATGGGAATAAAATACTCATAGACTTTTATTAATAGGGATAAGAGTATGGATGCATAGGCGGTTTTAAAGCCAAAATCACGTCCAAAAACAGCGAATCCTAAAAGTAAAAGGGCTATATTTAGTATTAGTACAACTGTACCTGGCGATAGGCTATTGGAAACTGAACCAATAATAATCGAAATCCCGCTGACGCCGCCAAAGGCAAAGTGATTGGGAAACTTAAAAAAGTAAACGCCAATGGAAATAAGAATAATTGCAATGTTGAGTAAAAAGTACTCTTTGGTCTTGGTCATAGGTTTGTGTTCCTTACCTATGTCAGGTCTTAACTTAATATTTTTAATCATGTCCTCTCCTAAATTTGATATAATATGTGATTTTATCACTATGTTCGTATATAATCAATATACTGCTTTACTTAAGATACAATATTTATTAATATATAAATAGAATTTAGAAGGGGTATGAGATGAGATTAACAACTAGAAGTAAGTATGGACTAAGAGCGGCCTACTTTTTGGCTGAACACTATGAAGATGGTCCGATTTCCTTGAGTTATATGGTTGATAAGCTATTTTTAAGTGATACATATTTGGAACAATTACTAAGAAGGCTAAAGAAGGACGGAATAGTAAAAAGTTTTAGGGGAAAGAATGGTGGTTATCAGTTAAATAGAGCGCCAGATGAAATAACCATAGGAGAGGTTTTAAGAAGTTTGGAGGGAAGCATATCCTCGTCAGACTGTGTGGAATCTTTTAAATGTAGGCAATATGACTGTAAGACCAGGAATATTTTTGTTGAAATAGATGAGGCAGTAAACAGTGTTGTAGACAATAAAACATTGAAGGATATGATATAATACTATAGATTATTTGCGTAATATGATATAATTATTAATATTATTAAGGAGATATATTGTGGGAAAAAAAGGATTAAACGAAATTAGAAAAGAGTATTTAGATTTTTTTGAAAGTAAAGATCACATTAGATTAAAGAGCTATTCTCTTATACCTGAAAAGGATAAGAGTTTATTATTAATAAATGCTGGGATGGCTCCATTAAAAGATTATTTCATAGGAAATAAGAAAATGTCAAAAGACAGGGCTACATCCAGCCAAAGATGTTTGCGTACTGCAGATATAGATAATGTGGGAAAAACACATAGACATGCCACTTACTTTGAAATGTTGGGCAATTTCTCCTTTGGAGATTATTTTAAAAGAGAAGCAATAAATTGGGCTTGGGAGTTTTTAACTGAAAAAATGGGTATAGATAAAGATAGATTATTTGTAACTGTTTATAAGGAAGATGACGAAGCCTATAATATTTGGAAGGATGAAATAGGCCTTGCAGAAGATAAAATAGTAAGATTGGGTAAGGAGGATAACTTCTGGGAATTGGAAGAGGGACCTTGTGGACCTTGTTCTGAAATCCACTATGACAGAGGAGAAGCCTACCTTGATGAAGATGACAGATACATGGAAATCTGGAACTTGGTATTTACTCAATTTAACAAGGACAAGGACGGAAATTACCATCCACTTGCCCATCCTAATATAGATACAGGTATGGGATTAGAAAGAATTGCCCTAGTTATGGAAGATGCTCAAAACATTTTTGAACTAGAGGCCTTTAAGCCAATTATGGAAAAGGTAGAAGAAATATCTGGACATAAGTATGGTGAAAGTGATAGAGTGGATGAATCTATAAGAGTAATAATGGACCATGCTAAGGCTATGACCTTCTTAGTATATGATGGAGTTATACCATCAAATGAAGGTAGGGGCTATGTTCTTAGAAGACTTATTAGAAGGGCTTATAGACATGGAAAGTTATTGGGTATAGACAGGGCGTTTTTAACAGAGATCATAGAAGTAGTAATGGATGTATATGCTCCTGAATATCCTGAATTAAAAGAATCTAAGGATAGAATTTTTAAGATAGTAAGACAGGAAGAAGCAAAATTCCAAGAGACAATAGATCAAGGTCTAAATATTCTATCAAACTTTATTAGTAAGCTTAAAGATGCTGAAAAGAAAGTATTATCAGGTGAAAAAGCATTTAAACTATATGATACCTATGGTTTTCCCCTTGACTTAACCAAGGAAATCCTAAAGGAAGAAAGTTTAGATGTTGATGAAGATGAATTTAATGAAAACATGATTGAACAAAAAAACAAATCAAGACAAGCCCGTCACGTTGATAGTGGTTGGGATGAAGAAATTTCATTGGATTTATCAAATATGGAAGCTACAGAATTTATAGGTTATGAAAATGTATTGTCTGAAAGTAAGGTAATTAAGATTTTCAAATCAAATGAAGAAGTAGACTCTATAAAAAAAGATGACAAGGCAATAGTAATATTGGATAAAACTCCATTTTATGCTGAATCAGGTGGTCAAATCGGAGACACTGGTTTCATAAGCGGAGATAATTATAAATTAAAGGTAATTGACACTCAAAGAACTCCAGATCAAGTTTTCTATCATATAGTAGAAGTCCTAGAAGGAAGTCTAAAGACTGATGATGACGCTCTAGCAGAAATTGATTATGTGAGAAGAAAAAATATTATTAAGAACCACTCAGCAACTCATGTTTTACACAAGGCCTTAAAATTAGTATTGGGAGACCATATTAATCAGGCAGGTTCCTTGGTTACAGATGAGAGATTGAGATTTGACTTTACCCACTTTGAGGCTATAAGTTTTGAAGACTTAAAGAAAATTGAAGAAATAGCCAATAGAGAAATCTTCTTGGGTTCAGAAGTTGATGTTTTATACATGAGCTTAAAGGAATCACAAGATTTTGGGGCTATAGGCTTATTTGAAGACAAGTATCAAGATGAGGTAAGGGTTGTAAAAATGGGTGATTTTTCAACTGAGTTATGTGGTGGTTGCCACGTTGATAACACAGCTGACATTCAAATGTTAAAGATAGTATCAGAGTCAGGTATAGCAGCAGGAGTTAGAAGAATTGAGGCTATAACTGGTAACAATGTATACAAGTACTTGAATGATTTAGAAGATGAAAAATCAAGCCTGGCAGGACAATTAAAAGTAAAGGCCAATAATATTTCACATAAAATTGATGATTTACTAAATGAAAATAAAAATCTTAATAATGAAATTAAATCATTAAACTCCATCAAGGAAAATATCCTTATAAGTGAATTGGAAAATGACATGGTGGAAGTAAATGATATTAAACTTTTGGTTAATAAATTTGACGGCATGGATATGGATCAAATGAGAAGTATCAGTGATAAGATGAAAAATAAGTATGATGACCTGGTTATCGTATTTGCATCAGTAAATGAAGGCAAGGTTGTTTTCTTATCATCTATAGCAAAAGAATTAACAAAAAGAGGATTAAATGCTGGACAAATAGTTAGATATGTAGCTCAACTAACTGGTGGAAATGGAGGGGGAAGACCTGACTTTGCATCAGCTGGTGGAAGAGATATTGATAAGGTTGATATGGCTTTAGAGAAAGTAAGAGAGTTTATCGAAGAAAACCTAAAATAGGAGGTTATTATGTCTAAAGATTTTAATGAAACAATGCTTTTTAAAATGCCTAGAGAAGGCAAGGATGAAATAGTTGAAATAATAAGTAATGTATATAGGTCATTAAATGAAAAGGGATATGACCCTGAAAACCAAATTATTGGATATATATTATCAGGCGATCCAACCTATATAACCAGCCACAATGGTGCAAGAAAATTAATAAGACAAGTAGATAGAAATGAACTACTAGAAGAATTGTTGGCTTTTTACTTAAAAAACAATAACATTAATGAAAAATAGTTATGAAGGAATAGGTAGAAATTGTTCATTTCTACCTATTGTGTTGATAAGGTGATTTATGGATAGATATATGGGATTAGATTTGGGCACAAAGACTATAGGAGTTGCATTAAGCGATCCTATGCACATGTTTGCAAGTGCTCACAAGACGATAAAAAGAACTAATATTGATGAAGATATCAAGGAATTAATAGAAATAATAAAAGCAGAAAATGTTTCAAAAATAATCATAGGCATGCCCTATAATATGAATAACACTGTTGGACCTTCAGGCCAAAGGGTTTTAAGTTTTGTTGATTTACTAAAAAAATCAGTAGATAATGAAATAATTTACATCGATGAAAGACTTTCAACTGTATCAGCTGAAAGAGTTTTAATCGAAACCAAGGTTAGAAGGGAAAATAGAAAAAAGCATATCGATAAGCTTGCAGCTACATTTATACTACAAACGTATTTAGATAGAAATTGAGGTTATTATGGATAAGATTATACTTAATGATGGAAACAAGGACATAGAATTCGAATTACTGGATACTTTTGGCATAGATGATAAAGATTACGCATCTTTGCTAAATAGTGAAACAGAAGAAATATATTTATTGGAAATAAAAATTGAAGGGAATGAAACATTCTTTTCAACAATTGATAATCAACAGGAATTTGATGAAGTTATGTCCTTTTATATGGAGTTGCTTGATGATTTAAATTAAAGCAATAAGGAAGGATGATAAATTGAATAAGCGTAATAATAGGAATAAAAAATTAAAGATAATTCCTCTTGGAGGAGTAGGAGAAATAGGAAAGAATATGACTGCAGTAGAGTACAATAATCAAATAATTATTGTAGACGCAGGTCTTACTTTTCCAGATGACACAATGTTAGGGGTAGATATAGTAATACCAGACTTTAGCTACCTAGAACAAAATAAGGATAAGATTAAGGGATTAGTTATAACACATGGACACGAGGATCACATCGGGGCTGTTCCATATTTCCTAAAGAAATTTGATGTAAGGGTTTACGCGACTAGACTTACATTAGGATTAATAGAAGTTAAACTAAAAGAACATAGATTGGATACATCACTATTAAAGATTGTTCACCCTGGTCAAACAATAAAATTAGGAGATTTTGACATTGAGTTTATCAGTGTTAACCACTCAATACCAGATGCAACATCTATAGCTATTCACTCACCAGTGGGTGTGATTATATTTACAGGAGACTTTAAGGTGGATTATACACCTATAGATGGCGTTCATATGGACCTTCAAAGATTTGCCCAATTGGGTAGTGAGGGAGTTTTAGCCCTACTATCTGATAGTACAAACGTTGAAAGACCAGGTTATACCATGAGTGAAATCATAGTAGGAGATACTTTTAAGCAAGTTTTTGCTTCAGCTAAGGAAAGAATTGTTGTAGCTACTTTTGCTTCCAACCTACACAGGGTTCAACAGGTAATAGACGCAACTGAATACTATGATAGAAAGTTGGTAATCACTGGTAGATCCATGGAAAACAACGTGAAAATAGCCATAGAATTAGGTTATTTAAAGATTAAAAAAGAAACCATGGTAAATATTAATAAAATAGATAAATACAATCCTAGTGATATAGTAATGCTTACCACAGGAAGTCAAGGTGAGCCAATGAGTGCTTTAACCAGACTGGCAAAATCAGAACACAGAAAGGTTAAGTTAATGCCAAATGATACAGTTATCATTTCAGCAACACCTATACCAGGAAACGAAGAATCCATGGGAGATGTTATTAACAACTTAACAGAACTAGGTTGTGATGTGGTTTATTCCAAGTTGGCAGATGTTCACGTTTCAGGCCATGCCTGCCAGGAAGAATTAAAGTTAATGTTATCACTTGTTAGACCTAAGTACTTTATACCAGTTCACGGTGAAAAGAGACACTTAAAGATGCATGCCAAGTTGGCTGAACAAGTAGGGGTAAGACCTGAAAACATCTTAATAGGTAAAAACGGTAGTATCTATGAATTTGACAAGTATAGCGGAAAAATCAATGGACAAGTTCCAGCTGGTAATGTTCTAGTTGACGGCTTGGGTATTGGTGACGTTGGAAATGTGGTATTAAGAGATAGAAAACACTTGTCAGAAGAAGGATTAATTACCGTAGTATTAAATGTTGATAAGAAGACCAAGAGATTAGTTGGATCACCAGAAATAATATCTAGAGGTTTTGTATACGTTAAGGAATCTAAGGATATAATAGGAAATGCTAGAAGAGTCATCTTAAATGTGATGAAGGAAGCAGAAAAGAAAAATATTACAGATATAAACTATATTAAATATTTAATAAGAGATAGGTTGAAATCCTATGTATACACTGAGATAAAAAGAGATCCAATGATTATACCAATAATTATGGAAGTGGATACAGATGTCAAGAATAAATAATGATAAGGTAGTCGATTACCTTCACAGTCTTTACGATGGGAAGGATGAGACTTATATAGAAGAAATAAGACAATATGGTGAAGAAAATCAGGTTCCTATTGTACAAAGGGAAGTTGGAGAACTCTTAAAAACCATTATAAAGATATATAAACCAAAGAAAATATTAGAGATAGGTACAGCCATAGGATATTCATCAATCCTTATGGCTTCTGCCTCATCTGATGAAACTATTATTAAAACCATAGAGATTAGAGAAGAGATGAAGGAAATAGCTGACTCTAATATAAAAAACAATGGTTTAGATGATAGGATAGAGGTTTTACTAGGTGATGCAGCCTTGGTCTTGGATGATATGGATGGAAAGTTTGATATGGTATTTATAGATGCAGCCAAGGGCCAATATATTAAATACCTTAAAAAGGTTATGCCCTTGTTGGAAGATGAGGCCATAATAGTTTCTGATAATATTTTATACAAGGCTATGATTGCAGATGATAGTTTGGTTGTTAGAAGGAAGAAGACCATTGTAACTAGAATAAGAAAATACTTGGATATACTTACTAGCACTGAAAACTTAACTACCTCAGTTATACCAATAGGCGATGGGGTCGCCATTACCTACAAGGAGGGAGAATGCAAAATTTAGAATTATTAGCTCCAGCAGGAGATATAGATAAATTAAAGACTGCCATAGACTATGGAGCAGATGCAGTGTTTTTGGCAGGTAAGGAATATGGATTGAGAACAGCTTCCAAGAACTTTTCAGATGAAGAGTTAAAAGAGGCTGTAGAATATGCTCATTCCAAGGGAAAAAAAGTTTATATAACCATGAATATTATCGCCCATAATAATGATTTTACAGAGGTTGATGAATATATAAAATACTTGGATCAAATAGCTATTGATGGAGTAATAGTTGCCGATCCAGGAATTTTTATGAGGATTAAAAGTTTAGCTCCAAGAATTGAGCTACACATTAGTACTCAGGCTAATATAACAAATGCTGAGACCGTTAATTTCTGGTATGAATTAGGAGCTAGAAGAGTTGTTTTAGCAAGGGAACTTTCCCTAGAAGAAATTAGATACATTAGAAATAATATACCTGAAGACATGGAGTTGGAAGTATTTGTCCATGGTGCCATGTGTATATCCTATTCAGGAAGATGTTTATTGAGTAACTATATGACAAATAGAGATGCCAATCATGGAGACTGTGCTCAATCTTGCAGGTGGAAGTATAATTTGGTTGAGGAAAAAAGACCAGGGGAATACTATCCAATTGAAGAAGATGAAAGGGGCACATTTATTTTTAACTCCAAGGACCTATGTCTTTTAGAACATGTGGGAGACCTGATAGATGCAGGTGTAAACAGTTTTAAGATAGAGGGTAGGGTTAAGACTCAATATTATGTGGCCACTGTTATAAGGTCATATAGATTGGCTATAGATGCCTGCTTGGAAAATAGATTTACAGATGAATACAAAAATTATCTTTTAGATGAGATTAAAAAAGCTAGCCACAGGGACTTTACCAAAGGATTTTTAAACGGTAAGCCAGGACCTGAAGGACAAAACTACGAAACTAGCTCCTATGTTAGAGGCTATGACTTTATAGCCCAAATAATGGACTATGATGAAGAAAGTCAAATGGCCCTTGTAGAGCAAAGAAATAAGTTTTCTCTTGGAGATAAGGTGGAAGCTTTTGGACCATATGAAGATTATCATGAATTTACTATAGATAAAATAATAGATGAAAACGGACAGGAAAAAGATTCAGCTCCTCACGCCCAAGAAATGTTAAAGATAAATATTAACTATCCGGCTAAAAAAGGAGATATGATTAGACGTAAAGTAGACTAAGAAGGTGTATTATGAAAAGAATCCATAAGCAATTGTCCTTTATCTTAATAGGTGCCCTACTTATGGCATCAGCATCACATTTCTTTCTAATTCCTCAGGAATTAGCTTCAGGTGGTGTATCAGGTATGGCTGTTATTATCCATCACGCCTTTCCAGGAGTAAATATAGGTTTGACAGTTACTTTGTTAAACATTATATTATTTGCCGTAGGATTTATCGTCCTGGGCAGCCAATTTGGGGCTTTAACCCTACTGGGAACTTTTGTGTATTCAGCCTTACTTATTTTGTATGAGAGATTTATACCCATGACCAGTACTTTGGTAAATGATGTAATAGTAAATGTGGTAGCTGGCTCCAGTATTATGGCAATGGGACTGGCCATAGTCCTAAATGAAAATGCTTCAACTGGAGGCACGGATATAGTAGGTAAAATAATAAATAAATACTTTCACCTGGAAATAGGTAAAAGTATATTTTTAGCAGATTCAATGGTTTTGGTGTCTGCCACCTTGGTAATGGGAATTGAAAAGGGGTTATACTCCATCATAGGAAATATTATAACCTCAGTCTTAGTAGATAAGTTTATTGCAGGCTTTAATACTAAGATTGCAGTTACAATTATTTCTGATAATTTGGATTCGATAAATGATTATATCAATTTAGAATTAAATAGAGGAACGACAATATATAAGGCAGTTGGAGGTTATACGAAAGATCCAAGAGATATACTAGTAACCATAGTCCAAAGGCCCCAATATATAAAAATAAAAGAGTTTGTAAATGAGATTGATCCTGACGCTTTTGTATTTGTTAAATATGTAAGTGAAGTTATAGGAGAAGGTTTTACAAGGGAGTCAATAAAATGATAGAATTAGGAAAAACACAAAATTTAGTCATCAAGAGATTTACATCAGTAGGAGCATTTTTAAATGTGAATTCTGATACGGACAATAATACAGATGTATTATTACCTAGAAAATATGTTAAGAAAGATTGGAATGTTGGGGATGATATAGAAGTTTTTATCTACTTAGATAATAGCAATCGACAAATAGCCACAACTAAAAAATCCAAGTTGGAATTAAACCAATTGGCCATTCTACAAGTTATCGATACTACTAAAATCGGTGCCTTTATGGATTGGGGCTTGGATAAGGACTTACTTTTACCCTTTGAAGAACAAAGTGTTAAGGTAAAAAAATATGCTTATTATTTGGTTGGACTTTACCTGGATAAATCCAATAGACTTTGTGCTACCATGAAAGTAGATAGCTACTTTGATGAAGATCCTAAGTACGAAGAAAATGATTGGGTTGAAGGTCAAGTCTATGCCTTTAATTATGATATAGGTGCCTTTGTACTAATTGATAATAAGTACAATGGGCTACTTCCTTCAGAAGAAGTCATGGGAATATTGAAGGTTGGTGAAACTGTTAAGGCCAGAGTTAAAAGGGTAAAGCCAGATGGGAAAATCGACTTGACCTTTAATAACAGGATGTATGTGGAGCTTAACAAGGATGCCGAAGCTGTATACAATATATTAAGAGACAATGGTGGATTTTTGAAGGTAAATGATAAGAGCGACAGTAGACTCATAAGAAGTATATTCAATATGAGTAAATCCCAATTTAAGAGATCTGTTGGAAGACTATTAAAACAGAAGAGAATAATATTTAAAAATGATGGGATACAGATAAATTATGGAGGACAAAATGGAAGAAAGAATTTTAACTAGGGTAGGCGATTTTAAGGTAACTGAGAAAGATGTATTAGATTTTATCAACTTGTTAGGTCAAGAAGGTATGCAATTTAATAATCCAGAAGGAATTAATCAAGTTGCCAAGGAACTTATGAACCAACACTTAATTTACTTAGATGCTAAGGAAAATAAATTAGATGAAGACGAAGACTTTATCAACGAATTAAATGTTGCTAAGGAACAAATGTTAAAACAATACTCAATGAGAAAAGTTTTAGAATCTGTTGAAGTACCTGAAGAAGAAATAAAGGCATTTTACGAAGAAAACAAGGCAATGTTTAAGCCTATGTACTCATTCAAGGCTAGTCATATCTTAGTTGAAGACGAAGACAAGGCTAAGGAAGTTAAGGCTAAATTAGATGAAGGTCAAAAATTTGAAGACTTGGCACAAGAATATTCAACATGTCCATCTAAAGAAGCTGGTGGAGAATTAGGAATATTCTCCACAGGACAAATGGTACCAGAATTTGAAGATGCCTGTGTAGAAATGGAAGTAGGAAGTATTTCAGAACCAGTTCAAACTCAATTTGGTTACCACCTAATTAAGTTAGACGACAAGGCTATGGCAAAAGACTCTGATTTTGATTCAGTAAAATTAGATATTAACAATATGTTATTAGGACAAAAGCAACAAGAAAAGTATTTAGAAGTTACAGAAAACTTATATAATAAATACGAAGTTGAAAGTTTTATTTAAGGAAAAATCATGGAAAGATTAATTAACTCAACTGCTTCAAATGTATTTAACAATTTTGTAAAACTTAATAAAATACCTAGATGTTCCAACCAAGAAGAAGAGGTAAGTAATTATTTAAAAATGTTTGGAGAAAGTCTTGGCCTTACTACAATCCAAGATGAGTTTCTAAATATATATATTAAAAAACCTGCAACTATTGGTTATGAAAATCACGAGGGAGTTATCTTACAGGCACATATGGATATGGTTTGTGAAAAAACTGAAGATTCAGATCACGACTTCTGTAAGGATCCCATAGAAATTCGAGTTGAAGGTGATTATGTTAGGGCTAACAAGACAACATTGGGAGCAGATAATGGTATTGGTGTGGCCCTTGCCTTGGATATTTTAGAAAATGACACTATAGCCCATCCTCCAATAGAAGTTATTATAACTGCTACAGAAGAAACTGGTATGGATGGAGTAATAGGTTTATCTAAAGATCTATTAAAGGGAAAGAAACTGATTAATATTGACACAGAAGAAGAAGGTACCTTGATAATTGGTTGTGCAGGTGGGATAAACTCCTATTTGGACTTAAACATTAAAAGGGTGGAAGCCGAAACTAAAAAAACTGTAAAAATATCCCTATCCGGTCTTAAAGGTGGTCACTCAGGTATGACTATAGGCAGTAACAATATAAATGCCATTAAACTTATATCTGAATACATCAGAAAGATAAAAACAGAGATACCAATGAGTTTATTTGCAATCAACGGTGGAACTAAACACAATGCCATACCTTCGCAAGCTGAAATAACTGTTGGCATGGATAGTGATGACCTTGATAAATTTAAGGAAGTCTACACTAGAATAACCAATGAATATGTGGAAAACTCACTAAAAAGAGAGCCTGATATTTCATTTTCCTACGAAGAACTAGGTGAAGAAAATGTCTTTATAGACTCTGACGACGCGAAAAAAATGTTAAATTTAATCCAGTTATTACCTCACGGGGTAAATACTATGGATGGGGAAACTGATCAAGTTCAATCTTCAAATAACCTGGCTATTGTTAGAACAGGTGATGATAAATTTAATATTAGTATATCAATAAGAAGTTCAAAAGAAGAGGAAAGAGAAAACCTTATAAATAAGGTGGAGGAAGTGGCTAAGTTAGTAGGTGCTACAATGACCTTAAGTGAAGGTTATCCTATGTGGGAACCTAAAGAAGTTTCTGCCTTAAAAGAGGTTGCTAGAATTTCCTATAAAGAACTAACTGAAAAGGAGTTAAATATCAGCACTATTCACGCTGGTTTAGAATGTGGTATTATAAGTGAAAAATATCCGGACATGGACATGATTTCCATAGGCCCAGATATAGAAGGAGCTCATACTCCAGAAGAAAAACTATCAATTAAATCCACTGAATTTATCAGAGAATATATATATGATATATTAGCCAGACTATAGAATAAAAAATTAACAATGGGGTATAAATAGAGTATAGCCCAAGGAGGATAATATGACAGATAATAAAGATTTAGAAATGAATGAAGAATTTGAAGAATTCGAAGATTTTGAAACAATTCATTTAACTCTAGAAGATGACACAGAATTAGAATGTGCTGTTCTAGGAGTATTTGACCTTGATGATATGGAATACGTAGCCTTATTACCTTTAGTAGAAGGTGAAGAAGCTGATGAAGTATTATTATATAGATTCCATGAAAAAGAAGATGAAGAAATTGAAATCTCCATGATTGAAAGTGAAGAAGAATTCAATTTAGCAGCAGAAGCTTACTATAGTTTAGTTAGCGACCACGATCACGATCATGACCATGACCATGATGGATGTTGTGGACACGGACACGACCATGATCATGAAGGATGTTGTGGACACGATCACGATGATGATCATTGCTGTAAAGAAGATGGTCATAAACATGAAGATGGTCACTGCTGTAAAGAAGATGGCCATAAACATGAAGATGGTCATTGTTGTAAACACGACCACGAATAAAAATGAATTTAGATAAGCCATACAAGGTCTATTCCCAATATCTCTTGGAAGAATATGGGGAAAAGGTATATAAATTACCTGTTAAACTAGACCTTACTTGTCCCAATAGAGATGGCAGGATTGGATATGGTGGTTGTATATTTTGTGGTGAGTCTGGAGGTTCTTTTGAGAATCTATCAGACCAGCTCACCATAAAAGAGCAACTATTAAAAAATAAGGACTATATATCAAGTAGATATAAGGCTAAAAAATTTATAGCCTATTTTCAAAACTTTACCAATACCTATATGGCAGATGATGACTTTAAGGACATGATTAACCAATGTAGGCTGGATGATATAGTTGGGATTTCCGTATCCACCAGGCCAGATTCTATTAGCGATGAGAAGATTAGATTTATGAGAGAATTCCAGGAAGAAACAGGTATTGATATTGTAGTGGAGCTAGGACTTCAAACTGTAAACTATCAAATCTTAAAAATACTTAATAGGGGTCATGGTCTATCAGAATTCATAGATATAACCAGGAAGTTAAAAGAAAATAACATTAGGATTTGTACCCATGTAATTATTGGACTTCCATGGGAAAATGATTTGGATATTATAGAGACAGCAAAAATACTTAATGTCTTAGGTGTGGATGAGGTAAAGGTACACTCCCTCTACATAGTTAAGAACACTAAACTGGCGAAAATGTATGAAAATAAAGAATTTGAGCTGGTAAGCAAAGAAGTGTTTATGGATCGGGTAATCTTATTTTTAAGACATCTTAATGAAGATGTGGTAGTTCAAAGGTTATTGGGGAGAGTTCCAGAGGAAGATTCAGTTTTTTGTAATTGGAATCAGTCATGGCGAAAAATACATGATGAAATTGTTATCAAAATGAATTATAATGAATATAAGCAAGGCGATTTAATAAAATAAATGAAAGGCGGAGAGTAAAATGATTAATTTAGTTTTAGGTCCATCAGGAAGCGGGAAAACAAAATGGTTAATTGAACAAGCAAATGCTGAAAAGGAAAGAGGAAATGGAAATATAGTCTTTATAGATACAGATGATTCCCATATCTTTACCCTAGACTATGCTGTAAGATTAATAAACGCTAATAAATTCGGCATTAAAAACACTCAAATGTTATATGGCTTCTTAGCTGGTATAGTATCTAGAGATTACGATGTTGAAAAAATATATATTGATGGTATCTATGAAATTATTAACTTTAACGAAGATACATTTGTTGCATTAATTGAAAATTTAAAATTCTTAGCTGACGAATATAATGTTGAGTTCTATATGGGACTTGATAAATGTCAAGATGAACTACCAGAGGCAGGTGTGAACTACAAAGTTCTTTGCTAATGGTCAAATCAGAAAGACAAAAGCTAGAAGAATTTTTAATATATAGAGATGACTATATAGATCTTTTAGAAGAAGGTGCCATCTCTAAAGAAGAGTTTAATGAAAAAAATCATGAACTCATTGAAAGGCTTAATTTAAGACCTTTCTCAAATATAGCTAACTTCCAACAGGGCATGTATAACTATCACTATTACAATACCATGGCTAAAACATCCCTTTATTTATCAAATAAATATAAGGATGAAAACAACTTGAAAAAGTATAAGTATGAAAACAATAATAAGTTGAATTACTATAATGAAAAGGACAAGGCCACTAGAGCCATGGTAGAACTAGCAGAACCTGGAGAAATGGAAGCTTACTATATAAAGTTACACTCTAAGAATTTAAAGACTAGTATTTTTGAAATATATTTTAAAAATAAAAAAAGATCAATCCTACATTCAAAAAGTGGAGAGATCAAACAATTATTGATTGATAAAAATTGTTTTGTTGACGATGTTAGAACATCGAGAATTGATTCATATGTAAACAATGGATAAAGCCCTTTTGAGGGCTTTATTTTATTTGAGAATTTTAATTAGGTCATCCATGGCAATATTGCTTTTTATCTTAAAATTCCCAGTATTAATTTCTGAGTCCTTCTTATAGTTGTTAAGTTTGTCCTCAAAGTCTTTTTTATCATTTATTAAACCGTAGCTTTCTAGCAAGATAGCCAGGTCCTCGGACTTGATGTCCTTTGGAATATCAACATCTATAAGTAAATCTTCTTCCTTTTTTTCCTCTACTTGAGCATTGGCATTTATATCTTTATGATCTAAGTTTATCAGATAATCTAAATTGGTATAAATAATAAAACTTATGCCGCCAATTATTAATATGGCTAAAATAATATCAAAGAAATAATAGAAGAAGTCCTTAATTTTTTCCCACATCCTAGAACTCTCCTTTCTTTATAGATTATAATATCTTGTTTTGATATAATGATTATAGCATAAAAGGAGATTATATGAGAGAAATAAGAATTACAAAAAATGAAGATAACCAGAGATTGGACAAATTTCTAGAGAAGTATCTTCCCAAGGCACCCAAGTCCTTGATACAAAAATTACTTAGGAAAAAAAGAATAAAATTAAATGGAAAAAAGGCAGATCCCAGTGATTTAATATTTGAAAATGACAGGCTTAATTTTTATATTTATGAAGAAGACTTAAGCCAGTGGGAAGAAGATAAAAAAGAATTTAAATCTTTTATAGACCTGGATGTGGTTTATGAAGATGAAAATATAGTGGTGGTAGACAAGCCGAAAAATGTTCTATCACATGCAGTTGACAGCCAGGACTATGGAAGAAATGTGGTTGATTGGCTGGTTGATTATTTAATATACAAGGAAGAATATATACCCAGGTTAGAAAAGACTTTTAAACCCGCCATAGTAAACCGTCTGGATAGGAATACAGAAGGTCTGATTATAGGGGCAAAGAATAGAAGGTCTTTGGTATATTTAAACGACATAATAAACTCTGATTTAATAGAGAAAAATTATATGGCCATAGTGCATGGCAACCTATCCAAGGAGCTTGTGGTGGAAAACAAGCTTAGTAAGGATGATAAAAACGTGGTAAGGATTGAAAGTGATGGTAAGGAAAGTAAGTCCATAATCACACCGCTTTATCATGGATACAAGTATTCCTTGGTAAAGATTAGACTTATAACTGGTAGAACACATCAGATTAGAGTACACCTGGCTGGTTTAGGCCACCCTATAGTTGGGGATATAAAATATGGAGATAGAAAAAAAGACAAGGGCTTAAGAAATATAGATAATCAACTTTTATTGGCCCATGAAATAAAATTTGGGGAAGTGGAAATGGAAAGTTTCAAAAACAAGACCATAGTTTCTCCAAAGGCTGAGGATATGATTAGACTATATAATGATTTACAGGAGGAATAAATGGCAGTTAAAGTATTATTGGTTGAAGATGAAATAGCAATAAGGAAATTTACCAAGATAAATGTGGAAAAGGCAGGCTTTGAAGTTTATGAAGCAGGAACAGGTGAAGACGGGGTAGAAATAGCCTTAAAGGAGAGACCCCACATAGTAATTCTTGACATAATGTTGCCTGGAATAGATGGATATGAAGTTTGTAAAATCCTTAGAAATGAAATACCAGAAATAGGCATAATTATGTTGACAGCCAAGAGTCAGGAGATAGATAAGATTATGGGCTTAGAACAAGGAACAGACGACTATCTAGTTAAGCCTTTTAATCCTCAAGAATTGGTTTTAAGAATAAAGTCCTTGGCTAGAAGGATAAATATAACTGAAGACAGTAAGGAAGATGAAAGTATTAGTGACGGTCCTTTTGTCCTTGATTTTTATTCTAAAAAGTTTACCAAGGATGGCAAGGCCTTAGACTTAACACCTACAGAATTGGCCTTAATAAAGATTTTTATGACCAATAAAAGTAGGGCCTTTACCAGGGATGAGTTAATGGATTTGGCCTGGGGAGAAGAGTTTAGAGGCGATGCTAAAATAGTAGATGTTAATATTAGAAGGATAAGGGCTAAGATAGAGGAAAATCCTGCCAAGCCTAAATTTATACAAACGGTTTGGGGGGTAGGCTATAGATGGGGAAATTAAAAGACAAGTATAGGCAGGTTAAATATAGTTTTAAATACAAGCTATTTATTTACCTTTTTGCCGTTTTATTGGTATTTGTCACTGGTTTTGAGATTTTTTCCTATATTTCCTTAAAAAATTACTATTACAATAATATAAGCTCCTTGATGTATGCTCAGGCCAAGTATAGTTCTGAATTATACTTAACCTACCTGGCAGACTATTCCTTGATGGATAATGTGGTAAATAACAGGGACCAGTTTTTCAGAAATAGTCAGGGACAAATTCAAATTCTTGACAACAATGGAAGGGTTTTGCTAGATAGCAACGGGTCAGAAGATGTGGGAAATATAATAGATAGCCCAGATGTTCAGAAGGCCTTGGTATCTGAAACGGGAGTTTTTACCAATAGAAATCCTAGGACTGGCGAAAAATATATGTCCTTAAGCCACCCTTTAAATGATAAAAATAAGCAGGTGGGAATGATCAGGATTATTTCCAGCTTGGGGCGGACAGACCAGGAGGTCTTTAATAAATTTAAGGTTTTTATACTCTTTGGGGTCATATCAATCTTTCTATCACTTATGATAAGTTACCTATTTTCCAATGCCATGATAAAACCTATCAACAAGCTTACAGAGGTGGCCAAGAAGTTTTCAGACGGTCAGTACAAGAACAAGGCTGATATAAATACCAAGGGAGAGATTGGTGAATTGGCCAAGACCATGAATACCATGAGTGAGAATATTTTGAAAAAAGAAGAGATAAAAAATGAGTTTATATCTTCTGTATCCCACGAACTTAGAACTCCCCTAACATCTATTAAGGGCTGGTCAATTACCCTACAAGATGAATCCATAGACAGGGAGTTACTTATGGATGGTTTGGAGATTATAGAAAAAGAAACTGATAGGCTATCAGACATGGTAGAAGACCTATTGGACTTTTCCAGGTTTACATCACCTAAGTTTAGCCTTAGTAAGACCAACTTTAATATAGTTGAGATATCAAAAAACATTGTAAACCAATTGACGCCTAGAACCAAGGAAAAGGATATTTCTTTATTGCTAAATTATGAAAATGAAAATCTGGTTATTTTAGCAGATGAAAATAGGATGAAACAAGTATTTATAAATCTTTTAGACAATGCCATAAAGTTTACACCTATAGGGGGAACCATAGCTGTAAATATAATAGATGGAAGTGAAGAGATAATGATAGAGGTTATAGACACAGGTATAGGTATAAGTGAAGATGATATTGAACTTGTAACTACCAAGTTCTTCAAGGGAACCAGCAGTGGATCTCATACTGGTTTGGGTCTTTCCATTTGTGAAGAAATCGTTAAGGAACACAAGGGAGAACTTACCATAGAAAGTAAGGAAAATGTTGGTACCACAGTTGCCTTTACTATACCAAAGGAGGTGAGGGCTGAATGAAAAAGAGATTTCTAATACTATTTTTCATCTTGGTATTTATCTTGTCTTCTTGTGGAACAGCATCCTACTTTGGAGACGGGGAAGGATCTGAAATAATAATTAGTTCACCAAATGTGAAAATACCTATAGAAGGTAGCTGGAAGTTGGTGGATAGGTTTTCCATGGATAGTAGCTCCAAGAAATCTGATTTGGATGAAATGTATAGTGATCTATATATAGCAGATAATTTGGTGGCCATAAATGAAAAATTTACCATGTCACCGACATTTTCATCCAAGTATGTGGACAAGGATACCTATTTTAAGAGTAGGTTTATAACCATACCAGATTATTTGAATATTAAAGATAATAATATAGTTGTTTTGAGAATAGATGACAATAACATGTTTTCTCAAGAAATAATTAGAGTTAGTGAAGACCGCCTATATTTAGTGCAGTCGGGAATTATTTTTATTTATGATAGGGTGGAGGATAGGGTCTCTAAAAAGATTCTTCAAGAATATAAAAAAATCCAAGATAATATGGATGAAAATGTGGGGCTTAAGACCGAAGACAGTCCTTTTGGTCTAGTCTTGGGAGTGAGAAAGAAAATAGGAAGATTAAATCCTTCGGACTATTTTAACTATGACTATAAGACCTTCTACATAGGCATAACCAAGGAAGGTAATAGGGCGGAAATAACTGCTGTGGAAAATATATTAATTCCTAAAGATTCAGGTTTTTGGGTGGTCAGAAATGACAGGACCTATGATGACAATCTGACCATAGATAGGATTTCAGCCATGCCCTTGGCCTTGAAGGACAAGGAAAATATAAATTACATAGAAGATATTCTCTATAGGAGAATTGACTATGTGGGTAAGGATTTTATAGGTTTAACTAATGCTAATCCTTTAACAGATACCATGGTTGAAGAGTATGAAATTTATAACATCCACAATCTGGCTAAAAAGACACCCGTTAAGATTAGTGATATAGCAGGTAATGATGGTCTTTTAAGTTATAAAATGGCCATGAGAGAAAACCTAGAAAAAATTTATGAAGATGACCTAGGTCTAATTGAGTACAAAGTTGATGAAAAAAACATAGGTATAAAAAGAGAAAAGGGAAATTGGAAGTTCTTATCAAACATTGATATAAAGGTAAATGAAGATGATAATATTAGGACATACCATGATTTTACTCTAGATATAATACCGACATTAGATGTTTTTCCAGAGTCTAATAATACTGTAAAGTGGACGGAAATAATCAATAGGGTTCCAGGAGCCCTAGACTATATTATATCTCCAGACTCCCGTTATATTTTAATCCAAGGGGAAACAGAGATGTCCATGTTTAGAATTTTTAACAATAGTATTGAGTCAGAACCCATGTTTTCAATACAAAATGCCGAAGGCTATGAAATAGTTATGAATCAATGGTCTGACAAGGAAAATGCCAAATTATGGTTGGAAACTTTTTCCGAATTGGATATTTTACCAACCCAGACAATATATAGTAATTAAAAAGACGTAGGGTGAGGGCTAGATTAAAATCTAGTTTCTCCACCTAACGTCTTTTTTTTATTTATTCTTTTTATTTATTAAAAGGTGTCTACCAACTATACCAGGCTTGGTCATTTCTTGAGGATTAAAAATCTCATCAAGTTCATCCTTGGTTAGAAGGTTATATTTTTCAACCAAGTCCCTTACAGGGATTCCTTTTTCTAGTGCTTCCTTGGCAATATCAGCTGATTTCTTATAGCCGATATGGGGAACTAGAGCTGTTATGGTACCTACACTTAAGGCTATATCCTTGTCCAACTTATTCTTGTTGGCTGTTATACCATAGATGGCATTGATCCTTAAGGTATTCATAGCATTGGTTAAAATCTCCACTGATTGATATAGGGAGTAGAAGGCTACTGGTTCAAAGGCATTTAACTCCAACTGACCAGCTTCTGCAGCCATGGTAACAGTTGCGTCATTGCCTATAACCTTATAGGCCACCTGACTAACAACTTCAGGGATAACTGGATTTACCTTACCAGGCATGATGGATGATCCATTTTGTCTAGGTGGTAGGGTAATGTCTCCAACCATGGTCTTAGGTCCTGAAGATAGAAGTCTTAGGTCATTACTTATTTTAGATAGGTTAACTGCATTAATCTTAAGGGCAGAAGATAATTCCACTAGAGCATCAAGGTTATTAGTTTGATCTATAAGGTCTTGTTGCCTATTTAACTTGTGGCCACTTATGGATGATAGGGTCGGTATAATAAGGTCAAAATATTTAAGATCCACATTAATACCAGTTCCTATGGCTGAGGCTCCCAGGTTAACAGATAGGATTGATTTTCTTGCGTTTTCAATTCTAATCTTATCTCTTTTAAGAACAGATGCATAGGCGTGAAACTCTTGACCTAGTCTTATGGGAACCGCGTCTTGTAATTGGGTCCTACCCATCTTTAAGATATTATCAAACTCTACAGCCTTTTCCATAAGGGCATCTATTAAAAGATTAAGCTCATTTAATAGTTTAGGTAGTAGGTTTAATAGTCCAATTTTTCCTGCTGTTGGATAGACGTCATTTGTAGATTGTCCCATGTTAACATCGTCATTGGGATGAACATATTCATAGCTACCCAGTCCGCCTCCCAACTTTTCATTGGCCACATTGGCCACGACTTCATTTATATTCATATTAGCAGTTGTACCAGCTCCACCTTGGATGGGGTCTGTAATAAACTGATCTAGATAATTTCCATTTAGTATTTCGTCACATGCATAAACAATAGCATCTTTTTTCATTTGATCCAGGATACCTGCTTCATAGTTGGCTATAGCACAAGCCTTTTTTACCATGGCCAAGCTATTGATCATTTCTATATGTAGGCCTTCACCAGTTATATTGAAATTTTCTCTACCTCTTAAGGTTTGAACGCCATAGTAGGCATCAACTGGAACAGCTTTTTCACCAATACTGTCCGCTTCCATTCTAAAATTGCTCATTTTTTAATAAACATCTCCTTTACATTTGATGATTTAATTATAACCCAAATAACATATATAACAAGATGAAAGTGGAAAATTACTTTCTTTATGTTAATATTTAAATATGAGAAATGGAGGTAAATATGGAATATAGAATAGAGAAAGATACCATGGGAGAATTAAAGGTAGATGCTTCCAAGAAGTGGGGGGCCCAAACCCAAAGAAGTTTGGAGAACTTCCAAATAGGAAGCGAAAAAATCCCCTTGGAAGTAATCAGATCCCTGGTTATTCTAAAAAGATCAGCAGCCCTAGTAAATAGAGACAAGGGCCTAGTAAGCGAGGAAATTAGCCAGGTTATAGTTTATGCCTGCGATGAGATTTTAGCTGGGAAATACGATGACCAATTTCCCCTTGCAGTTTGGCAAACAGGTAGTGGAACCCAAACAAACATGAATGTAAATGAGGTTATTGCCCACCTGGCCAATGAAAAACTGGAAAAGGATATGGTCCATCCCAACGACCATGTAAATAGATCCCAATCATCCAATGATGTATTTCCTTCAGCCATGCATATGGCAGCCTATGATTTATTGGATAAGGAGCTTTTGCCAGCCCTGGACTATATGATAGAAAATCTAAAGATTTTAGAAAAAAACAATGATCATATAATAAAAAATGGTAGGACCCACCTACAAGATGCAACCCCTCTTAAATTATCCCAGGAGATAGGTGCTTGGAGATACAGCTTAGAGGCCAATAAGAAGGCTATAGAGCTAAATATGCAGGCCTTGTTAGAAATCCCAATTGGAGGAACTGCAGTTGGTACAGGCTTAAATAGCCCCCTAGGATTCGATAGGGAAATAGTGGAAAAAATAAAGGACTATACTTCCTATGACTATAGGCCTTCAGCTAATAAATTCCACGGCCTTACCAGTAAGAGTGAATTGGTTAATAGCCACTCTGCCATGAAAGCTTTAGCCATGGACTTATTAAAGGTTGCAAATGATATTAGATGGTTGGCATCAGGACCAAGATCTGGAATAGGTGAACTGATCATACCAGCCAATGAGCCGGGAAGTTCAATTATGCCAGGTAAGGTTAATCCTACCCAAGCAGAGGCCATAACTATGGTTTGTAGTCAGGTCCTAGGTAATGATACAACAATTTCCTTTGGAGCCAGTCAAGGTAATTTCCAATTGAATGTGTATATGCCAGTTATTATTTATAACTTTATTAACTCTCTAGTTTTACTGAGAGATAGTATGTATTCATTTACAGATAATTTGGTTAAGGGAATAGTGGCCAATGAGCCTGTGATTAAAGAAAAGCTGGATAATTCCTTAATGTTGGTTACAGCTCTTACTCCTAAAATAGGTTATGAAAAGGCAGCTAAAATTGCCAAAAACGCCTATGAAAAAGATATTAGCTTGGAAGAATCAGCTCTGGAATTAAAGTATTTAACAAAAAAGGAATATGAAGAATTAGTAGACCCAAGTAAGATGGTTTAAGAATCAACCCAAGAGAAGGTTTAAAATAAAAAAAACCCAATCTCTTGGGTTGATTTTAGTTAGCTGGTCTTTCAACTTTGCCTGATCTTAAACAACGAGTACATACATTGATTCTCTTAGGTTGTCCGTCAACCAATGCTCTAACTCTTCTTAAGTTAGGAGACCAAGTTCTTTTTATATTTCTGTGTGAAAAAGTAACTGAGTTACCTGATTTTTTGTTTTTTCCGCAAATTTCGCAAACTTTTGCCATGTCCGCACCTCCTCTAGAACGATGTATTACAATTACTGATACATTATAACACAGATTTATTATTTTTTGCAAGATATTTATAAGACTGATATAATGTAGTATATAAAACTTAGGAGGCAAATATGTCAGCTACAATAAAAAATGATTACGGAAAGATTGTTATAAGCGAGAAAGTATTGGCTTCTTATGCTGCAAGGGCTGCGTCAGAAACCTACGGAATAGTTGGTTTAGCCGCTCAGAACGCTAAAGATGGCTTATTCGAATTGCTTAAGGTTGAAAATAATACTAAAGGTATTAATATAAGAATTAACGGAGACGAACTTGACATAGATGTTTTAGTGATTATGGAGTATGGAGTTAGAATCTCAGTAGTTGCTGAAAATATAATAGAAAAAATTAAATATAATATTGAAAAGAACACTCATCTAAAGGTGAACAATGTTAACATCATAGTTCAAGGCGTTAGAGTATAGTGGAGGAAATTATGGATAGAAT
>CALAZW010000065.1 GCA_937926545.1 uncultured Helcococcus sp. | reverse complement strand
ATCAGAATGTATATAGACTTGTTCGGTAATATCTTTACCTGCATGTCCTAATATTTGTCACATACTTTCTGAGTAGCTTAATATTTATAAAGATACTTCAATAACTTTGGGTATAATAAAATGTATACAAAGAAGAATATTAGACTAAAAAGAAAAGGTCTATTTATTAACTGTTATTATTTTAAATCATAATTATGACAGATATAATATGAAGATAAATATAAATTAACAAATGGGCATCTATCAAATAAATTATATGAGTCAATTACAACAAGAATTTTCTAAAAAATTGTCTGGAAAGTTTAGTGTTAAAAAGGTTCTTAATGGTTATTTAGACTATACATATTTTTATTTCACAAATGATTTTTTAAAAGAAATAAAGTTAAAATTAGGTATCATATATAATCATCAAGAAAATTGCTTTAAACTTTGGCTAATGGGAGCTGTAAAAGAATCCCAAAAAAATTATTGGAAGAGATTAAAAGACACTGAGTGGAATAAAGAAGAAACAATGCCTCAATAGTATGTGATTTCCATTGAATTAATATCTAATCCTAATTTTGAAGAATTAAATAAAATAACAGATTTGATTATTGAAAGGATTCCTAGGATCTACTCTAAATTAGAAAAAGAATTATAAGTGACAAACGAGCTAATGATAAACAGAGTGTAAAGTTAAGACTTTTATAATATGAAAGATAGACTGCTGGATTATTTATTCCAGCAGTTTTTGTTTACCTGAAAACTTATAAGGAAATAGGGTCATTTTTCTTATTATAAAAGTGGGTATTTTAACTTATATAACCTTAGATGAAGATAAACTGATTTGTAAGTATGTGATAATATAGACTTAACTGGTAACTTAATATAAGGAAAGGGGAAATAGATGAGAACAGCCGAAGAAATGTATGATTATTGTCTTCAAAATGACTATGGTAGGGGGATGACTAGGAGATGGGCCCTGAAGCATTTTAAAATAATAGAGGACAATCTAAACTATGATGAAGAGGTATATATGACCTTTATTGGCTTGAAAGATTTTACGGGGGTTACTAAACACGATAATAATTATGCCTATGCATTGACCAATAAGAGAATAATGTATGGGCAAAAGAAGCTGTGGGGAGAGGATTTTAAGTCCATAGTTTATGACAAAATTACCGACATATCCTCAGCCAAGGGGCTGGTATTTGGTTTGGTAACCATAGATAGCTTGGGCGAAAAATTTAATGTTGGAGTTGATAAAATAACTGCAGACAATATATCTAAGGCAGCCCATAAAATTATATTTAGTTTGGAGAACAGGGAAAAAAGAAGGTACTTAGATTTAAGAATTGATCCTGTAGAAGAAATAAGAAAATATAAGGTTCTTATGGATGAGGGAATCATTACTGAAGAAGAGTTTACAAGTAAAAAGAAAAAATTATTAAAAATTTAAGCTTAATAGGAAAAGTAAGAGGTGGATAAAATGGATTGGAAGGACTATGAGAGAAAAGCTATGGTCACTAAGAGTAGAGACTTGGATAAGAGGGAGAGCGTCCTAAATGCTATTCTAGGGCTTAATGGTGAGATAGGAGAGGTTACAGACCTGATAAAGAAGAATTTTTATCATGGCCACGATTTAGACCTGGATTTATTGGAAGAGGAATTGGGCGATGTGCTTTGGTATTTGGCTCTTTTAACAGATAGCCTAGATTTAGATTTTGATAAGATTCAAAAGAAAAACTTACAAAAGCTAGAAGATAGGTATGATAATGATTTTAGCTATGAAAAAAGCATAAATAGGGATAAAAAACAAGATTAAAAAAAGTGAACCTGTCGTCCATGCTAGGATATAAGGTTCACTTAATTTTTTTTAGTTGTCAGATTCGTATAGAACCCACATAAAATTAAAGGTTTCTAGAAGTTCCTTGTTTGCCTTATGGTCAACTAGGAATGTTTCTAACTCTTCTCTAGTATTTATTTCTTGATCTATCTTATTATCTAATAAGAAATTTGCCAATTCTCCAGATGCAAGTTTCTTAGTTTTAAATTTTGAAATCCATGGTGTAAAATTATCCTTCATATATATCCTCCTAATAAGTTGTAAGTCAAGTATAACATTATAATATTTATAAAATCAATATTATCTAATTTATAACAGAAAAAGAGCCCTGGTCCTACCAGAGCTCCTCTATATATTATTCGTCCTTACCTTCTTCTTCAGCGTTTTCTTCTTCGCCTTCAGCAGGTTCTTCTTCAGTGTTTTCTTCACCTTCAGCAGGTTCTTCTACTTGAGGTTTTTCTTCCTCAGGTTTAGTTTCTCCACCACCACAAGCTGTTAAAGCAAGTGAAAGTACTAACATAAGCCATAATGTTCTAATTTTGTTTCTCATAAAATACCTCCTAATATTTTTGACATATATATTATAATCCATATAGGATAATATTTCAAAGAAATGCATTAAATGATTATTTATTTAATTTATAACCGCCATTTTCAAGGATATATTTGAATGTATACTGCCTAGAAGCTGAATAATCATTAATGAAATAAAGAATTTCTTGGACGGTCAGGTCATTAATTTTACCTATTCTTACAGTGCTGTCATTGGCATACATTTTAAGAATATCTTGGTTGATATTTTCCTTGTATTGGCCAGTCCAGTCAGCAGTTATTAAGAGATAGTAATTGTTTTTATAATAATAGACATGACTTTTTATATTGTTTAAATTTTTGTAACTATTGTTACTTCTCAATAAAACATTTATGTTTTGGCTATATTTATTATTTATGTATTTTTCATCAACCCAATCCTTGGATTTATTTGGTCTAAGTTTACTTCTATTATCATACCTACATACCAAATCAATGGTATCAGCCTTTTTTTCTGTTAGTTTAGTGGAGGCCAGGCCTAGAATAAAGATGGATAAAAGTAAAAAGAAAGTATATTTAAGCTTCATTATCTTCTCCTTAATACTTTCTATTTTTACCCACCTATTATAGTTCCTTTACATAGTAAGGAATATTTTTGCTATTTTGTTTAGAATTTGTAACAGTAATCTTTCCCTTGCCTATACGGGTTCTAGGATCAACTATATAGCTCCATTCAACAAGGCCCTTGTCATTAGCCTTCTTTTCTTCCAAACCAGTGGCTGTTAAAAGACTACCACTTGGACTGGTGATTTCTATGGTGTAAGTTTCACCTGGATCTCCTAAGACCTTAATAGTTGTTTTCTTATTCTTATAAGAAATAATATTATTGGTTAAAAACTTAAAAGGAATATCTTCTCTACTATCAAACAAAATATCTTTGGTAAATTTCAAGTTATAATTTTCTTCCTTTAGTTTTCTATTTTCTTCTATTAATTTATCATTAAAATGTTTAAAATACTTAAAAGATATAACTCCTGTAACCAGACTCCACAGCAGTGGATTCTTATAAATAGGCCTTTTATCCCTTCTTTTTGTCATGATATTCACCTCATATCTATTATATGCAAAATACTTCTACAACTCAATAATATTCAAATAAGAGATGGATTTAATGTTTTACACATGTTTTGCTTTTTGTTATGATAGGCATATAGAAAAGGAAGGGTGAGCATATGGATTATTTAGAAGAAAGTTTAAAATTACATAGAGAAAATAAGGGAAAGGTGGAGATAAAGTCTAAAATTGCTATTAATAGTAAGGATGACTTGTCTTTAGCCTATACCCCTGGTGTTGCAGAACCATGTAGGGAGATTGCCAAGGACAAGGATAAGGTATATGAATATACAGCTAAATCCAATTTGGTAGCCGTTGTATCTGATGGGAGTGCAGTTTTAGGTCTGGGGGATATTGGACCTGAAGCCAGTATGCCAGTTATGGAAGGAAAGGCTATTTTATTTAAGGAATTTGGAGATGTAGATGCCTTCCCAATTTGCCTAGCGACACAAGATGTGGATCAAATAGTTGAGACAGTTGTCAATATTGCCCCAACATTTGGTGGTATTAACCTAGAGGATATATCAGCTCCTAGATGTGTGGAAATAGAAAACAAATTAAGGGAAAGATTGGACATACCAGTTTTTCATGATGATCAACATGGTACGGCTATAGTGGTTTCTGCTGGTTTAATAAATGCCTTAAGACTTGCTGATAAAAAGATAGAAGACATTAAGGTTGTTATAAATGGAGCAGGGGCAGCAGGTGGTGCCATAAGTAAGATGCTAATTGAATTGGGAGTAAGAGACCTTTTAGTTTGTGATAGAAGTGGTATTCTAACCAAGGATGAAAACTATAACAATAAGGTTAAGGACGACCTGGCCCTTATAAGTAATAGTAAGAATAAAAAGGGTAGTTTGGAAGAGGCCCTAGTGGGAGCGGACGTCTTTATTGGAGTATCAGCAGGAAATGTTCTAAAGGGACATATGGTTGAAAAAATGAATGAAAAATCTATCATCTTTGCTTTGGCAAATCCTGTACCAGAAATATATCCAGATGAAGCTAAGAAGGCCGGTGCCTTTATAGTGGCTACTGGAAGATCTGATTTTCCCAACCAAATAAATAATGTTTTGGCCTTTCCAGGTATCTTTAGAGGGGCTTTAGATGCTAGAGCCAGTGAGATAAATGAAAAGATGAATGTGGCTGCAGCCTATGCCATAGCTGAATCAGTAGAAGAAAAGGACCTTAGTGTAGACAATATTACGCCAAGTGCCTTAGATAAAAAAATTGCTGATAGGGTTGCCAAGGTGGTAAGGGAAAAAGCTATAGAATTAAATATATCTAAATTATAAAGTAGTCGAAAGGCTACTTTTATATTATAATATGGTAATATATCTTATTTCTGGGTATATAATAAAAAGTATATTAAAGAAAGGGAAAACTATGAAAAATAATAATAAAAGATTAATATTAGTTGTAATAATAGTTATACTTGCCATATTGGCAGCTTACTTTATTAAAAATAAAGATAAGTTGGAAGCAGAAAAGCCAGGTCTTAGTGAAGACGTGGAAAAACCAGTAGAAGAAAATGAAGAGGAAAAAGAGGACGATAAGACTTCTGAAAATAAACCTGAAGAAGAGGCTGGAAAAGCAGATCTTTTAGGTCTTAACTTAACAAGTATTGAAGAGTTTAATGAAATTCAAAAACTAAACAAACCAATAATTGTTGAATTTGGAACTAAAAACTGTATTTATTGCACTAAGATGCAACCTATTATGGAGGACTTAAATGCCAAGTATAAGGATAAGGCCATAGTTAAGTATGTAAGTCTGGATGAGTTTCCAGAGTTTGTATCATCCTATCCTATTAAGGGAACACCAGCTATGCTTTATATAGATGGTGAGGGAAATGCCTATGAACCATCAGAAAAATATCAACCTATGATGTATGCCTATAGTGAACAAGGTAAGGACAATCATATTTTAACCATGTCATATGGCTACATGGATATGAAGACGCTGGATGGAATTATAGAGGAGATGTTAAATGATTAATGATATTTTAATAAAGATGTCAGCCATGTTGAGAGAAGGATCAGCCATAGCGCCTTTAATAGCTTTACTGGCAGGCTTTTTAACTTCCTTGACCCCATGCTCCATGTCTTCTATACCTTTGGTTATAGGCTATGTAGGAGGCACAGGTCAGGATGATACGAAAAGATCCTTCAAGTTATCCTTGACCTTTGCTCTGGGGATGACTATTACCTTTACTGTAATAGGCTTGGTTTCTTCCTTGATGGGAAGGATGGTATCTGCAACAGGTAGATGGTGGTATATTGTTTTAGGAGTTTTAATGGTCCTAATGGCTATACAAACCTGGGATATCTATTATTTTATCCATCCTACTCATTTGATGAATAAGAGTACATCAAAAGGTTACAAGGGAGCCTTAGTATCAGGTCTTTTGGGAGGACTATTCTCTTCTCCATGTGCCACTCCAGTTATGATAGCCCTAATGACAATGATTGTGAGTGGAGGCGGAAATATCTTGTGGGGGATACTACTATTTTTACTTTACGCCCTAGGTCACAGCATAATCGTAATTATAGCTGGAACCTTCGTAGGCTTTGTAACTAAATTGAATAGTAGCCAAGGATATGGTAAGATAGCTAAAGTGATTCAATTTGTCCTAGGACTGTTGATTTTAATTTTAGGAATATATATGATTTCTTTGGGAATCTAGAACAAAAGTAACAAATCTGTAACAACTTAGTTACAGATTTGTTACTTTTTGTTGACTTATATCCATTTTTCTCCTATGATTAAAAGGAAGTTCAGGAGGAGACAATGAATAATAAGTTATACAAGGGGCTTTTAGCCGTAACAACATCAGTAATGTTAATGGCAGCACCAAAGACAATTAAGGCAGAAGGACAATACAAATTAAATAATAATGTGAAATCATATGTAAGCGCATATGATGCTAAAAACAATAGAAACAAGGTTGGTCAATATAAGAAGGGTAGCTACTATGTTTACAGTAGAAGCAATGGCATGATCAATATTAGCCATAGTAAAAATACACCAGGAGCATGGATAAACCCTAAAGAAAATACTAAGGCGCAAGTTGCTAGTAAGACCACAACAAAAAAGACTACAAGTAAAACTGTTAAAGCAAGTCAAAAAAAGACTAATACAGCCAAGGCAAAAACCTATAAACTTAATAAAAATTTAAGGGGTTATACAAATGCCTATGATGCTAGTCAAGGAAGAAATTCAAACACAACTTGCAAAGCAGGAAACTATTATATATACAAGGAACACAAGGGCATGCTTAATGTGAGCAAGGTTAAAAATCAACCTGGTGCTTGGATCAATCCAAATGCTAAGGCAGTAAGCAAGGCTAAAAATAACTCAGGAAAAACAACTGTTGCAAAATCAACAGGAAACTATAAAAAGGTTTATACCCTACCTAACAATATGGGTACATTCAAGTCTTATATGGGCTACAATGCTATAACAAATAGGAGAAGTCCACAATGGAGATTGCAACAAAAGGCTCATACAGGAAACTATGGCGTTAGAATGGTAAATGGTAGATACATGGTTGCCATGTCAAACAAGTATGGTAATGTGGGAGACAGTGTTGACATTGTTTTATCTACAGGAAGAGTAGTACCAGCCATAATAGGAGACATTAAGGCCAGCAGTCAAGTAGACTACTATGGAAGACATGGAGATGGTTCTCTTGTAGAATTTATCGTAGATATGGGTTCCCTACACAGAACAGCTAGAATTTACGGATCATTAAATCCACTGCAACCTTTTAATGGAGCAGTAAAGCAAGTAAAGGTATTGTAATTTGACTATTGTTAACAAATACCCTATAATGTAATATACTTTGCGAGGGAGTAGTTGGCAAACAATTGTTATAATATCAACATGCTGATTAATATCTGGTATTATATTAAATAACGAGACTCAAAAAGAACGAGAGTTCTTTTTGGGTCTTTTAATTTGTGGAGGTTTTATGGGAGTTATAGAGCAAGTAATTTTAGGTTTTGCCCTGGCTATGGATGCTTTTGCTGCATCTATCTGTAAGGGCTTGTCGGCTGGAGACAATAGGGCTAAGGAGGCCTGGGAGGCTGGAGTGTGGTTTGGTGGTTTTCAGGCTCTTATGACCTTGTTAGGTTATTTTTTAGGCTATACCTTTAAGGAAAGGATAGAAAGGATAGATCATTGGATTGCCTTTATCCTATTGGCCTTTATAGGACTGAATATGATAAAAGAGGCCATAGAAATATCTAAACAGGGAGATGCCTGTCCGGTATTTAAGAAAAACATGTTACCTATTGCCCTGGCAACCAGTGTAGATGCCCTAGCTATAGGAATATCAATTTCAGTTTTAAAAGTAAATCCCATGTCACCAGTGATTTTTATAGGAGTCATAACCTTTATCATGTCCTACATAGGGGTAAAGGCAGGAAGCCTTATAGGTCAAAATAAAAGACATGTGGCAGAATTTGCAGGTGGGGTAATTTTAATCCTACTGGGGGTAAAAATATTAATTGAACATATCTACCTTGCTTAAGAAGTTACCTGGTAACTTCTTTTTTATTGGCTATATTTTTGGATGGGAAGTTAAGGTTTGAAAAAATACACATATGAGATATAATCATAGAGGATTAATTATTTGAAAGGGGATCTATATGAACTGTATAGTAGGACAGTCGGGAGGACCGACAAGTGTAATAAATAGTACCTTGGCAGGAGTTATCAAGGCAGCCTTTGATAAGGATTTTGATAAGGTATTTGGAAGTAGACATGGAATTGAAGGAATAATTAATGATAAGATAGTTGAATTTGACAAGGAAAAATTCAATGGAAACTATGAAAGACTCATGGCTAGACCAGCAGCTGTTTTAGGTAGCTGTAGGTATAAATTGCCAGAGGACTTAAATGATCAAGTTTATAAGGAAATATTTGATAAATTAGAAGAACTAGAAATAAGTCACTTTGTATACATAGGTGGTAATGACTCTATGGATACTGTCATGAAATTAAATGCCTATAGAAAGAAAAATAATATTGAAGGTATTTATATTATGGGAGCTCCTAAGACCATAGATAACGATTTATTTGGCATGGATCACTCACCTGGTTTTGGATCAGCAGCTAAATTTGTTGCTAGTCATTTAACAACCATTAGGGTGGATGCTGATATTTATGATTTAGAGTCTGTTTCAGTGGTAGAAATAATGGGAAGAAATGCCGGCTGGTTGACTGCCAGTGCCCTTTTGGCCAATCATGATAGAGAAGTAGTAAATCTTGTTTACTTAAGTGAAATGAAGTTAAGTAAGGAAGATATTTTAGAAGACGTTAAGAAGGCCTTAAAAAGGGATTCAAACGTTGTCATAGCTGTAAGTGAAGGCTTTATGGATGATGAATCTTATTTTAAGACCTCCCATGTACAAAGCCATGATACTGGATTTAACCATCCTATGGTGGCTGGAGTAGGTAAAAATATAAGTGATTACATCCATGAACAATTGGATATAAAAACTAAGGCTATAGAACTAAATGTTCTACAAAGGACAAGTTTATTAATAAGTGAAACAGATGCTTTAGAGGCCTATAATCTAGGCTATAAGGCTATAGAATATGGACTAGAAGGCCATAGTGGTGTTGTATCAACCCTTTATAGGGATGAAGAGGCTGAGGACTATAAGGTAATTTATGACTATGTGGAAGTTGAAACAATTGCCAACAAGGAAAAGAAAATTCCTCTAGATTGGTTTGATGAAAAGGAAAATGCTTTTGATGATAAATTAATAGCATACTTAAAGCCTCTAATAAATGGGGAAATAAAACAAGAAATGTTAGATGGTTTACCGGTATTTATCAAGTTGGAAGATCTGTTAAAATAAGGAGTAGGTATGGATATTTTAGTTACTTTAGATAAGAATTACATGAATCCGTTAATTGTAATGTTGAAGAGTTTAACCTTGGTTCAAGAAGAAAGATTGGATGTATACACCATCCATAGAACCTTGGAAGAAGAAGATTTTGATTATATTGAAAAGACCATAGCCTGTCCTAGGCTTAAGATGCATTCAATTAAGATTGATGAGGATAATCTAAGGACAGCTAAGACCACAAAAAGATATAATTTGGAAATGTATTTTAGAATTTTCGCAGCAAAATATTTGCCAGAAGATATGGATAAAATACTCTACCTAGATCCAGATATAGTCATTATAAATCCACTTAATGACCTTTATGATATGGATATGGAAGGCTACTTTTTTGCAGCGGCTTCTCATGTTAAAAAGGGGCTAAAGACCTTTAATGAGATTCGCTTGACCACCAAGCTAGAAGGACCATATATAAACTCAGGGGTCATGATGATGAACCTAAAAGAGCTTAGGGAAAAACAAGATTATGACCAAGTTTTTGAATATATAGAAGATAAAAATAAGCAGTTAATCCTACCAGATCAAGACGTTATAAGTGGTTTATATTCCGACAAGATAAAGGAAATTGATTCTTTTAAGTACAATATGACTGAAAGAATGTATAGTATAAAAAAGTTGGCTGATGAAATGGATTTGGCCTGGGTTCGAGAAAACACCCACATCATCCATTATATAGGTAAGAATAAGCCATGGAAGGAAGACTATATAGGAAAATTAAATATATTTTTCTTTGAAGCAATGGGAAGTCTTCCTAGAGAATTTAAAGAAAGGTTTAAAATTAAATAGTCGCCTAGGCGACTATTTATAGTTTTAAAAGTATTCCAAAGACAGCTCCTAGCAAAATAATAAGGCTAGGGTGCAGGTCTTTTTTTGTTTTTATAAGAAGGCCTATGAAAGCGAAAAAGATTAGGGACTTAAGGTTTATTAAATCCATAATATTAGAACTTAGCTTATAGGCGTCCAGGTTAAAGAAGGTTAGGACAATAACGCTGTAGACAGCTCCTAAAATCAAACCTGATGATGCAGGCCTTATACCTGATAGGGTTCTTTCAACATAAATATTATCATGAAATTTATTTAATAGGCGGGCTATTATTATGATAATTATAAAAGAGGGAAGAACCAAGCTAAAGGTAGCTACTAGGGCTCCTAAAATACCTGCTGCATGATAGCCGGCATAGGTTGATATGTTTATTCCTATGGCTCCAGGAGTAGATTCTGAAATAGCTATCATATTTAAGAGCTCTTTTTTACTAAACCAATCATATTTCTGGGTCAGTTCCATTAAAAAGGGAATAGTTGCCAGACCACCACCTATGGAAAAAAGGCCAACCTTGAAAAATTCGATAAATAAATCTACTAGTATCATTTGTCACCTCCCAGACCAAGTCCTAGAAGGCCAGCGCCAACTACTATAAGGATAGGGCTAAGGTCCATAAAGGCCACGCAGATAAAGGCTGCTAAACTAATAAGCCAGCTGAGAGGTGACTTATTGTTTTTTTTGACCATCCCATAAACACTTTTTAGAACCAGGGCTATAACGGCTACTCTGATTCCCTGTAACATGTTTTCAACAAAAACAAGATGGGAAATCTTATCTAAAAGATTTGCTATAAGTAAAATTATAACTATAGAGGGGCTTATAAAGCCTAGTACTGCTGATAAGGCACCGGCCACTCCCTTGTTTTTATAACCTATAAAAGTGGAAGTATTAAGGGCTATGATACCAGGGGTTGATTGACCTATGGCATAATACTCCATAATCTCTTCTTGACTGGCCCATTTTTTATTTTCTACAATTTCCCTTTGCAAAAGAGGTAGCATGGCATAGCCACCACCAAAAGTTACAGCGCCAATCTTGGCAAAGGTAATAAATAAATCCAATAACATAATAACTCCTTTTTCTATAATAATAATTATTATAACACTAATGGACATAAAAATATTAATTTACTATAATGGTTAAAGAGGTGGATATGAATAAGAAAAATAGAATTATAGCTTTATTATTAGCTTTTGTCCTGGTTTTTTCTGGGTGTGCCAGTAAAGAAGATCCAGGGGAAGAGAAACTAAATATTGTAAAAACTGAGAAGATAGAAGAAAAAGAAGCTCCAGCTGAAGAGGGGCGAGAAGAAGAACAAGAGAAGGCAGAAGAAGATATAAGTATAAACATTGTGGCCACAGGAGATATCCTAAACCACATGCCAGTTATTGACTCTGCTAGAAAGGATGGGGGATTTGATTTTAGACCCCACTACGATGATATTAAGCCACTTGTTGAAAAGGCTGACTTGGCCATAGCAAACTTTGAAAGTACCATGTCCAAGGAATTGGGAGACTACGAGACCTATCCTTTGTTTAACGTTCCAGATGAGGTGGCAGATGGATTAAAATATGCTGGCTTTGACGTTTTAACGACAGCCAATAACCACTGCAATGACTTTAAGAGAGAGGGTATTATCTTAACTATAGAGGCCATAGAAAAAGCGGGCCTTAAGCATGTGGGAACTCAAAAAGAAAAACAAGAAGACAATACTCTTTATATGGATGTAAAGGGAATCCAAGTAGCCATTATATCAGTGACCCAATCATTTAATGGGACTGAATCTTGGTTGAGTGAAGAAGATTTTGATGCCATGGTAAATCCCATAGGAGATGGGGATAGAGTGGTTGAGGATATAAAAAAAGCCAGGGAAAAGGGCGCAGATTTAGTAATTGTCTATCCCCATTGGGGAGAGGAGTATATCCTAAGATCCAATGACTATGAACAAATGATGGGGGATAAATTTATTGAGGCCGGAGCAGATTTGATTTTTGGTTCTCATGCCCATGTCCTTCAAGAGGCAAAAATGTTTGATAAACCAGATGGAAGTAAGGGCTTTATAATTTATTCTATGGGAAATACCATATCAAACCAAAGAATAGAGACCATGAGCGGCTATATAGGAGAAAACCTGGCAGCCTATACAGAAATAGGAGTACTAGCATCTGTAGATGTAAGTAAAAAAGATGGTAAAATCCAAATTGATCATGTGGATTTAATACCGACCTGGGTTGATAAGCAAAGTGATGGCCAAGGCAATAATAGCTTTAAGATTTTAAATACTAATAACTATAGGGAAAATGATGGTAGTATGACAGAAGCCAAGTTTAATAGGATTCAAAGTGCTAGACAGAAGGCTATAGAAGTTTTTGATTTTAACTTTTAATAAGAGTTCTTAAGAACTCTTATTTTAATAAAGAGGACAGATGGATTTAAGGAGGAGAGATGGGAAAAAAGAGAAATATTTTGCTCTTACTTAGCCTGGTTTTTATTCTTTCATCATGCTACTATCCCATGCATGACGGCAAGGGAAATGCAATTAAAAATGAGGAAGATGGAAAAAGGGTTATAGCGCAAATGAATGGAGAAATAATTGAAGAGGAAGAGGAAGAAAAACCAATAGAAAAGCCTAAGAAGGCCAAGCTGGTTTTTGTGGGGAATATTTTACCTCAAAGTCCTGTTATGGAAGCCTCTTTAGTAGGGGAAAATACCTATGATTTTAAGCCAATCTTTGAGAAAATTAAGCCAAGGGTGGACAAGGCTGACCTGGCCCTAGCAAGCCTAGAAGGCAGTTTGGCAGGAGACCTGGGAGCGTATTCAACAGTTGGTCAATACAACCTACCAGATGAAATCCTAGAAGGCCTTAAATACTCTGGTTTCAATATGGTAAATACAGCAACAGATAGAATTTTAGACTTTGGCAAGCCAGGATTTGAAAGAACTTTAGAAAAAATAAAAGATGCAGGACTAGACAACCTGGGAAGTCAGACTTCTCCCAGCGAGGATACAAATATTTATAAGGATGTAGATGGTATAAAAATAGCCTTAATAGCTGCATCTGAATACTATAATGATAAGGAAGATTTGATAAAGTCCCACCAAATGGAAGGACTAATAAATCAAATAGGAGAAGGACAAGATCTATTAGACAGTATAGCTAGGGCCAAGTCCAAGAAGGCAGATCTCGTAGTTGTCTATCTAAACTGGGGAGAGGACTATAATAGTAGGGCCAATACTTACCAAAAAGACTTGGCAAATAAGTTAGCCCAAGCAGGGGCAGATCTTATAGTTGGAGCCAGACCTCATCTAGTACAGGAAGTAGAATATATAGATAGACCAGATGGTTTAAAGACCCTGGTAGCTTATTCAACAGGTAATACCATATCCAATCAAAGGCTGGAGACTATGAGTGGTTATATGCATCATAAACTAGCCCAGGCCACAGAAGTAGGTTTACTCTTGGAAGTAGACATAGTAAAGGAAGATGAAAAGACTAGCATAGCTAAGGTTGATAAGATACCTTTATGGGTAGACAAGGCTACTGATGAAACAGGTAATAGTAGATTTTTAATCTATGAAGCAAAAAGTGAAGTTGAAAAAAATGATCTAGATCCAGCTAAGCTTCTCAGATTAAAAGATGCTATAAGGTTTATAGATGAATTAACCAGTGCTAGTTTTAGTCTGGATGTTAAACCGGAACAAGCTCCTCTAGAGGAGAATAAGCCAAGTAATGAAGAGGAAAATCCAGGAGGTCAAGTAAACTTACAACCAGAGAGTGAATCAGAAATTAAGGAAGATCAAGAAAATCTGGAAGAAAAAGAAGAGACTGACTTGGAAAAAGAATCAGAAAATCTAAATGAGCTTGAAAACAAGGAAGAAGATAACAATTAAAATAGTCCCTAGGGACTATTTTTTTAATCCTTTCTTATATTAGAAGAATACATTATTTTAATTGAGTAAGATTTGAAATAATAGGTATATATATAAGAGTATATAAATTTGGAGGTAATATGGAAGTAGTAATTATTGGAGGTATTGCAGCAGGTATGTCAATTGCTGCAAAAGCTAAAAGAGTTAATAGAAAGTCAAATGTAACCGTAATAGAAAAGGAAAATTATGTTTCATTTGGTGCCTGTGGTCTACCTTATTATTTAGGGGGGCAATTTGATGATGGAAATATGATGATGGTAAGAAGTCCAGAACAAATTAGAGATGCAGGAATAAATTTATTATTAGAACATGAGGCTATAGATATTGACTTTGATAAAAAAACAGTTAAAGTCAAGGATCTAACCAGTGGAGAAATCATAAGTAAAGACTATGATAGATTAGCTATAGCTACAGGTGCTATGCCAATAATTCCCAAAGTTGAAGGGGTTAATAGCCAAAATGTTTATACAATAACCAGATTAAATCAAGTTACAGAATTCAAGGAAAAGCTTGAAGACTATAAAAATATAGTAGTTATAGGTGGTGGCTTTATTGGAGTGGAAACAGCAGAACAATTAGCCCACCTGGGTAAAAATGTAAGTCTAGTAAATAGAAGTGGATATTTAATGAGAAAGGCTTTTGATCCTGAATTTTCAGATAAGATTAGGATGGGCCTGGAAGAAGATGGAGTTAAGGTTCTAGTAAATAGACAGCTAGAAGGTTTTACGGTTGAAGGATCCAAGGTGACCAAGGTGGTTACCCAGGAAGAAATACTTGAAGCTGATGCAGTTGTTTTAGCATTAGGATTTAAGCCTAATACGGCCTTTATATCAGATGAGATAGAAAAACTAGCAAATGGAGCCCTTGTTATTGATGAATATGGAAGAACATCTATAGAAGATGTATATAGTGCAGGGGATTGTGCCACTGTGGAAAACAAATTAATGGGGACTGTCTACTCTCCCTTGGCAACCTATGCCAATAAAATGGGTAGGCTAATAGGAGAAAACATAGTATCCAGCGAAGACAAGGCCTATATAAAAGGCCTGGGTAGTTCAATGATTAAGGCTGGAAATTATGGGGCCGGTGTAACTGGTTTAACAGAGAAGGCTGCCAAGGACATAGGATTGGATTATAAGACTTCTTTTGTAAAGACAAAGAATCACGCAGGTTACTGGCCTAAAAATCAAGCTGATATATTTATTAAATTGGTGTATGATAAGAAGACAAGAGTAATTTTAGGTGGCCAAATATTCGGAGGTCAGGGAGCTGTTGAAAGGATACACGCCTTGAGCGTGGCTGTTTATAAAGAACTTACAGTAGATGAGTTGGGCTTTATGGACTTTGCTTATGCACCGCCTTTTGCCAGCACTTGGGATGCTTTGAATGTGGCAGGAAACGCATCTAAATAGGAGGTAAAATGAAAGAAATAGAAAGTTTAAGAAAGTATATTGATAATAGTCCTTCTATGTATCATGCCGTATTAAGGGCTGAAGATAGATTTGTAGAAGAAGGATATGAAAAAATTGAATTAAATGAAAAATGGGACTTATCCTATGGTGGAAAATATTATTTAATCCATAATGATTCTTCCATAATAGCCTTTGAGCTTGGAGATGACCTTAGAAGAGGATATAAGATAGTTGGAGCCCATACAGATTCTCCAACCTTTAAGGTAAAGCCAAACTCATTAATAAAATCAAATGGCTATTACACTTTAAATACGGAAGTTTATGGTGGTCCCTTATTAAATACATGGTTTGATAGACCCTTATCTTTAGCAGGTAGGGCCTATGTAAAGGGAAGCGATTCTTTTAGTCCACAAGTAAAGATAGTGGATTTTGATAGGGACTTATTTATTATCCCTAACTTGGCTGTTCATATGTCCAGAGGGGAAAATTTGGATAATATAAACCCTCAAAAGCATACCCTACCTTTATTAGCCCTAGACCAGGATCAAGACTTCTCAATAGAATCTTTATTGGCTGAAGAGTTAAAATTAAAGGAAGAAGAAATTTTAAGCTATGACTTATTTATTTATGCCAGAGAAAAATCCAGCCTAGTGGGATTAAATGAGGAGTTTATCTCTGTTGGTAAGTTAGACAACTTGGCAATGATTCACGCTGGTATGGAAGGTCTTTTAGCATCTGATAAATCAAATACAAGCAAGGTATTTGTTGGTTTTGATAATGAAGAAATTGGTTCAGCAACAACCCAAGGGGCGGATAGTGGTCTTTTGATTAATGTTTTAAGGAAAATAAACTTTTCCCTAGGCCTAGGTGAAGATGACTTTATCAGTAGTATCTATAATTCATTTATGATATCTGCAGACCAAGCCCACAGTGTTCACCCTAATTATGCAGATAAGGCAGATCCAACCAATAGACCTTTAATGAATAAGGGAATTGTAATCAAAGAATCTGCAAAAAAATCTTATGCAACAGATGCCTACGGTAAGGCTATTTTAATAGATTTACTTAAAAAGCTAGATATACCATATCAAGAGTTTGTAAATAGATCTGATGCTAGGGGAGGTTCTACTATAGGACCAATAAGTGAAAGTAAGACTAATATTAGAAATATAGATATAGGAAATGCTCTTTTATCCATGCACTCTGTTAGAGAGTTGGGTGGAGTTAAGGATCAAAAATATATGATTGATTTACTGGAGGGTTTCTATAACTTGAATAAATAAATTAAAAGAGTTTAGTGGTTACTAAACTCTTTTTTCTTATAATAAAATAATATTATTTTTTCTACAAATCTTTTTCATTTCTTCAGGCCAAACTGAGGCTTGAACCTCTCCTATATGAGCCTTTTGTAAAAATAGCATACAGATTCTCGATTGGCCAATACCACCACCTATGGTAAAGGGAAGCTTATCTTCCAAGAGAAGCTGGTGGTAATTAAATTCTAGCCTGTCTAGGGCATCAGCTTTTTTTAATTGTTCTTTTAGCTTTTCGCCAGTTACTCTTATGCCCATACTGGATAGTTCTAGACAATCATCTAAGATTGGGTTCCAAATTACAATGTCTCCATTTAATTGCCAATCATCATAGTCAGGAGATCTATCCCCATGTTTTTTTCCAGATTTTAATTTATCTCCAATTGAGGTAATAAAAACAGACCCCTTCTCCTTGGTTATTAATTTTTCCCTTTCATCAGGAGTCTTATCTGGATATAAATCTTCCAATTCTTGAGAACTAATAAAATAGATCTGATCACTTAAGAGTTTCTCATAGCCGTTAATTCTATGCATTAAGAAAGATTCCAAGTCTAAAAAGGAGTTATATATTTCCTTTACAGTTTCTTTTAAGTAGTCTTCATTAATATCATCTCTAGATATTACCTTTTCCCAATCCCATTGGTCCACATAGATGGAGTGGGTATTATCCAGGTCTTCAAAGGCCCTAATAGCGTTCATGTCTGTATAAAGTCCCTTGTGAAGGGGGAAGTCATAGTCTTTTAGAGCATATCTTTTCCATTTAGCCAGGGAGTGAACAATCTCTACCTGTGATTTACTATTTTTCTTTTCATTTATTTTAAAAGATACTGGTTTTTCAACGCCTGTAAGATTATCGTTTAAGCCAGATGACTTTTTAACAAACATTGGGGCTGATACCCTAATTAAATCCAATCTTAAGGCTAAACTTTTTTCAAAATAGTCCTTGATATCTTTTATTAAAATCTGAGTCTCTAATAGGTCCATATCTGTTTTATAATTTGTAGGTATAAATAAATTCTCCATCTTCAACCTCTTTCTATAGCTTATAAATCAAAATTATAGCATAAAATAGTCATTCTGTCATAACTTACAAAATAGTAATACAAGGAAGGAAGAAAAGTACTATAATAAGATTATTATATTAAGGAAGGTATAAAATGAAATATTTAGAAAGATTTTTTAGGGGAAACCCCAGCACTTATTATTTTAAATCATTTACCTTGACCCATTTTATTATTTTGGCCATAGGCCTACTAGGACTTATTTATTTATATAGAAATAGGGTATATGTAAGTGGAAAAAAATGGATTATAAATACGATAATTTATGGTTTGTTGATTCAGCAAGTATTATTATATGGCTGGTATGCCTTTTCAGGTTACTTTACCATTCAAGAATCACTGCCACTTTTTAACTGTAGGATAGCAATCATAGCCTTGATAGTAGGTTATATATTTAAGTTGGATAAATTAAAATATATAGGTATGTACTGGGGATTTATGGGAGCCATAATAGCCTTATTAACACCGGTTTTAGATCCTTTTGGACCTGATCATTATAGCTATTATTCCTTCTTTATAGGTCATCTTCTTCTTTTATGGGGAAGCTTCTACTTTTTAGTAGTTGATAAGAAGGCTCTAACCATGGGAACTCTTAAAGACATGCTTTTATTTACCAATGTTTACCACCTTATAGTCTTGATTTTTAATACTAGGATAAATTCCAATTATTGTTACTTAAACAAGCCTCCTATTCTAAAGGATATCCTTGGACTTATTCCATCAACCATTTATACCATGGGAATATTTATAGTTTTTAACCTAGCCATAGTAGGAACCCACTGGGGATTAAAAAAATTTCAAGAAAAGAAAGTTAACGCCTAAGCCATCAAAAGATGGCTTTTTTTGTATTTAGTCATTAATAAGACAAATAGTTAATAGA
>CALAZW010000064.1 GCA_937926545.1 uncultured Helcococcus sp. | reverse complement strand
ACCTATTTCATTAAAGATTGGAGATAGTGAAGGAAAGGCCCGTGAAATATCAGCAGCCCTAGCTCCTAGAATTCTTGAAAAAAGAGAAGTCTTCCAAAGTGGTGAAATAACCTATGATTTTGATGGAGACCTTGAAGAAGGCAGTGAAGTTATCTTTACTCTAGAAAAAAATAATGATGCTAAGGATACTATAGAATTAAAAGCAAAATTAAGTAAATAAGACAAGCGCTAAAAATAGCGCTTTTTTTATGCAGTTTTTTTCTCTTTATTGTATAATTTACTTAAGTGGAGGTTGTATATGAGAGAAAAATTTAATAAGTTTATTTCCTTGCTAATGGTACTGGGGATTTTAAGTTCATCCTTAGTAACGACCAATAGCTTAGTTTTGGCTGAAGATGTAAATATAAGCAGCCAAGACCTGGTAGATGTCTATGTTAAAACCAGGGTCAATGTGAGAGATGAGACTGGTAAAACAATAGTTAGAAAGGCCCAGGTCGGAGAACAGTTAACAGGTTACCAGAAGGGCTCCTACTTCTATTTTTCAGAAGCCAAGAGTCTATATAGAGTTCATACTAATTTTATTACATCTCATTTAAATGAAAATATTATTATTAGGGCCAATGTAAATGTGAGAGATATGAATAATAATATTATTGGCAAGGCCTATGCCAGCAATAGTCTAAGTGGATATGTAAAAGGAAACTATTTTTACACTACTTTTAATAATAGGGCTGCTAAAATTCATATTAACTTTATTATAAGACCAGGACAGTTAAAAGAAATTTTCATAGCAAATAATGTAAACATTAGAGATAGTTCTGGAAAACTTGTAGCCAAGGCACATAAGGGTGAATCTTACTATGGATTTTTAAGTGGCAACTATTACTTTATAAGTGACTCTAAAAATTCGCTACCTATAAACAAGGTTCATAAAAATTTTGTTTCCCATGAACCGGTAAAAACAACTATAGCTGTAAAATCCAGGGTTAACTTGAGAAACGAGTCCAATAAGGTAGTTGGCAAGGCCTATCAAAACAATGTATTTTCAGGCTACTACCAGGGCAATTACTTTCATACCAATTTTAATAATCAAAAGGTAAAAATTCATAAGAATTTTGTCCAAGCAAGTAAAACTCAACTCTATAGAGTGGTAAGAGTTGTAGATGGCGATACCATAATCGTAAATTTTAAAGGCAAGGATGAAAGACTAAGACTTATAGGAGTAGACACCCCTGAGTCAGTCCATCCAGATAAGTCTAAAAACTCCTATCTAGGAGTCAAGGCTTCTAATTTTACTAAAAATAAATTAACAGGTAAGCACGTTTCTCTTGAATTCGATGTCCAAGCAAGAGACCATTATGGTAGACTACTGGCCTATGTCTATCTGGACAATGTAATGTTTAATAAAACTCTTTTAAGGTCTGGTTACGCCCAAGTTGCTACCTATCCACCAAATGTTAAATATACTAAGGACTTTCTAGACTTGGAGAGAGAGGCGAGAAATAAAAATGTAGGCTTATGGAGCCAAGGTATGGCCCTTAACAATTCAGGAGGATCTTCCCTTCCCCCTTCTTCCAGTCAGGCTGGCAAGGGTAAAATAAAGGGAAATATTAATAGCAAGGGTGAGAAAATATATCACCTACCAGGAGGCGCCTACTATAATAAAACAAAAATAGATACCTCTAAGGGTGAGAGATGGTTTAACACAGAAAAAGAAGCAAGGGCTGCAGGCTGGAGAAAGTCAAAAAGATAAATGAAAAAGGAAGAGATTATTTACTCTTCCTTTTCTTATTTGTTCAATTCATGCTTTTCTACAGTAATACTAGGTATACTTCTTGTATCCCCCATAACAGTCTTATACTCTACAAGTCCGTCTGATATACCATAGATGGTTATGTAATCGTCCTCTAAAACTCTATTTATTTCAAATAATACCTTCTCTATTCTTAAAAAGATTACTTGGTCATAGTTTCCATCAATAGCTAATCTCAATTGGTATTCAAAATCCCCTTGCATAACTTGTAGAACCTTTCCACTAAATTTAACCTTTTTATTTAAATTAACTTCTGGGTCTCTTGCAAGTTGATCAAAGGTTATGCCTGTGTTATATCCTTTTTTCTTTTCTGCTTCTTTTTTCTTTTCCTTTTCCCGTTCAGCTATCTTTTTTTCTTCCTCAGCTTTCTTTTTAGTTAATTCTTCCTCTTTTTTCTTCTTTTCCTGCTCTTGCTCTAAAATTTCAGCCTTCTTTTTCGCTTCTAACTTACTCAATTTTACATATGGCTCATACTCTTTTTTTAATCTTTCATATTTTTTTTCTTCGACTTTCAATTTCTCTTCAAAAGCCGTTTCTCGTGATTTCATATCAGCCTTATTATTACTATTAACAACTAAAAGATCATCATATTCCTCTTTTAAATCAAGATATTCTTGATTACTAGGTCTTTCTATAAAAAACAGTAAAGTTACAGCTAAAATAATAGAAATCCAAAACCATATGTTTTTAATAGTCTTCTTCATGACTCCTCCTCCCCTATCTTAACCATATCATATATAAAATATTTTCAGCAAAATATATTCATATATTTAAGATGTTTATACAGCTACTCCCTGTATACTTCCTTTTTGAGTGATATATTACACAAACCCAGTTATGTTTATGTCTTTTTTGGAATCTATTGTTTATAAATTTCCTGGCATAAAAAAACCCTCCATCCTTATAAGATTTGAGGGTTTCATTAATATTTTAATTTATTATTTTTATTTTTTAATTTTCTTTAATTGTTCTTCTACTTCTTTTTCTGTCATACCATAGACTTCTTGCAATTTTCCTTTTAACTTATTGATGTCTCCACCAATCTTATCCATATCATCGTCTGTAAGCTTACCCCATTCTTTTTGGATAGATCCTTTTAATTGTCCCCATTTTCCTTCTAAAATATTTTTATTCATAAAGTCCTCCTTATTTTTTATCTCTCAAATTTTTCTTATCTATTAAATACTTAATTCCTATAAATGATAAAATTAATGCTAACCAACCTTTTTTCTTAGGTTGTTCTCTATTATTTTTCTTTCTCATCACTGCCTCCTTATCGCCTTATACAAAGCTAACAATACAACTGATCCTAAAAAAGCTACTCCTAATGAATATAAATCAAAGTTCTGAACTCCAGCTTTGTTGAAGAAACTCATAACGTATCCTCCAACAACAGAGCCCACTATACCAACCAATATATTAGCTAATCCTCCCATTTGAGAATCTGTATTCATAAACTTACTTGCTAGCCAACCGGCTAAAGCACCTAAAATAATCCAAGATATCAATCCCATAATAACCTCCTATGAATATATTTTATTACATTCAATTACTACCCCTTAATCAATAAGACAAAACATAATATTCATATTTATTAGGTATAATATAAAAATATATTAATTATAATTCTCATTTTCGATATTTATCTGTGTTTTTATCCTGTTTATTTGATATGATTTATACATATCAAATATAAGAATATGTTTTTATACAAATATATCAGAATTTATATTCTTATATCTTAGTTTTAATTTAAATAAAGTTTTTGAAAGGAGATTAGAGTCATGTTAATATTTAGAATGTTTATTAGACTAGCCATTGGGTTTATTTCTTTATTAATTTATATGCACCTTTTAGGGAAAATGCAAATAGCACCAAATTCAGCTCTTGACCAAATTGGTAATTATGTTCTTGGAGGTATTATAGGTGGCATTATTTATAATATGGATATATCTTTACTAAGATTTTTTTAGCCATATTATCCTGGGGAAGTTTAATGTTACTAGTCAACTATTTTAAAAGTAAAAACCTAAAAGCAAAAAGAACTATAGAGGGAAAACCCATATTACTGATGGACAATGGACAATTTAAAACAAAGTCTTTTAATCAAATAAACCTTACAGCTGATGATATTATACCTAAATTACATCAAATGGGTTACCCATCCATTAACCAAATAAAAACAATTTGGTTAGAATCAAATGGTCAGTTAACTGTTATTAAAAAAAATGATAATGACTTAGGTTGGATTCTGATTGAGGACGGACAGATAAATCATATTGATCTAGAAAGATTAAATAAAAGTGAGGGATGATTAACCTTAGAAACAAATAAAAGAGGGTATGATATCAAAGATATTTTTTGTCTGGAATATGATAATAATAATATTTATATCTATCCATATAATAATAATAATTAATTTTAGAATCTTACATCTACTGCAGAAAGGAGATACATGAAAAATCTATGTGTAAGTACATTGCTAGTCTTATTCGTTTTATCATCCTGTGTTTTTTATGATGAAAAAACTAAGTCGGATAGTTCGAGGGGATTAGAACTCGAACAAGTACCCATTAATAAAATAGATATGACATGTGAAGAATTTTATGATTTAGAAAAAAAATTATCCATATTGTCGAACAAAGGAAAAAAATATATGAAGCTATAGATCTAAATTATGTAAATACCTATAAAGAAAAAAACAACTCAAAATTATGTACCGTAATAATAGCTGGAGAATATAGAAAAAATAACAAAACTAGTATAAATAATGATGAAATTAAAAATATAATAACAGATATAATATATCAAATCTCTAAATTAGACCTTAATGGAATTGATAAAATATATTTTTTAATTGATGACTTTTACAACAATAAAACGAGCCTATATACTTATAAATCTACTAGTAGAGGCTTAATTCTTACAGAAATCAAACAATATTAGAAGTGGATTTCTAATATATATTTAATGACCAGTTTATTAAATTAAAGTCGTCTTAATATTTTTTGTTTTTTGTAATTATTTTTGTAGGCAACCGCAAAAAATTATGGGTATATTATCAAGTATATTTGACTTTTTAGAGCAAAAGAAAAAAGCGCTTAAACCTGTAAGTTTAGCGCTTTGCTTGGTGCTCCGTCAGGGATTCGAACCCTGGACCCACTGATTAAGAGTCAGTTGCTCTACCACCTGAGCTAACGGAACTTGTCTCATCAACAATATTGATTATACTACTATAAAAAATAAATGTCAACTAAATTTATAAGAAAGTTTAGGAAATTAATCCTAAACTTTTCTTACCTATTTATAGTCGACAATAAAGCCTCCGCCAACCACAATATCACCATCATAAAATACAGCTGATTGTCCCTTTGCTGGTCCTCTAACAGGAGAATCAAATTTTATTTCAATAGTATCTTCATCAAGCATTTTTATTTTTGCTGGATATTCGATCATACTATGTCTAATCTTAGTAGTAACTTCCATTTCACCTTCAAAGCTATCAAATGGAATTAAGTTGATATCCTTAACTATAACCTTTGTCTTCATAATAGAATCCACATCAGAGACTGTTATTTCATTTCTCTTAGGGTTTATGTTGGATACAAAGATTCTTTCGCCTGTGGCGATTCCCAGGCCTCTTCTTTGACCTACTGTATAATGGATTATTCCCTTGTGTTGACCTAAAACCTTACCATCTTCATCAACAAAGTTTCCTGGAAAGGCAGCATCTGGATTCATTCTCAAAATAAAAGATCCATGATCTTCATGTTGAACAAAACAAATTTCTTCTGAGTCCTTCTTACCTGCTATTTCCAACTTCATTTCCTTACCTATTTCCCTAACTTGATCTTTGGTATAATAACCTAAAGGCATTAGGGATCTGGATAAGGCATCTTGATTTAATCTGTATAAAAAGTAAGTTTGATCCTTCTTACTGTCTACTGCTCTTTTCAATAAATATCTTCCAGTGGTTTCATCTTTTTCAATTTTAGCATAGTGACCTGTCGCAACATAGTCACAACCTTCATCGATTGCCAAATCCAAAAACTTACCAAATTTAATTTGCTTGTTACATACAATACATGGATTTGGTGTAGTTCCTTGTTCGTAGGCTTCAACAAAATATGAGATAATTTGTCTATTAAACTCATCTTTAAAGTCCACTTCCATATGGTCTATATTAAAGGCATTAGCCACCTTCTTTGCATCAGAAATAGATTCTGGCAAATGATTGTGCTTTACTATCTTGTCATCTGTCAATTTCATTGTAGCACCCAATACGTCATAGCCTTCATCTTGTAAAAGCTTTACTGCTATCGAGCTGTCTACTCCCCCGCTCATTCCTAATAATACTTTTTTTGTCATTTATTTATCCTCTTTCAAAATCCTTTCAAACTTTTCTAGTTTTTTGATTTGTTCATCATCTAGTTGAACAATATTTTTATTTCTCTTGGAATATTGTTTCTTATTCCTACTTAACGTGGAGGATTTTTTCTGATTGTATTCTAACAATAATTCATTTGCAGAAATTCTAGTGGCACCTCTGCCTAAAATTATGCTTTGTATTATTGAATCCGAAGAAGCTACTCTGTATTCCTGATATTTTTTCTTGTTGGATACGAGTCTTTCTATATAGTTATCAGCTAGTTCATCCTCTTCAGTATAAACTATTTCTATACCCTTCCTCTTAATGATCGTTCTGACCGACCCCTCTTTTTTATACGAGTCAAATACAACTATTATTTTTTCATCGGATAAGCTCTTAAACTCTGACATATAGTCTATGAGTTTCTCCCTAGCATCATCCAATGATAAATCTTTTAGTTCATTTAACTCAGCCCAGCTATTAATTATATTATAGCCGTCTACTACTAAATATTTCTCTTTATAGTTTGGCATCTCTACTTCTTAATACTTCATATATTAAGATGGCTGCTGAAGTTGACGCATTTAATGACTCAGTTTTTCCCAGCATGGGAATAGTCACCAATTGGTCACAGTTTTTCTTTACAAGACTAGATATTCCCTGGCCTTCATTGCCTATAACCAGGCCAACTGGTCCTGAATAATCTATATCTGTATACTTCTGACTAGACCTTCCATCTGCTCCATAAATCCAATATCCTTCTGCTTTTAATCTTTCAATACTTTGATTTATATTGGTTACCTTACAAACCTTCATATAGCTTGTAGCTCCCGCTGATGTTTTATGGACAGTTGCATTTACAGTGGCAGATCTTCTCTTGGGAATAATAACTCCATCCGCTCCTGCTGCTTCAGCTGTTCTAATAATTGCTCCTAAATTATGAGGGTCTGTAATTTGGTCTAGGATTATTATTAGAGGATTGCTTTTTTCCTTTGCCTTATCTATTATTTCATCCAGGCTGTAATATTCATATTCACTAGCTAATAAACATACTCCCTGGTGGTTTCTTCCTTCAGACATTTCGTCTAATTTTCTTTTATCTACTTCAACAACCAATAATCTTTGTTGACTTGCCATAGCTAGTATCTTTCTAATGGATCCCTTCAGGTCTCCCTTTTGAACATATAACTTGTCCACTTCCTTATCACTGGATAGATACTCTATAACTGCATTTCTTCCAACTACATATTCTGACATAATAACCTCCATACTAAAGGTTGTTATTTCACTCGATTCCAAACAACTCCTGTTGAAGTATCCTTTAGCTCTATACCTTTTTCCTTTAATAAATCTCTAATTTCATCGGCTCTTTGCCAATTTTTATCTTTTCTTGCCTGACTTCTCTCTTCTATTAGGCTTTCTATTTGTTCATCTACAAGCTCATCGTCCTTATAGACTATTCCTAAAATATCTGATAATAAAATAAATTCCTTAAGACTTTCTTCCAATAGTTCTTTTGAAGAATTCTCGTCTATCTTGGAGTTTAATAATCTGGATAAATCAAATATATAGGCTAGGGCCTTGGCTGTATTTAAATCATCATCCATAGCCTCTTCAAATTTAGGCCTAAAAGCTTTTATTTCTTCTAAAAATTGTCCTTCTTCTTCTGTAAGGTCATCAATTTTAGAGTTTTCTATTAATCTTTCCAATAGTTTTCTAGTATTGTTTAACCTGTCATAGGCTCTTTGCATTTGCTCCATGGCCTCTACAGAAAAGTCTATCTGACTTCTATAGTGGGCTGATATCAACCACATTCTAACTATTATTAGGTCATATTCCTTTTCTATATCATGTAGGGTAAAGAAGTTTCCTTTTGACTTGGCCATCTTTTCCCTATTTACTGTAATCATGGCATTGTGCATCCAATAATTGGCAAATGACTTGTCATGCAAGGTCTCTGATTGGGCTATCTCATTTTCATGGTGGGGAAATTGTAAATCTTCACCACCTCCATGAATATCTATAGTCTCTCCCAGGGTACACTTGGCCATAACCGAGCACTCTATATGCCAACCAGGTCTTCCCTTGCCCCATGGGCTATCCCAGGCAGGCTCATCAGGAGACTTTTGTTTTTTCCAAAGGGCAAAATCCATAGGGTCTTTTTTATTATCGTTTATATCTACCCTGGATCCAACCTCTAAATCATCAATGGATTTCCTTGACAATTTACCATAGTTTTTAGCCTTTGATATATTAAAATAAACTGAATCTGATGAATCATAGGCAGCACTTTTTTCTTCCAAGTCCGCAATAAATGATATCATATCATCTATGTGGTCTGTTGCCTTGGGATGGTGGATAGCTCTATCATCCACATTCAATCCCTTGGCATTTTCCCTAAAGGCTCCTATATATTTTTCAGATATTTTTTTAAAATCAACGTCTTCTTTTTGGGCACGGTTGATTATCTTATCATCTATATCAGTAAAGTTCATTACAAAATCAACTTGATAACCCTTGTATTCCAAGTATCTTCTAAAAGTATCAAATACAACTAATGGTCTGGCATTACCTATATGAATATAGTCATAAACTGTAGGACCACAAACATACATTTTAACCTTGTCTTTTTCTATAGTTTTAAATTCTTCTTTTTTTCTCGTTAGCGTATTATAAACTTTCATATTCCACCTAAAAATTTTCTAATACATAGTTTACTCTATTAAGAATTTCATCCTTACCTAGTAAAACAAATGTATTCTTAAGGTCTGGACCATGTACAGCTCCTGTCAAGGCTGATCTTACTGCAAACCATAAAGGTTTTCCCTTGATTCCTGATGCTTTTTGAACAGTCTTCATAATAGTTTGAGCTATTTCATCGTCTATTCCATTTTCTTCAATTTCTTTCTTAAATGCTTTTAAAACAGTTTTAGATTCTTCTGCCTTTAAAGCTTCTTTTGCTTCTTCTTCAAAGAAATCTTCGTCAGCCACATTTTTAAATAACAATTTAGCTTCTTCAACTATTTCAGAATACTTATCTATAGCAGTCTTAAAGGTTTCTGCCAACTTAAGCATATATTCCTCAGTCACATCTTCCTCTACATAACCTGCATTCACAAGGAAAGGTTTGATTTCCTTGGCTATTTCTTGATCGTCAAGTTCTCTTAAGTAGTGACCATTTACCCAGTCTAATTTTTTAACGTCAAAGGTTCCACCTGTTTTAGATACCCTATCAAAGGTAAATTGTTCTATCAGGTCTTCCTTGGATAATATTTCTTCATTTGTAGCTGGTGACCAACCTACTAGGGCAATATAGTTGATTAAAGCATCCTTTATATAGCCTTTTTGAACAAAGTCTTCTACAGCAACGTCTGCCTTTCTCTTAGACAATTTTTTACCGTCTTCACCTAATACTGTTGGTAGGTGAACATAGGTAGGTGCTTGCCATCCAAAGGCTTCATATAAATAAACGTGTTTTGGAGTTGATGATATCCATTCGTCTCCTCTAACTACGTGAGTTATCCCCATCATGTGGTCATCTACTACTACAGCAAAGTGATAGGTAGGAAAACCATCTGATTTTATTAGAACTTGGTCATCCATGTCATTGGTATTAATTGATATTTTACCCTTGATTAAATCATCAAATTCAATATCCTTATTGGCAGGCAACTTAAGTCTAACAACATATTTTTCTCCATTTGCTATTCTTTCCTTGGCATCTTCAGTTGTAAGTCCCCTACATAAACCATCATATTTAGGCATTAAACCATCAGCTTTTTGTTGTTCTCTTAAGTTGTCAATCCTATCTTGACTACAGAAACAATAATAAGCCTTTCCTTCTTCTATCAATTGATCGATGTATTTATCATAGATACCTGCATCAACCCTATCTGATTGAATATATGGTCCAAATTCTCCCTTTTCTACGATTTTACCGTCTTCTACATAAACACCTTCATCGTATTCAAGGCCAGCCCAATTCATTACATTTATTAGGTTTTCTAAAGCTCCGTCAACAAGTCTTGTTCTGTCTGTATCCTCTATTCTTAAAATAAATTTACCCTTCTTATTTCTGGCAAATAAATAATTATATAGGGCAGTTCTCAAACCACCTATATGAACATATCCTGTTGGACTTGGTGCAAATCTTACTCTTACTTCTGACATAATTTCCTCCGTTATTTTTCTATTATCTTTAATCTGATGTCTTCAACACTAACAGTTCTAATCTTATCATTTTTAACGCTAGGTGTTAATGTATAATCACCAGGAATTTTTCCCTTCATATCCATAGTTATAGTCAAATCAGATATTTTTAGATTTCTTAAGTCCTCTTCATACCCCTTTAACCTAACCTTAAATTTATCCTTACTGATAAATTCTACCTTCCTATCCTCGCTTAAGTTTTTTATGATAATGTTGGATAGAGGTATTTCCATTTCCTTGTCCTCCATCTTATCTATTTCAATATTAGCCTTAATATCTATCTTATCACTAGCCAGTAGTATATTATCTGGTAATTTCAACTTAATGTCAATAATTTTATTTTCTCTAATCTTGCTTAAATCAATATTTTCTGTTTCCAAGAAATCAACCTTGTCTACTTCCTTAACATTTCCCTTAATATAAAGCTTATTTGGTATTATTGAAATGTTTTTTAGTCTTATGTCATCTGACAAGTCATTAATTGTGGAAGGCTTGATTTCAACTTCCTTCATTTCTAAAATCGTAGCATTAAGGTTAACAAAATTTTGCCCTAGATCCAAATCATTTACAAATTTATTATTCTTGTCTACAGGGTAGACATTGACATTTGTCACTATATTATTAGTAACCCCATCCAAGTCAAATTCTGCTACTATCTTTTCCACATTTTCCATTATGGACCTTGGTCCCACGGCTGTTATTTTTTCTGGTGATGAAACTATGCTCTCTAAAATATAGTTTTCTCCCAACTCTCCCTTGTTTTCAATCATAACTTGGAAATCCTTCTTGATTATCTTTTGGATATCCAGGTCTATGGTCAAAGGTGCATTGGCTAAACTAACACCTTCTGGAAATTCATATTTCATCTTTACCAGGTGGGTTCCTTCATTAAAGTTATCCACATCAGCTATAACCCTTATGTGGGAAGAGGTTATGTTTAAGATTTGATTTCTCTTTCCCTTGACAGTAACATCTGTATACTTTTTATAGTCATTCATCAGTACCAGGCCCTTATCATCCAATTTTTCTGAGTTTTCAATGGTGATAGGCACATTATATAGGGTTGTTTTTATAGTTGGATTCTCACTTCCAATAACAAAAGACCAAAGGATAATAGCCAGTATTAAAGAAACTAATTTGGCTGCCCAATTATTTTTTAACTGTTTCATTAAATCCTCCATCTATTTCGTCTTTTCTATCTTCTTCCCCTAAAAACACCTTGTAAAGCATTCCTCTTAAGGTCTCTGTATCAACGTGTCTTGATATATTACTATTTTGAGCTGTTGAAATAATACCCGTTTCCTCTGAGACAATTATTACAAAAGCATCACTCTTTTCCGTTATACCTATAGCTGCCCTATGCCTTGTTCCCAATTCCTTGGAAAGATTCATATTGGAAGTCAAAGGTAAAAAGCATCCTGCGGCCACAATCTTATCATCTTTTATGATCACTGCCCCATCGTGCAAGGGTGTGTTTGGAATAAATAAATTTATTAGTAACTCACTTGATACCAAACCATTTATATAGGTCCCCGTCTCTGCTATATCTGATAAACCTACATTTCTCTCAACTACAATCAAGGCTCCTATCTTCTGTCTTGCCAAAGAAGCCACTGCGTTGGTTATCTCATCAGCCTTATATGTGGACTGTTCTCCCTTTATCTTTACAATATTGGTCAACCATTTGTTTGACCTTCCTAATTTTTCAAAAGCCCTTCTAAGCTCTGGCTGAAATACCACAATAACCAAGACAATTCCAACTGTAAATAAATTATTGATAACCCAATTTAAGGTATATAAGTTAAAGGCAGAACTAATTTTAGAGAAAATTAAAATAATAAATAATCCCTTTAATAATTGCTCAGCTCTGGTTTCCTTAACTAGCATAATTAATTTATATATAATAAAGGTTATGGCTAAAATATCTACTATATCTGCAATTCTTATGGTCGATATTAATGTGGTCAGTTCATTCCAAAATTTCACCTAATCACCTTCTTCCTATCATCTCATTTTAACATATTTTATTAAAATAAAAAAATAAAGCTGGTTAACCAGCTTATAATTTTAATATTCTTTTAATTTATTATTAACAATATCAATAAGGGCATTAACGGCTTCTTCTTCATCGTCCCCATATGCTCTAATAGTGATTTCTTCTCCCTTAGATGCTCCCATACTCAAGATTCCCATTATTGATTTTCCATTATATGTTTTATTATCTTTAATAACTTCTATATCAGAAGAATATTTAACTGCTTCTTGAATAAACAACGATGCAGGCCTTGCATGCAAACCTACCTCATTTGTTAACTTTACTTTTGCTTCATACACTATTTTTCATCTCCCTTCACTAATATCTATGTATATGTTAATTATATCATAATGTAGTTATTATTCCAATGAAAAGGTTTTCTTATCTAAAAAAAAAGAGGCCAAGCCTCTTTCTTACTCTTCAGGATTCATTGGTGTAGGTTGTGGTCTTGTTCCCAACTCTGCATCTAACATGTATAGACCATGCCAATTACCATCTATTCTCTCTAATTTCGTAACTAATTTAGTAAAGGTATCCTCTTCTTCTATCTGTTCTTGTATATAGGTTTGTAAAAAGATTTCTGCTCTTCTATCATTAATTTCCCTAGCTTCATCATAAAGCCTATTAATATTTGCAGTAACCAATTTTTCATGTTCTAGAGCTGACTTAAATACATCTACAACATCCTTATACTCACCTTCACCTGGATCTAATGCCCTATATTTAACATCATAGCCCAGGTCTTGTAAAAACACTTTGAAATCATCTCCATGGATAATTTCTTCTTCAACCTGCATGTCCATAAAATGAACCATTCCATCCAAATCAAGTCTTGCTAGATAAGCAGACATAGCCTTATAGATAAAAGCTGACTCAAATTCAAAGTTCATTTGTTCGTTCATTGCATCTAAAAATTCCTTGTTCATAAAATCCTCCAAAATATTATTATTGATTATCATACAATACATAAATACCATATACATCTATATCCCTAGTAACTAGAGATTTTAGTATGGTAGGTATCTCTTTTATTTCCATTTCCATTTGAATACCGTTATATTTAACAGTTACATTATCAACAGAAAGGCTATTTTCTTGAAAAATGGCATCTAATACATATCTAACCCTATTTTCATCGTCCATGCCATTTATTATAAAATTCACCTTTTGTAAATTTTCGTAATCCCTTTCAGGTTTTATATTTTTTATTAGAAATACATCATTCATGCCTAACTCCCAACTTCTCATACTCTATTCTCACGCATGATATATGTACCCAATTATCCTCTGAAATAATCACTATTCCATAGCTGTTAAAGTAGATACAAGGTTTTCTGCATAATGCATCCCCTTATATTCCCATGCGATTTTTATAATCAAATATCTTCTTATATCCAGATCCCTATATTTTTTTGGATCATCCATAATAATAAAACTATAACCTAGATTTTTATCATCTTCTTCATATACTTCAAAGGTATCATAGGGAAGAAAATAATCTGTATCATTTAAATACTTAAATTTCTTCTTGTTCTCTTCCAAATTAGCATTTAACTTTTCCGTATTAAAGCAACCCATACCCAAAATTATGGAGTCTTCCCTCTTCAGTAGGTTATACATATGTTCACTGCCAAAGCCTATCTCAAAACTGCCCTTGTCAACAAGACAATTGATTTCTTCGCCAACTTCATAATCCTTAAGGTCTATCCAAATCTCCAGGTTTTCCTCAGGAAAGACTTCAACCTGCATCCCCTTGGCATTTAAAGCCATATACTTATTGGCCTGGGGTTTTATAACTTCAAAGTCTATTTGCTGACCATTTCTATAAACCTTAATATTCCCACTTGGGCTAGCTATCTCTTTAACCATAACAAATCCTCCTAGTCAAACAATCCATCCTCTTTTAACTTTTCTATCTCTTCTCTATTATAGCCTAAATTTTCCATTATGGATATTGTATCCAGGCCTAATTTTTTACCTATAAATTTATATTGGGGTTTGCTCTTGGAAAATTTAATAGGCATGGCAAATTGTCTAACCTTTTTACCGTCTTCTAAATCCATTTCTATTACCAATTCCCTATCTTTTATATGCTGGTCTTTATTTAGTAGCTCATCCAAATTAAGAACAGGCTCTATACAAAGGTCTTCGTCTTTAAATATTTCCTCCCATTGTGCCTTGGTTCTAGTCTTTATTATTTCCTCTAAATCTTTCTTTCTCCTGCTAATATCAAGCGGATCCATTCCTTCTTCTATCCAGTTCGGTCTATCTATAAGTTCACAAAGTCCCTTGAAAAACTTAGGTTCTAGAGACCCTATAGAAATATATTCCTGGTCCTTGGTTTCATAATAGTCGTAAAGACTTCCACCATTTAACAGTTCCCCTTCCCTTTCTGGCATTTGACCTGAAACTAAAAAATTACTTCCATCTAAAGAATTAAAAGGAACAAGGCCATCACTCATACTAACATCTATATATTGGCCCTCACCAGTCATATTCCTATAGTTTAGAGCAGCTAAAATACCTATGATAGAGTTCATTGAACCTACTGCCAAATCCCCTATCTGCATACCTGTAAGACTAGGTCCCCCATCTTTTCTTCCTGAGTGGGACATTATGCCACTTCTAGCCACAAAGTTTATATCATGACCTGCCTTATGACTCATTTCTCCATATTGGCCATAGCCTGTTATAGAGCAATAAATTATACTAGGGTCTATTTCTTTTAAGTTTTTATAGCCAAGCCCCAATCTTTCCATGACCCCTGGTCTAAACTGTTCTATGATAATATTATAGCCTTCTTCCACTATTAACTTTTCTATGACTTCCTTGGCCTTATCATTTTTTAAGTTTAAAAACATGGTGTCTTTATTTCTATTTAACCAGGCTTGATTGGCTGTAACTCCATTTTCTTCTATCAAGGGGCCATTGTCCAAAACCAAGTCCCTTCTAGAAGACGATGATATCTTAAGGACTTGTGCCCCCATATCAGCCAGTCCCAGGCTGGCATAAGGTCCTGGTAATAGTGTTGTAAAATCTAATATTTTTAAATTACTTAATGCTTGCATATTTCTTCCCCCTTGTTCTTTATAATATCAATGAAGCCCCAGGTCATCTTAGCGGTAAAGCCCCATATAGTGTAATCTTCATACTGATAAAAAATTATTTCATGTTTTCCCTTGGCAAAATCATATTTCTTGCCATTGGGTATTAAATAATAAGGAAAGTCATCCACCAATTCTATTTTCATGGGCAGGGAATATACCAAGGGTTCCGTCTTCAAGAAGAAATCCAAGGGAACCTTAAAAATATGATCTACTTCATCTTGGCTGGGCTTTATTTGATCAAAGGAAATATCTTTAATCCTACCTAAGAAACACCTTACTATAAGATTTTCTGCAGATACTATATAGTCCAACTCCCCTAAAACATCAATATTTTGCTCACCTATCTCCAACTCTTCCATGGTCTCTCTTATGGCTGCCATTTTAAAACTTTCATCTTTCTCCAACTGGCCTCCTGGGAAGGATATTTCTCCAGGCTGCTTTCTAAGAGACATAGCCCTTCTCTCATATAAGATATACCAACGATCATCCTTTTCCTCGTAATATAAGGGTAGGAGTACAGCAAATTTAGACTTTACTCCCAAAGGATTGGTTTCTCTATTTTCTAATATTTTCCTTAAATTATTTAATTCCATAGCATCTCCTAAAAAAAGCCTCCAAAGGAGGCTTAGCTTAAAATAAAAAATCTTCGTTCTTTTCTATACTTTCTTTCGCTTCTTTATATTCCTTAACCATTTGCTCAAAGATTTCTTCAACTGTTTGTACCTTGTCTAAGATACCCACTATTTGGCCAGCCATCATAGAACCAGTCTTCACATCTCCTTCAAAAATAGCTCTGGACAAGGATCCTTTAACCAAGTCAGTAAGTTCTTGAGAATCAGCTCCTTCGAACTCTTTTTTAATATAGGCCTTGGTCATTTCATTGGATAGCTGTCTTACAGGTTCATTCTTAGTTACTCCTGTAATATCTGTTTCATAGTCCTTGGCATCTATTAAGGCTTGTTTAAAGTTTTCATGGATTTCAGTTTCTTCAGCTACTAAAAATCTTGTTCCCATTTGAACTCCTCCTGCTCCCATGGCTTGGGCCGCTAAGACTTGAGCTCCGTGTCCAATTCCTCCTGCAGCTATTACAGGTATATCTACTAAGCTTGATACTTGTAAGATTGATGCCATAGAGCCCATCTTACCCAGGTGACCTCCTGCTTCCATACCCTCTATTATACAAGCTTGGGCGCCCAAAGCTTCCACCTTCTTAGCCATCTTTGTATTACCAACAACAGGTATAACCACAAGGCCTGCTCCCAATAATTTTTCCATATAAGGGGCTGGATTGCCTGCTCCCATGGTAACTACTGGAATTTTTTCTTCTATGGTTATTTCTATTTTTTCTTCTATATCTTTTTCTATTAAAACTAAGTTTACCCCAAAGATTTTTCCCTCTTCCAGGTTTTCTCTAGCTATCTTAATTTCATTTCTAAATTCTTCTATAGTAAAACCACCTGTTCCTACAAGGCCTAGACCTCCTGCATTAGATACAGCCGCTGCTAATTTACCTCTGGCTATTCTAGCCATCCCACCTTGTATTACTGGGTACTTAATATTTAGTAATTCATTTAAATTCATATTCTCCTCCTATGTCCATCCTACTTGTATTTTATTGAAAAAAAGCCATTTATTCAATGGCTTTATTCTGTTAATTTTTCTTGAATTAATTTATACCTTGTTCTTTTCCTTCTTTACATAAAATATGGTAAATACAATTCCAACAACAGCCATAGTTATAGCAATAGTAAATGCCCTTGCATAATCCCCACTAGCTTCAACTATTTTAGCTGCTATAACTGGTCCTAAAATAGCCGCTACTCCATAGGCTGTAAACAACCATCCATAATTGGAGCTGGCATTTTTAATTCCCCAGTTTTCAGCTGTTATTCCTGGGAAAATTCCTAGGAAACCACCAAAGGAAAGGGCTACTAGCACAATACCTAATATTGCCATACTATTTCCCACTACATCATATTTACCCAATAATAGTAATCCTATAGATGAAGCTATAAACATTAGTATTATTGTCATATATCTTCCCATCTTGTCAGATATTGTCCCCCATACTATCCTTCCCATAGTATTTGCCAGGCCGACAATACTTACAATCAAGGCTGGATTAGCTGATAAATTATAGGTCTCTGCTATAGGTTTAGCATTGGATATAATCATCATTCCTGCTACAGCTCCCATAGTATAAATTATCCATAAAATCCAAAAATTACTTGTCTTAAGCATTTGTTTATAGGTCACATCATTTGTAGCTTGACTACTAGTCGCCTCTGGACTAGGTGGTTTAGCCATAAAAAATGATGATATAACCACTACAACTAATAAAATTATTCCTAAATAATTAAATGTTTTTGATACTCCTATATTCTTAATCATATTGTTGGCAATAGGCGCTAAAATAATTGCTCCTGATCCAAAGCCTGCTGCTGTCAAACCGCCAGCCAAGCCCTTCTTATCTGGAAACCACTTTACAGTTGAAGAAGTAGTAGCTCCATAACCAGTTCCTATTCCCAAACCTACCAATAGGCCGTATGTTAGATACAACATAGGTATAGTCTTTGCAAAACCTGTTAAAAACATTCCTAGGCCAAATAGAATTCCACCTAAAAGCACATATTTTCTAGGTCCATTCTTATCTACCCTAGGCCCAAAAATAATCATCGCTACGGGTACCATAGCAAATGAAATGCTAAATGCGAGTGCTGCTTGAGAACTCATCCATCCATATTTTTCCACAAGTGGTCCTTGAAATACCGACCACGCATAACCTGCCCCCAATGACAAATTTGTCAAGATGGCAGCAATCAACACTAACCAACGATTTTTCTGTCTCATATTATTCTCCTAATAATCTCCTAAATAATATTTAATCAAGAAAAATTAACATTAATAATGCAAAGGTTTGCCTTATTAAGCTTATTATAACATTAAAAGATTATACTACAATAATAATTAATTTTTTGACCAATGGTAGGCAATTCTCTCACTACCATCTGCCACTCTAATCAAGCCACATTCAAGAAAATTATTCTTTTCTAAAATATGTTTCATTATTGTATTATCTTCATGGGTGTCAATTCTAATATTGTCAGTTTTCTCCTTGGTCCAAGCTAGGATATAAGTTAGGACCTTCTTTTTCCTCCCTGTAGAAGCTATCCTGTGAAGGGTCAAATAATCCTTTTCATTCAACCAGCTTCCCCCATAAATTTTCTTGTAGCTTGGGTCCTCTCCTTCTAGAAGGGTGAAGACTCCAAGGATTTCCTCTTTCTCCATAACTAGATAAAGACTGCCTTCTTCTATATCCCTCTTAACATCTGAAAGGGAAGGGTAATTCTCATCCCACTGGTTGTGATTACCTGCCTCTACCATCTTTCTTCTACCTATTTTTAAGATTTCCAAGGCCTTATTTGCCTCTTGCTTATTAGCTCTTCTTATTTCCATTATCCACCTCTTATTGACTATATACCTTATATTATATAGAATTATCTCAAATAACTAAATAAGAGGAGAAAAATGAAAGATTATTTTTTAGTTCTATTGATGGGCTACTTTATAGGTCATATTCAATTTGCCTATATTATTGGAAAACTTTGGAAAAAACAAGACATTAGACAATTAGGAAGCGGAAACTCAGGTGCCTCAAACTTCGTTCAACACTTGGGGGTAAAAACAGGCATTTTAATAGGCCTTTTAGATATACTAAAGGCCTTTTTATCAATCTATTTTATGAAAAAAATATTTCCCAGTTTGGCTGATGACTATACAGCAATTTATTTAAATGGCTTTGGTGTTATTATGGGCCATAACTTCCCTCTTTTCATGAAATTTAAAGGTGGAAAAGGAACTGCATCAAGTCTAGGTATGATTTTTGGAATAAATCCTCTTTATGGAATAATTTCTTTTTTTATTGTCCTACTTATAACCTTGATTACAAACTATATAGCCATAGGAGCCATGGCCCTACCTGTCATACTCTTGGTCTTGGCCTTGGTAAATAACTATGGCTTAATCCCCATACTTATTTCTATCATCCTAATAGTAATTGCAGTTAGTCTACACATTAAAAACTTTGTTAGGATTAAAAACCACGAAGAAAAGGGCTTAAGGCAAACAAGTTTTATAAAAAAACACTAATTAAATAAAGAACCAAAATATGAAGGGGGTAAAAAAGATAGTTAAATAACTTATCTTGCTTACCTCTTTCTCCATTATAGGCATATAAGACCAGATAAATCCCCACAAGGGCCCAGGGAGTGGTGATAAATAGAAGTCCAGCACTAACGAATTTATCCAGCCTTTGATCCAATCCAAAGATCAGGGCCATATAGACTAGTCCAAAAATGCTATAGTCTGTTCTCAAAATATAGCTTAGGTAGGAAAACCCAACTATAATCAATAAGTCTATTCCTTTATTTTCAGGGGACTTATCAAGACAAGTCAACATGCAAAGTCCTAAGAAAAGAGTAAAATAAACATTTTGATAATTAGGTTCAAAAAACTTTTCTCCAACCATAAGATTAAAGGGGACTTCTGACAATAATCCAAGAATAAATAGATTGAAAAGATAAGCCTTAAGATTTTTAGTCTTTTTAAAGCCCTCTACTATAAAGAAGGCAAAAATAGGGAAGGCTATCCTTCCAATACTTCTAAATAAAACATATGTAAAACTAGATTCCTCTACCAGGATAACTGCATAGTGGTCTAGAAACATGGCCAACATGGCCAGGTATTTAAGTTCTGATGCTTTCATTTTTTTCTTCATATTTAAATAATAAGAAAGAAGTTAGTAAAACTAACTTCTTTTTTCCTAAGCTAATAAATCCTTAAGTTCTGGATTTTTTTCAAAATATCTTACTGAGTAAGAACAAACTGGCTTAATCTTGTATCCTTCTTCTTTAGCATATTCAATAACCGCCTTAGTAAGCTCAGCAGCGTATCCTCTACCACCAAATTCTTTTTTAACAACTGTTGAATCCATGCTAATTACCCCGTCTACTAAACCTGTCTTTAAGTATCCATCAGGATCTGCATAGTCCCCTATATAAAATAAATTGTCTTTATAATTAATTACCATATTCATCCTCCTATTCTTTATTAATTATTTATTACCCTATATATTAGATTATAATCATATATAAAATATTTTATAGGTTTAACAATAATAAAATAATTACACCAGGTATTCCAAAGAAACCTGCTACCAAAGAATTTACAAAATTAATTTCTAAACTTGTGGAAAAAATGCTTCCAACAAGATTAAATATTAATAATAATATTATTCCTGAAATACTATTTACTACCAACTTACTAATTACCTTAACTGAAACTGAAAGGATTTTAAGTAGTCCAACTAGCAATAATATTCCAAGTAATCCTGCTACTAGTATCATAAACAACTCCTTATATCTTTTTCTTAATTATATAGTATCTTAGCCTATAAATAAATTAAGCTACAAAATAGTTAGAATTGTACATATTTATCTATTAAATCATTTCTATTATCCAATTTTTCTGCGAGTTTTCTCTTTAAGCGAACTATTTCCTTATTTGTCCTTATATATTCTTCCACAAAAAGCTCCTGATCTTCCAAGCTTAACTTGGGTATATAAAGACCTTTAAAATCCTTCATACTAATATTTTTTATAGATGAACCCTTGGACAAATCTTCCAGTCTTTTCTGACCTTCGTCACTTTCCAAATAGGCCTTTATATAGTGGGCCTGGGCCTTGGTCTTATCAACCTTGATTATATAAAGATTTCCATTTGCTAAAATCTTCTTGTCCTTAATATTTTCTGCTAGAGCAACCTTAAAAGGACTACCATTTTTAGATAGGAGTATATCATTTTCTTCGATAATAAACTTACTATACTCTTCATCTATTCTGGTTAAATTTAAAAGTTTATCGTCTATTAAACCATCATTTATATTTTGGATCATAAGGTACTTATGCTTACTATCCCTTCCTGTTGAAAGTTCATCAATTTCTCTCGATGTTATAGAAGCCCCCCTCTTAATGGAGGTTATTAAACTATCAATTTTAATATCACCTGTTCTTGCCTCACTTTGATTTATGTAGGCCCTTGGTGAAAGGTTATAATCACTATCTATATATTCGTAATCCATAACTGTACTTAAACTAGTTTCATTGTAGTAATTAAAAATTATTTCTTCCACATCCTTGTTGTTAAGAACATTTAGCCTTCTTTCAGCTGTAAATATTTCTCCAGCATCCAAAAGTCTAAGTTTGTCATTACCATGACTAAGAATAAGTAAACTCACTGGCATATTATACATACTATAAAGTTTTTCTGGCAGGGTTATAACACCTTCTACAAAACCGTTTTCTATAAAAAACCTTCTTACCTCCCTGTCAGAGTCATTCCAAATACCTGAGTTTGACATTACAACAATGGCCCTTCCCTCATCTGAAAGAGCATCCATAATAGCCAGGTTATAAATCCAGTCGGCTGATACATTTCTCTTTTGATTTAATAAAATTTTATATCTTTCCAGTCTTCTATTTACCTGGGAATAGACCTGGGTATAGTTTCCATTTAATGGATAGTTGGAAAATATCTTATCATACTTTTGATTGTATTGAAGTCTTAAGGGATCTTCCAATAAGTATTCCACATCCATATTTAAAATGTATTTTCTCAAGCTGGATACTATATAGTTGTTTTTTATATCCTCTACTCCATAATAAGAATTATCAGCCCCTTCCTGATAAACCTCCAATATGAAATCTCCAATCCCAGAATATAGATTCATAATCCTATCGCCGTCATCTATTTCCAAAAGCTCAACTACCAGATCTATGATACCTATTGGTGTGGTGTTTTCATGAACTTTTGAAAAAACTGTATCGTAACCAAAAAACAAATAAGATTTTACCTCATCTATACTATACTTGTTAATTAATTTGTTTATTTCCTTGTCATATTTTTCTATTCCCTCTAAAAGTTTTTCCTTGGTGATTTCTTCTAGCTCCCTATCCATTACATAACTATATAATTGATCCAAATTAGTAAAATCATATTTTTTCATAGTGTGGATTAGGGCTGAGATTATTAAAGACCTGTGATAAACATTATCATGGTTATATCTTTTTATCTCCCTAAATAAATCTTCCTTATACTCAATGTGACTAAGTTTCTTTAATTTTATAAAATCAGTTTTTTCCATAAAATCCTCCATCCTTAAAGTTATTGTAAACCTTTTCACATAAAACTTCATTATTTATTCATTTTTTTTATGGTTTTATTAAATATAATTAAAATTTGTAATATCTTCACTTATATTATAGAATCTTATTATATTTTAGAGGTGATATATGAAAACAAAATTTAGAGATGATTTAAGTGAAAATACTAGGGAGCTATTAAGCCAGGTTAGCAAAACTCTTTGTATGAATAATTTGGAAATTGTAGAAGCGGGTAAGGGATATATTTTGGCCAGAACGCCAGTTAATGATTTATCTAAAAATCCCCATGGCAATATCCACGGAGGTATAATCTTTACTTTAATGGATACTTGTGCGGGAACTGCAGCTTCAACCCTAGGCTATAAGGTAGTAACCTTAAACTCCAGCATTAATTTTATCAAGGGTTTATCCAATGGCCATCTATATGCCAAACCAGAAATAATCCATCACGGTAGAACTACCATTGTTGTAAATGTGGATGCTACTGATGAAGAAGATAACTTAATAGCAACTGGAACTTTCACCATGTTTGTTTTAGAAAAAATAGAAGACTAAATGCCTTCTATTTTAATTTTACAATAGATGCTCCCACGCTATCTGGACCAGCATGAACACCCAAAACAGATGTTAACTGCTCTTCTAAGTATATATCTGCCCCATCTATATAGTCTTGTAATTCAGCTTTTAATTTATCACAGGCCTCTTGATTATTACTGTGGTAAAGACCAATACAGTAAGAACTTCCTTCTAGGCCTTCTAAGTCTTCTATTAGTCTGGCTAAAAATGCCTTTCTGGCTCTAGCAGTTCCCCTTTCTTTGGACACTATATTTAAAGCTCCATCCTTAACTTCCAAAAGAGGCTTAACTCTTATAAAACCACCTAAGGCAGCATTTAATTTACTAATTCTTCCACCCTTCATCAAGTAGTGTAGGGTGTCTAATAATACATAACTTTTGGTTTCATCCAAAAGACTTTCCACATAGGTTATGATTTCCTTACTAGTCTTGCCTGCATCTACCATCTCCTTAGCCTTTATTGCTATAAAGGCATTGGTCATGCCAACAGCCCTAGTATCCACTATGTGAATTTTATCAGATAATTCTTTTGCTACCAGACTAAGTAGATTGTACATACCACTTAATTGATCTGATATGGTTATAAAAATTATCTCATCATGGTCCTTTAGAATATCCTTTAAGAAGTCTTCCACATAGGCAGGACCTGGAACCCCTGTTCTAAGTAGGACCTTGTCCATACCTTCATATAATTCCTTAGGACTTATTTCTATCAAGTCTAAAAGAGTGTCGTCTCCCATATTAATGGCAAAAGGTAAAAGATAAAGTCCCTCTTCCCTTGCCTTTTCTAAACTTATATTTGATGCAGTATCTACTGCTATAGCTATTTTACTCATTTTTCCTCCCCGCCTTCTATCATCATTTTTAATAGAAGCTTTCCCGCTATTGTCTTGCACAATATTTCTATAGATATGTAGTCACTATCTATAGTTTTTTCTTTAAAATAATATTTTTCCTGCCTTTTAATATTCTCTTCTATGTCTAAGAAATTACTATATAGGCTTTCAACAAAGGCATTATAGCCCTTTTCCATATCCTTGTGATCTAATAATTGATTGATCCCCTTATCTATTTCACCAATTTCCATTACATATTTGGCTAGACTAATAACGATCAATTTAGCTACAGCTTCTCTCTTATACTTCTTTTTTATAGGATTGTCTATAAAACCTTTTTTAACATAATTTTGAATCATATTTTTAGTTATGATTGTGGAGTTTAGGCAGATAGGTCTTAAACTTTGTCTTATGTAGCCTAGGACTTGCTCTAAATATAAATCCACACTGGGTAATTGGTCCCATGAAGGTAATTTATAAGTAAAATCCATTTATAGCTCCTTTCATATGGTTATGAAAACCATTATACATGTTTTTAAAGATTTAACAAGTATAAAAAAAAAGAGCTAACGCTCTTAATTTTCTCCTATAATTTTCATAAGTCTAATACTACCATCTACTTGGTATAATTGTAGGGCTATTTCGTCATTTAACTTAAGGCCAAAGTCATCACTTACTTCTGTTATAAGTTTTCCTACTACTCCCCTATCAGTCAAGGCCATAGATCTAACCCATATTCCTTCTAATTTTTTATTACTTGCATCAAAAACATAGGCCTCTAAATCATCTCCATAAATAAAGTGTCTAAAGGGATCCAATTGTATTTGATATCTAACAGCTTCAAGATCTTCTGTTACCATATTTAACTCATTTACCTTGACTGCCCTATTGACATATCTTGCCATGTCGTCTGGATCAAGCTTTGGAATATCTCCATTTAGATTAAATAAGTCATCTAGTCTTAGGGTATGATTGATATTTTTTTCCAAGGGACCATCATTAAAAGCCATCTTGCTTTTTTCATTTCCATCTTCATCAATTTCAGTTCCCTGGTAATTAACCAATGATAAAACATTAAAACTCATGCCCTTATCGTGGTCCATATAACCATAGCATAAAAGCCCTGTTTCGTCTCCTCTGGCCTTTACACCATAGCCCCTGGTCAATATTTCAAGAGTTTCCTTATCCTCGATATATATTAAGTTTTTATAAAAATCTCTAAAATTAAATAGTTTTAGTGGTTTCATTTCCTACCTCCAATTATCATTTATTTATTATAACATAAATAATAATTTTATCGAAAAAACAAGCCTTATCTAATCAAAATCAATTAGATTTATACCTATTTCTTCACTCATTTTCCTGTTGGCATCACCCTTGATGATGTCTATAATAAACTCTCCTGTAACTGAAATAATACATGCATCCAAATGTCCGCCTATCATCTTATTGTCCTTAGATGCCAAACTAATGTGTAGATGGGTATAAACTTCCCCATCCTTTCTAGAAGCATTTCCCTGGATAGATGTTATTTCAAAGCTTTCAGTATATCTTTTAACATTGTAATTTTTTGATTTTTCATCAAAAAAACCTATTCTAACATTATCAGTAGCCCCTATACCGGATATTTTAGCCAATTGGACATCTTCCTTATCCAAGACCTTGGTTAGAAATCTTATTACCCCATCTCCTTTATCCATTCTAACAACTATATAATCATCAAATCTTCTATATTCCATCATATCCTCCTACAGACTATTCATTATTTCTACTAATTTCTTAAATGAGGTCTCTTCATACGGGCTATGACCTGCCTTGTCAGTAATATAAAGATGGACCTTATCAAGTTTTCTTGCCAAGTCATAGGCCCCTATAGGCCTGCAATCCACATCATATCTACCATGGACAATATAGGTCGGTATTTCTTTTATTTTATCTATTCTATTTAGAATATAATTATCATCTGTCCAATGCATTTGATTGGCAAAATAATGGCACTCCAACAAGGCCAAACTAATATCATCATCTGTTACTTCTTTACTGGCCAATGGTTTTGCCACTAAGTTTACTATGGAGTTTTCCCAGTCTGCCCAAATTTTTGCAGCCTGATATTTTTTATCACCATCGGCTAGAAAAATTTCATAATAAGCCTTTACCAGGTCATCTCTTTGCTCCTCATCTATAAAACTTCTAAATGTTTCAAATACTTCAGGGTAAAAATAAGATGCCCCATCTTGATAAAGCCAGGCTATATCTTCCTTTCTCCCCAAGAATATGCCTCTTAAAACAAGAGCTTCAACCCTTTTAGGATAGTGAATCCCGTAAACCAAGGCTAAGGTTGAGCCATAGCTACCTCCAAAAACTGTCCAACTATCTATTTCATAGTACTTTCTAATAGCCTCCATGTCTTCAATGGAATGAAAAACTGTGTTGTTTTCCAGGCTGGCAAAGGGTTCGCTTTGACCACATCCCCTTTGATCAAAGGCGTATACGTCCCATTTATCCAGGTCAAAGAAATCAAAGCTTTTTTCACTGATAGACCCACCTGGCCCACCATGAAGAAAAATAACCCTTTTCCCTTGAGGATTCCCCCTTCTATAGATTGCTATTTTATGATTGTCTGTAACGTCTAATAATTTATCTATTTTCATATGCCACCTAAAATCTAGTATATACCTTAATACCATTATAGTAACTGTCCATTATAAGCCTAATGGATTCTTCTGTTATGTCTTCTTTTATTTCTTTATTTTCAATATCATATACATTTACCTTGTCAATCTTTACCCACTCAAAGCCCAGGCCTGGGGTATAAGATTTTAGGAAGGTAAATAAATTCTTTTCTGTAGAAAGTATATTTCCCACAAAAATTTCATCATTCCTAAAGTCTATTTGCAAATCTGTTCCAAATTCATCTATACATATTTGTGCCATTAAATTAGATGACACCTTTATTGATGCTAATACAAACTTATCATCGGGAATCATATATGAGTATATCCTCTTATATGTAATCGGACAAAATCTTGTTATAGTGGCTATCTTTTCCTGCCACATTTCCTTAGACCTTAGTTCTTGCAGTTTTTTTCTCAACTCTTCACTATAGGCCTCTATGCCCTTTACTTCCTCTATCAAGTCCATCCTAATATGTTGGACTTGAGCCTTTTCATATATTTCATTAACTAAACTTACCTTGTTGATTCCAACCCCTATAACATAGTACTTTCCCTTATTGGCTATGGTATAGATGGGTAAAAAAACCATCTTCTTCGACTGTTCATCAAAATCCATCTTTATATCCACCTGGCAAATCTGCCTTCTATTCACGTATTTTTCTAATTTATACATATTGTTTTGTAGGTTTCTATCGGTTGAGAAAGAATTTAATAACTTTTCCAATTCCAAATCCCTTTCATTTTTTATCTTAGGATCCAAACTGATTAAGTTGTTTTTAGTTAAAATACAATCAATTTTTTTCATGAGTTTTCTCATATCCTCAGGATTTACAAATTGATTTGTCAAGACACTATTTTTAATTAAAATAGCCTCCCTATCAGATATGGCTGTCTCTGAATAAAATACCAGTCTATTATCCTCTTCCTCAGCCTTGACTACAAAGCCGTGATTGTAAAAGACCTGCTCACCTTCGTATTCTATTCCCCTATAGCTATCTATTCTAGAATAATAATCACTACTGGTGTCTCCTGATTTCTCATAATAGATATTTTGAGTCATCTGGTCCAGGTAGTTCATGTATTCAATATAGTCCAATAAAAAGTTTTTCAAAGTATTAACATTTTTATGGTAGGGTAGGTTAAATTGTATTAAATAATTGTTTATCTCTGTTACTGTTAACTTGTTTTCTTTAGAAGAAAACATACTTAGGACAAAAAGGGAGTTAAAATTTATAAAAACCTTATTGGTAGGTACCTCCAACTCTCTTTCCTCTATAATCTTTATTGTTATATTACAGAAAATATCTTCTAGCCCGTAAGGCTCCTTATCCATAATATCAAAGATATTTTGGCCTCTAAAACCAAATTTTACCTTATATAGTTTCTCCCCTTCATTTGTATCTAGGGAAAATAATATATCTTGAAAATCTTCATCTTCCAATATCTCTATAACATCCTCTTTAGAAATATTTTCATCTAAAATATCATTAATATCAATAATATAAAGTCCATCCAAATACCTTTTTTTTATTTTCTCCAATAAATAGTCTCTTGTGTTCTGAGTCATAATTCCATCCTTCATCTAATTACTAATATTTACTTTATATTAATCCTTAAAAAAATAATTTTCTATATTCTTCTATTAAATTGTCCATCATAAAATAGAAATAAGCTTTTCGCTTAGTTTTTCACAATCATGACGTATTAAGTTATGTTCATCTATAAATATTAAATCTTCTTTTACAATTTCTATATTATTTTTCTTAAGGTAAGCCAGGTCCCTGTCTAGTAAAGCAACCTGCCTTTGATTTTCTTCTTCATAGTTCCTTAAATATTCTTTATCGATTTTTCTATCATTAATAACCACTGCATCTATTATATTATCGCTGTGATCTATTATAGCCTTAACATGGTCTGCAACTGAATAAAACTCAGTTTCTCCTTCCTGGGTCATAATGTTACATACATAGACAACCCTGGCCTTAGACCTAATTATCTCTTCTACAATACCATCTACTAAAAGATTGGGTATTATGGAAGTATAAAGACTTCCGGGTCCTAGAACTATCAAATCCGCCTGACTTATTTCATCCAATACATCTGGCAGAGGATAGGTTAATTCTGGTTCCACCCATATTTCTTCAATTCTTGTTTTTCTCTTCATTGCTTCTTCGGGTATTTTTGATTCCCCCTTAACAATTGTTCCATCTGCCATCCTGGCTACCAGGTTTACATCTGCCAAAGTAACTGGCAATACCTTTCCTGTTATCGATAGGACATTACTAAGTTCCTTTATAGATTTTTCAAAGGACCCTGTTATTTCATGCATGGCTGTAATAAATAAATTGCCAAAGCTATGGCCCTCCAGATCCCCCCTATCAAATCTATACTTCAAAAGATCTTCCATAATAGGTTGGGTATTTGACAAGGCTATTAAACAGGCCCTAATATCACCAGGCGCAATTATTCCATACTCATTTCTTAACTTACCTGTGCTTCCCCCATCATCAGCAACTGTTATTATGGCTGTAATATCTTCAGTTTGTCTTTTCAAACCATATAGGAGATTTGAAACTCCTGTTCCTCCACCTATAACAACAACTTTGGGTTGCGGCCAAATTTTTGTTTTTATCTTTGTCATAACGCCCCCTTACCGCTATTATAATATATATTCAGCCATATTAAAAATAAAGCTGAACCAGTTCATAGACAAGTTTATCTACAAGAAAAAATAAACAGACTAAGCTGTTTATTTTAAGCATAAAAAGTATGTTTTGTCTTCCACTTTCTAAGTTTTATTTGAACCCAAAATCCATATATTCCCAGGGTTACTATAGTTAACAACCACCACTTAATCCAATGTCCAAATAGTCCCATAGCAGTCCCATCAAATCTCAGTCTATTTCCTTCTATCACTGTATGACTGGCTTCCCACCTATAGATTAGGCAATAGGCCCAAGGTAGACCAAGCCCCAAGGTTATAAATGTTATAATACCTCCTAACAACCTGTACAATAATAATTCTAGTAAACCTCCATCAAAATAAGATTCTTTCATATTACCTCCTTAGTCATTATCTATATTATACTTTATTTAAAAAATAATATTTTTACTTTTTATTAATATTATTTAATATATACCCTGGCCAGCCTAGTTTTAATGGAAATTAAAGATTTTTATATGAATCATTAATCATCATTCCATAAACAATTAGAATTAAAAATAAATCTTCCTTCTTAAATGACAGGCCCTTATTCCTATATAATTGCGCAAATATATATAAAATTAAGATCATGGCTGCAAAGAAAACATTTTTCATAACAAAAAACTTTAATTCTTCCTTGCTAGACATGGATTTTAAATCTCTTATTAAACCATAGGTTCCTAAGATTAAATAGATTATACTTACCAAGACCAAAAGTCCCATAAATACATAGTTGATTTCTTTAGCATAGTCTGTCTTGTCTAAAAGTCCTGATATTTTAGATAGGGCTATTATGGCCCATATGGCAGCCAGACCAACTAAGACCTTCTTTATCTTTCCTATATACTTTTTCATTTTTCCTCCTTTAAAAAACACTTTATCCTATTATATCATTTTAAAAATAAAAAAAGTTGCTAAATTTAGCAACTTTCTTCTTATTTTATTTGTTTTGACCATAGTAGCCTCATGGAGTTTATAACTGCCAATAGGGCAACCCCTACATCTGCGAATACTGCCATCCACATATTGGCAATTCCCATGGCCCCTAGGATTAATACAAATACCTTTACTCCAAAGGTTAAGGCTATATTTTCAATTACAATTTTTCTAGTGTATTTAGCCAATCTCATAGTCGTAGCTATCTTACTAATATCGTCATTCATTATTACTATATCAGAAGCCTCTATGGCTGCGTCTGAACCTATATTTCCCATAGAAATACCCACATCAGATAGGGCTAAAACTGGGGCATCATTTATACCGTCACCTACAAAGGCTGTAACTTTTTCCTTTGAACGGGAAATTTCCTTAAACTTATTTACCTTATCTTCTGGCAATAATTGGGAATATACCTTGGATAGATGTAATTGTTCTCCTACATAATTTCCAATTTCCACCTTATCTCCAGTAAGCATTATCAAGTTGTCTATACCTTCTTGATTTAAGGAATTTACAAGGTTATAGGACTCTTCCTTGATTTCATCGGCCAATAAAAGACTTCCAACGAACTCTCTATTTCTAGCTACATAAACCTTGGTTCCTACTCCAGCTAATTCTTCATAATTAACGTCATGGTCTCTTAAAAGAAGATCATTTCCAACTAGGATTTCATCCTCTTCCCATAAAACTCTTACTCCCTTACCAGCTATCTCTTCATATTCCTTAACTGATTTATCATCTATATCCTTACCATAGTAATTTTTTATAGCATTTGAAATAGGATGATTGGAGTGGGACTCACCAAAAGCCGCCCATTTTACTACATCTTCCTTAGCGTAGCCATTTGCTTCATCTATCTTGGTTACTGTGAATACTCCCTTGGTTAGGGTTCCTGTCTTATCAAATACCATTTGGTTTACATGGTAGAAGGCTTCCAGGTGGTTACTTCCCTTAATTAAAATTCCTTCCTTGGATCCTCTTCCTATACCTGCAAAATAACTAAGCGGTATTGAAATCAAGATGGCACATGGACAAGATGCTACTAAAAATACTAGGGATCTATATATCCAGTCTGTCATAGGTTCTTTTATAACTATTGGTACTACCAAGCCTATTATTAGGGCTAAGCCCACTACGATAGGTGTATAGTATCTGGCAAATTTAGTAATAAAGTTTTCTGTATTTGACTTGTGTTTATTAGATTTTTCCATAAGCTCTACAATCTTATAAACTGTAGAATCTTCATAGTCTTTCTCTGTTTCTATATATAGGGAGTTGTTTTCATTTATTGAACCTGATAAAACCCTATCCCCAACGCTTCTTAGTTCAGGAACAGACTCCCCTGTTAATTTAGAGGTATCCAAATAAGAACTTCCCTCTATGATTATTCCATCTATAGGTATTTTTTCTCCTGGTTTAACCAAAATTTTTGATCCAATTTCAATTTCTTCCGGAAGTAAAACCTCTATGCCTGATTCTGTAACCAGGTTTACATAGTCTGGTCTAATATCCATCAATTGAAGGATGGATCTTCTAGAGTTATCAACGGCCCTGTCTTGCAAGTATTCTCCAACAGAATAGAATAACATTACAGCAGCTGCTTCTCTATATTCTCCAATGGCTGTAGCTCCTATGGTCGCTATTGTCATTAAAAAGTTTTCATCTAAGAAATTTCCCTTGGAGATATTTCTTATTGATATTAAAATTATCTTATAACCAACTAATAAATAGGAGGTTATCAATAAAATTTCTGTTACATATCCAGGCCAAGATAGGAAGGATACTCCAAATAAGATTAAAGATATAAGTAGAAATACATTATCCTTATTTACCTTCTTTTCCTGACCAACTTCTTTCTTTTCTTTTTTATAGGATGCCTTTGTTTTAACGTTAACGTCCGGCTCAACCTCTTTAATTAGCTTATTTAAATCCTCTACATTTACCTTTGAATCCTTTAAATATAAAGTTTTTGATACGAAGTCCACATTGGCCTTACCTGGCCCATACTTGGCATTTAAGGCATCTTCAATTTCTGCCGCACAGTGGGCACAGTCCAAGTTATCCAGAATATATTCTTTTTCCTTGGATTTTTTCTTAGCCTTAAGATCCACCTCAGGCTCCACATCCTTAACAAGCTTTTTTAATTGATCATCACTTAAGCTATCGTCAGTTAAGTAAAGGGTCTTGGAGACAAAGTCCACATTGGCTTTTGAACTTCCCAATTCTTTATTTATTGCCTCTTCTATCTCTGCTGCACAATGGGCACAGTCTAGATTATCTAAAGAAAACTCTCTTTCCTTATTCACTTTTTTAGTCTTAGACTTAAGTTCAACCTCAGGTTCCACATCCTTAACAAGCTTTTTTAATTGTTCATCACTTAAGCTATCGTCAGTTAAGTAAAGGGTCTTGGAGACAAAGTCCACATTGGCTTTTGAACTTCCCAATTCTTTATTTATTGCCTCTTCTATCTCTGCTGCACAATGGGCACAGTCTAGATTATCTAAAGAAAACTCTCTTTCCTCTAACTTTTTATTTATTACCATTTCTTTAAATACAACCTTAGGTTCTATTTTCCTAATAATGTTTTTTACTTCATCTACCTTCTCTTCTGAATAATTCGGTGCAAATCTAATATAGAGGAATTTAGATAAAAAATCCAAGTTTACTTCCTCCACGTAGGACAAGTCAATAATCTTTTTTTCTATATCACTAGCACATTCAGAACATTGTAGATTCTCTACTATATAATTTTTTTCCCTTAATGCTCTTTCCATCATTTACCTCTCTCTTATGTGAGTCAATCCCACCTTCATTATAGATTTAATATGGTCATCATCCAATGAATAATATATCATTTTGCCATCTCTTCTAGTCTTTACCAATCTATTGGTTTTTAGAACACTTAATTGATGTGATATGGCAGACTGGGTCATATTCAAAAGATAAGAAATATCTCCTACACATAGTTCCTCAATTTCCAAAGCCGCCAGTATTCTCATCCTTGTAGAATCTGCAAAAACCTTAAAAAAATCTGCCAACTCGTATAGATCTTCCTGGGACGGAATCTCCTTATCTACCCTTTTTACCCTATCTAAATCTGTTATATTTTGATTATCATCCATTTTTTACCTCCGTCATATGTACACTTGCTCATATGTTCATATATAATATTAGACTCCTTTTGGATAAAAGTCAAGTAAAATAAAAAACCCCAGTTATAACTGGGGTCAAGCTCTATTTACTATTAAATTTATCCATATCCATGTTGCCTTCCCACTTGTCTACTACTACTGCACTTACCATTGAACCGGTAACATTAAGCATGGTCCTTCCCATGTCTATAATTGGATCAATGCCAAATACAGCTCCTATTCTATCAAAATAAGATCCAAGACCTATACCATTTAAAGTAACTGTTGCAGCCACTGTAGCCGTCCCAGGTACACCTGCTATACCTATAGATCCTACTGTAACAACTAGTACTACTAAAAGGTAGAAAGAAAAGTCTAGGGCTACTCCCGCACTAGCTCCAACTATTACAGCTAGCATGGCCGGGAAGACTCCAGCACAACCATTCATTCCTATGGTAGTTGCCAAGGTTCCAATAAAGTTTGCAGATTGGTTGGAAACTCCCATCTTATTTTCCAAGGTATCAATAGTATAAGGTAGAGTTCCCACACTAGACCTGGAAGAAAAGGCAAATATCATAGTTGGATAGGCTTTTTTATAGAAGGTTATTGGGTTTATACCTGCCAAGAGTAGAATAATTACATAGACTAGAAGCATGATAAGAACTCCTAAGTATAGGGCTAGGATAAAGCCTATAACTCCCTTTATAGCCTCGATTCCATTAGAAATAATAGTGTTTGCTACCAGGGCCACTATAGCATAGGGCATAAGTTTTATAACGTTTATTAAAACACTGTTGGTAACTATTTTCAAAGACTTTAATACTCCAATAAAGGGCTCTATTTGATCAGGTTTCTTTACAAGTAGAAACTTACTTGCTCTAGCAAATAAAACTGATATTATAACTACTGATACTATGGCTCCATTATTGGCAAAGGTTTGGCTTATATTTCTTGGTATAAGATCTCCAAAAAACTGTGGAAAACTTTGGGCTGCTATCTCTGTTAATCTCTCTCCTTGATTATCTGATATGGCCCCTGCCAAGCTACTGTTGGTCAAATTAAATATTTTTACTACAACTATTCCCACAAGAGCTGATATGGCTGTTGTTCCCAAAAGCAGTAAAAATGTTTTCATGGTAAACTTTTTAACATTATCAACCTTCAAATCTAATACCACAAAAAAGATTGATAAAAATACCAAAGGTACTGCTAAAAGTTGGATCAGTTTTACAAAACTTCCTCCAAACAAGCCCATCCAAATGGATATTTCACTTCTTCCAAAATCTAGGTAAACTTGATTAGAACCAAATATTAAGTCTATGCCTACTCCTATAATAAGTCCAAATACTAGTCCCAATAACATTCTTGTGGAAAAAGAAAATTTCTTTTTCGTAGCCTTTAACACAAAAATTGAAACTAGAAAAATAACTAAGGCTAGTAGAGTAGGTAGAGTACTAACCTTTAAAAAGTTATTTAAAAATGCATTTTCAATCATATTTTCCTCCTTATATTTCTTAATTATAATATTATACCCATAAATAGAAAAAACACCTAATTAAAGGTGTTATATTTGTAAATATCTAATAAATACTATAGTATAGGGCTCTAAAACAGCCTTATCTTCTATACTTCCAGATGCTTCTAAGAAGTTAACTTTTTGTCTAGGTCTGCTCAAACTCTCTATATAGCTCCTCTCAGCTGGATTCAAGTATTCTCTATTTTCAAAGTCTTGTAGATAATATTCTGGCTCTCCATACTCAAGGCTTAATTTATTTTTTACAACCTTATACTTTCCTTCCAAACCATCAATTTTATAGGATACCTCCCTACTATGTCTGTCCAGGTTGTCAAATTTTAACCTACTAGCATACTGGTAATCATACATCATATTCCCATAAATTAAGACATTAAAGTCTCCCCCACATTTAGTTACTATAAATCCTTCTTCTTTAGATAAAACATCTCCTGCCATTTTTGATAAAAAATTTATAACATAATAAATAGGTGTAAGAAATCCCTCCTTCCCTATCAAGGCGGTTTTGTTTATACTTTCTAAGTACTCATTTTTTATTTTTATACCCATTAATTCTCTAACTTGAATATTTAGTTTGGTTATTATATCTAAAATAATATAGGAAAGTGTCAAGTCCATATATCTAGGATCACAAAACTCTACTTCAGCAATACTGCTTATATCTGATATCACCAACTCTGATTTATCCAAGATAGTCTTTGAATTTAATCTTTCCATGGGATAAATATTTTCCTTGTACCTGTTGAATACTTCTTCGTAGGCCCCTGTATCTTCAAGCTTTATTTTATTTTTATTTTCTATCCCAAAATAAACTCTTTTTGGATAGGATTTCGATATCTTGTTCTTATCATAGAAATTTCTAGCATCTTTTAGATCGTTTATACTATGGCTTCCCAAATCAAAACTATAAATATATTCTCCTCCTATACTTTTTTCTAATATATTTTTTCTAACCTTAATATATTCCATAATATTCCCTATATTAGAATTCATATTAGAGTCAACAAATCCTCCCAAATCCAAAACCCATTCTATTTCCTTAGCCCTGGTTTTTGTCATCACATTTATAAGTTTTTCATAGAAGTCACTCAATTTTTCTTCATACTTTAATTTGAAATCCGAATTATTCATTATTTCTTTTAATTCAAATTCCATTATATTAACTCTTAAGGCCACTCTAGTATTTTTATACCTTAGCTCTTCTAAAAACAAAAGTAGCTCATAAAGGGATATGGATATATTTAAGTCATCCAAGTATACCCTGTTAATCTCTTCTGCGATTGACAGTTTTAACATGATAAAATCTATGTTAATATTAGAGCTTATTTTCTTAAAGTTTTCAACATAGTTATTGCCTAGACTATCCAATTCATAAATTTCAAACACCTTTTTATCAACAGATTCTAAAACTTTTTTTGAGTTTACTTGATGACTAACTATTGAATTCTTATTTTTATAAAAACTATCATAGGTCAGATAACTGTATTTTCTTATAAAGTTTTGGTAGTCCTCTGAGGCGTGTAGATCCTCCTCACTTACATAGTCCTTGCTGGAGAAAGTATAGTCTCTCCTGTACTGGGATGGGGTCATATCTATATATTTATTGTAAACTCTATTTAAACTTTTAATAGATTTAAAACCAGTCTCATAGGTTATATCCTCTACTGTCATACTAGTTTTTTGTAAAAGTTTTGAAGATTCAAAAAGAATTTTCTTTTG
>CALAZW010000063.1 GCA_937926545.1 uncultured Helcococcus sp. | reverse complement strand
GATATTAGGGCCTTTCATAATTTAAGTGTTGTGGACTGTAGCCATATAGAAAATTCCAAGGGCCTGGCCCTTAAATTAATCCAAGACTACTTCAAGATAAATCCCAATGAGATGGCAGCCATTGGCGATGCCTATAATGACCTACCCATGTTTAAGCTAGTTTCTACAAGCTTTACCTTTGATCATGCTCCTAGCGGTCTAAAGAACCAGACCACTTATGTGGTAGACTCTCTAGCAAGTGCCATAGACATATTAAAAGAGGACTTATAAGTCCTCTCCTTTAATAAAAATCATATATTCTTAAATTTTCTACCCTGCCCAAATTAAGCTCTCCACTTCTTTCATCATAGACCACATTAAAGTCTAAAAATAGTAGCTTGCTATTTCTTGAATAAAAAAGTTTTCCCTCTTTTACATCAAAGTAAAAATAGTCCATATAGTTTTTTTCCTTAGGGTAGGCATCTTTTTTCCCTCTGTAATATAAACTGCCTGTTGTATTAAAGCCTCCTCCTGTATGTCCATATACATTTAGAGCTTCAAAGTCCCCTATACCTTCTATCCTTACTACTGATACACTGGGAACTGCCATGGTAGGTCTGTTATGGGCCAGGGTTATCATCTCCTCATTGTCCCTGGTAAAATAAATGCTATATAGGGAGTTTTGCTCCTGGTATTCCACTTCAAAAAGCCCACCATTTATCTTACTATAATAGGACTGCTTATCAGCCCCATCTCCTTTTACAACTATTTGATCCGAGCTATTTTTTACCTTTACTGGCTCTTTGTCCATATCTAATTCCAGCTTGTCCAATATGTCATCATAGATTTTTTTGCCAGGTAAATTCTCCACCTCATATCTTTCTTCACCTAGAAATTGATCTAAAAACATATCCTTATATTCCCAGCCTGGCCTTAATGATTTTACCTGCCCCATATCCTCCAAATTGGTCTTACCTTCAACAGTGTAAAAGACATGATCTTTTTCTTCTCCATCCCTTTTATAACTAATAACCCTATAGTCTATCTGGTCACCTTCCTTGTAATAAAGGGGTATGGTTATTAAATCCCCATCTCTTTCCCAAAAATATGGACTAAAACTAGGATAGCCTGCCAGATATTCCTCCAATTCTCTTAAATCCTCATCAGTTAGTTTTTCCTCCAGCCTCTTCTTGTCCACAGGAAAAGGAAATATTTCATTGGATTTAAATCCCCTAAAGGACCTGGTCATAATTTGATTCATATCTGTGTCTTCATTTATGGTCAATAGACTGGAATCCTTCTTACTCCCATAAGCATAAAGCAACCTACCATCTTCCTCCAATAACCTAAAATAGCTTAAAAAACCATTTTCTACAAGATCTACTAAATTTACTATTAAAGTCCCATTTTCATACCTATATATGTGGGATATAAGCCTATTATTATCTTCCAAGACTTTAAGAAGATGGTCGGCCCCCTCATATTTTCTAAAGTCTTCCAGGGTCATGGTATATCCTAAATAACTTTTTATTCCTTCCTCATCCAAGTAAATATAGTCATCTTGAATATTTTTCTGATTTCCCAAGGGCTCTTCTATCAAGCCTGGATTATAGTCCCTAGGGTCATATTTTCTTAATTCATATACAGTTTTATCATTTATATACTTTATAGCCAGACCTTCTTTCTTTTTTGAGAATTCTACAATCTCATAGTCTTCTACCTGGTCTACTATTTTATCCTCTAAAATACCATAGATCTTATAGCTGGGACTTTCTTCATCTTCACTCTTTAATAAGATGATGCTTCCCTTATCCTCTTCAAGGATTTCTTCCAACTGGAAATCTTTAATTGAACTATCTATTTCTTTTTCATCCTTAAAGTTCAAGCCATAATAATTGATGGTTTTTACCTTATCCTTTTCCAAGACTACCACCAACTCTTCTTTTCCATCCATATTAAAATCCCCCCATAGTCCCTGAGCCAACTGATCCTCATCCATATCTTCCAAGGCCTTTTTTTCTATGCGTTTTCTAGGGTTTTCTTCCTTCTTAGAATCTTCCAAACTTTCTACTTCTTGATTAGGCAGGTCTTTTTCTTCTCCTGTCCTGGTACAAGAAGTTAAGCCCAATATTAAAATAGCTATTAATAATTTATTTTTCATAGGTCACCTCTATATTCATTTTATTATAAAAAGAATAATTTTTCCTAAAATTTCCTCCAGATGGTGAGATACGCCTTCTTATTCACATGTTTTTTAATTTATTTTAATATTTATACTAGAAATAAAAAAAGCAGTAGTAAACTACTGCCCTTTACTTATTTAGTTAAATAGCCTAAAAGTAATTCATAGGCTGCATTTGCTGCACTTTCTGTGGACCTTTCCATACCGTGGGAAGCATGAACTCCAGGGCCAACTAAGGCTCCCTTTATATTGTTTCCTGCTCTTAAAGCAGCTGAAACATCAGATCCATACATAGGATAAATATCTATAGCATGAGGTAGGTCTTTTTCCTTGGCTATGTTTAATAGGCTGGTTACCATGTCATAGTCATAAGGTCCTGAAGAATCCTTGGCACAAATACTAACGTCATACTCGGTACAAGATAAATCTTCTCCTATACAGCCCATATCACAGGCTAAAAACTCATCCATTTCTGGAATATAGGATGAACCGTGTCCAACCTCTTCATAGGTGGAAAAGACAAATACCATATCATAACTAGGCTTGTCCTTACTAAAGGTATCTAAAAGCTTAAATAAAATTCCCACACTTAATTTGTCATCTAAAAATCTTGATTTAATAAAGCCATTGGTGATGGTTGTTTTTGGATCAAGGCAAATGAAGTCTCCATTTTGAATGCCTAGTTTTAAGACATCTTCCTTGTTTTCCACCCTTTCATCCAATCTTACTATCATATTTTCTTCATTTCTTTCCTTGGATTCCGCATCCTTATAGACATGAGATGATGGTGATGATGAAAGAATTGTTCCTGTATATTTTTTACCATCCCTAGTATAAATATTACAGTATTCCCCATCTGCTGTTGGCAATTGTAGGCCACCTATCTTGGTAAATTTAAGGTTTCCTTCAGGGGTAATGCTTCTAACCATGGCTCCCAAGGTATCACAGTGGGCAGATATACCAACCCTTCTAGACTGATCCTTTCCCTCTACAAAAACATGTAGGTTTCCCTTAGGTGTTATTTCTGTTTGGTAACCATAGGCTTCTGCCTGGTCCTTAAGAAATTTAATAACATTTCTTGTATATCCAGTTGGACTGTCTATGGCAAGTATTTCTTTGGTAAATTCTAATATATTCATAAGATCTCCTTCTCTATTTTTATATCTAGTATAGTATAAATCTTTTAGCTATTAAAGAGCTAGGCCTTAAAATTGTAGATTGGTTTTATAACTTCTAGAAGTTCAGCTGTAGGCTCAATAGAATCTAGTATTTCCTCCAAGGACTTATAGGCCATGGGAGCCTCATCCAAGGTGCTTTTACCAACTGAAGAAGAATAAATCCCTTCCATGGATTTTTTAAATTCTTTTAAATCCAAAACTCTTTTAGCCTCTCGCCTAGACATAATTCTACCTGCCCCATGGGGAGCAGAATAATTCCAATCTGGATTTCCCTTCCCCATGGCAAGAATACATCCATCTCTCATATTTATAGGAATTAGCATAAGTTGATCCTTGTGGGCTGCTATGGCCCCCTTTCTTATAATCATTTCATCAACCTCTATATAGTTATGGACTGTATGAAAACCAATTTTACCTTCTAGGCCGGTTTTTTCCAATAGTTTTTCAGCCATAAGTTCCCTATTCAACCTGGCATAGTCCTGACAGATTTTAACATCTTCCAAATAGTCCTTTAGATATGGCCCATATAAATAGCACAAGTCCTCTGGCATATCTGGCTTAAGCTTATCCCAGCTAATTTTTTTTAAGGCGGCTTCTATCTGGTCTTTCCTATTTTCTTTTTTATATTCTTCTATAATTTTTTTCTTTTCTATAAAGTATTTTTCCTTGCCCCTATGTAGGTCTACAGCCAACTTTTGATAGTAGTCAGCCACCTGCTTACCCAGGTTTCTACTGCCGCTATGGATAACTAAATAGTTGTTTCCATCTTCTGACTGATCAATTTCTATAAAGTGATTTCCTCCTCCTAAACTTCCCAAACTTCTCTTTAGCCAGGTCATATTCCTAAGCTCTCTATAGCAGTTTAAGCTGGTGAAATCAAAGGGATGGATTGGTCTATCCCAAACCCTTCTGCCTGCAGGTATTTCCTTACAAGCCCTATCAAAATTATCCAAATCAATTGTTTTCTTACCTAAATCCAGGCTATAGATACCACAGCCAATATCTACTCCCACAATCTTTGGAACCACCTTGTCCTTGACTGTCATAGTAGTCCCTATGGTACAGCCTAGTCCTGCATGAACATCGGGCATTATTCTTATCTTACTATCCTTAGTAAACTCATAGTCACACATTCTTTTTAGCTGGTCTGCTGCAGATTTTTCTAACTTGTCGGTGTAAACTATAGCCTTATTATATTTTCCTTCTATTATTGTTTTTTTCATTTAATCATCCTCTTTTCAATAATATACCCAGTTAAATCCTATCATAAAAAACCAACCTTCTTTTTACTTGTCTTCTTTATTTATATTTACTACTATTTATTTGAGAGCTTTTATTTTTTAGGAGGTAATATGAAAACACTTTATTTAATGAGGCACGGACAAACGCTTTTTAATGAACAGAAAAAAATCCAGGGATGGTGTGATTCTCCTTTAACTAAAAAGGGAATAGAACAAGCTAAAATAGCTGGAAATTATTTTTTAGATCAAGGTATCTCCTTTGATCAAGCCTATTGCTCCACCTCTGAAAGAGCCTCTGATACCTTAGAAATAGTTACCAACCAATCTATGGACTACAAAAGGTTAAAGGGACTTAAGGAATGGAACTTTGGAGCCTTTGAAGGCAAGGATGAGTTTTTAAACCCTAGCTATCCTTATGGAGACTTTTTTAAGGCCTATGGTGGAGAAAGTGACATGGAGCTTAGAAAGAGAGTTTCTAATACAATCTTAGCTATTATGCAAAAAAAAGACCACGATAGTGTCTTGGTTGTTTCCCACGGAGCTTCTTGTGGACAATTTGTTCTTAATTGGGAACATGAAACAAGGGGCCCTAAATTCAAAAAGGGCATACAAAACTGTGCCATCTTTAAGTTTGAATTTGAAAATGATAAGTTTCATTTGGTTGAAATTATCAATCATGATTTTTCCCATTTAGATTAAAAGACCCTATCTTAAGATAAGGTCTTTTTCTTTATTTAATCTTTATTTTATTTTTGTCTCTTCCTTGAACTGGTCCCTTCTTAAGGTCTATACTTATGTCTTGTTCAAGATCCGTATATACTATTGAAATAATAGGAGCATAGCCCTTCTCTTTAATGAAGTCCACATCCATCAGGCCCAATAAATCTGCCTTTCCCAGCCTAAATTAGCTATATAGTTTATGTATATTTTAAATCCTTTTCATTTGAATCTTTCCTCTATATATCCTATAGGCCTCTTCCTTTTTCTTTTTATTTACTACTAATACACCTAGTTCTTCCTGGCAAAAAGGACAAACTAAAAGTTTTTTATTAAATTCTAAATATCCTTTTTCAACTCTTGATATATAGATATTTATTAAGTTACCCTTTCCGCTCTTATCGTAGTAGGCCAGGGATTTTTCACAAGCTAAACATAGTAACTCTGTCTTAAAAGCTCCCTTTACCCTTTTATAGGCTGGGTTTTTTCCCTTCATAAATCCTCCTTTAAATCAGAAAACACACCTGTATTTGCTACAAGTGCGTTTTTATAGGTTTTAATAGCTATCTTGTCCTGGTGCTTCTGGTATGATAAGGGCCGCTGCTATATAGGCAACAATTCCAAATCCATAGGCCAGGGCCAAAAGAGCCCATATCAATCTAATTATGGTTGGATCCACATCCAGATAAAGGCCTATACCATTACAAACGCCTGCCAACATGGCTCCTCTTTTAATCCTATATAATTTTTTATTATCTCTTTTGGGACTATTCATAACTTATCTCCTATTAATTTCTTTATTTAATAATATTATATATCAATAAAATATTCAATAAAAAAACTGGCCTAGCCAGTTTTCTTAGTTGGTTTTTTCTTTCTTATCAGAATATTTTTTTACTAGATAAATTACTAGCAGTAGTAGTAAAAATAGGCCGGTTCTAACAAGTCCTTTATTTTCTACCAAATCCAAATCGTAGTTTGTATTAACTGAATCTCCCTTGGAAATATTTACCTTTCCAACAGGTATTTCATTTTCTCCCAGTTTTTTTGTATTCCTAGGACTTTTTATTGAATAGTGTTCCTTATTAGGAACTTCCTTACTTTCTTCTAAAGTATATCTCTTTGAACTTTCCATATCTAAACCAGTGTTTTTAACTCTTATATGTTGTTTTTCTAGTTTTTCTGGAAGCTTAATGAAGGCCTTAGGTATTTGATTTTGACTAAAGATAAAGTCATTTCCTTTTTTTTCAAAAGAGAAATTAAAGCCATTAATTCTACTTACTTGCATAATATCATATTTTATTAGTCTTCCCTCATTATCATACTTATCAAGGTTTTCAAATTCTCCATACCAAATATTTTCCTTGTTTTTTACCTTCTTATTATTAAATAAATTATAGTAGGGATTTGAAGGTTTAAGCTTATCAAAAATACTTAAATCTAGACTATCTATAAGTCTACCATTGGCATAAAGATTATAGCTTACCTTCAAGTCTTTGTAGTTTTTCTTATTCATCCTAGAGTCAGTTAAATTCCACACACTAACTAAGGATAGCTTGATTTTTTCCTTATTCTTAATTGCGGCTGCTTCTTTTCCTGGCTCCACTGGGTAGGATGGTATAAGAGGAGCTTGTGGTCCTTCTTCCTCTAAATCACAAGGAAGGTCTGGTTCTTCTGGTATCTTTACTTGGTCATCTTCCCTATCCTTTTCGTTAGGTTGAATAGGATTTTCAGATATTCCACTGTCCTCACCTTCTTCATCAACTGGATTTTCAACTGAAGTGTCGCCATCTAGATTTTCTGAACCATCTTCATCCTTATCTAAATCTTCTTTATACTCTGGATTTTCAACTGAACTGTCTCCATCTAAATTTTCTGAACCTTCTTCATTCTTGTCGTCCTTATCCAAATCTTCTTTATC
>CALAZW010000062.1 GCA_937926545.1 uncultured Helcococcus sp. | reverse complement strand
GTAGATGTTCACAAGTTGGTAGAGGGCAGGGACCTGGTTTTGGGCGGCCTAAGGCTGGACCATGACAAGGGGCTTTTAGGCCACTCAGATGCGGATGTTTTAGTCCATGCCATCATGGACTCAATTTTAGGAGCCTTGGCTTTGGGAGATATAGGTAAGCTTTTTCCAGATACGGATATGGCCTATAAGGATATTTCATCCATGGTGCTTTTGGATAAGGTCTATGAGATAATGGATGGCAAGGGCTATAAGATAGCTAATGTGGATGCAGTGGTTTGTGCCCAAAGGCCCAAGCTAAGAGACCATATTGATCAGATGAGATTAAATATAAGTAAGGTTTTAAGAACAGATATGGAAAACATATCTATCAAGGCTACTACTACTGAAGAATTAGGTTATGTTGGAAGAGAAGAAGGAATGGAAGCTAGAAGCGTTTGTCTTTTAATTTCTAAATAAAGAGGATGATGTCAATGAATTTTAGAAGAAAGATTGCAATAGATTTGGGAACGACCAATGTTTTGGTTTATTCAAGAAACAAGGGCGTTATGTTAAAGGAACCATCAATTGTGGCCATAGACAGGTTTACTGATAAGATAGTGGCTGTAGGTGATGAGGCCAAGAAGATGTTGGGTAGGACTCCGGGAAATATAGTTCCAGTTAGGGCTATGAAGGATGGGGTCATAGTAGACTATGCCTCAACTGAGAGGATGCTTAAGTATTTTATGAAAAAATCCCTGGGCAGGGCCTTGGTTAAACCAGATGTGGTTATCTGTGTGCCAAGCGGGGCAACCCAGGTGCAAAAAAGAGCTGTTATTCAGGCAGCTACTAAGGCTGGAGCCAATGATGTGTTTTTAATTGAAGAGCCACTGGCTGCGGCAATAGGAGCTGGTATAGATATAGCAGATCCAGGTGGAAACATGATAATAGATATAGGGGGAGGAACAACTGATGTGGCAGTTATATCCTTGGGGGGAATAGTTGTCTCTGAGTCAGTCAAGGTTGCTGGAGATAGTTGTGACCAGGCTATAGCCTCCTATATAAGGGAAAAGTATGATGTGGTTATTGGAGATACAACGGCAGAAGATATAAAGATCAGCCTTAATAATGCAGAAAACAGTCAGATGGTTTCTGTAAGGGGAAGGGATCTTTCCAATGGTCTTCCAGCTGAAGTTTTAGTAACTCCGCTTGATATAGAAAGGGCCTTGGAAGGACCGATTAAGGTCATAATAAATACTATTAAGAGGGTTTTGGCCAATACACCTCCAGAACTAGCAGCAGATCTTTATGCTACTGGGGCAATTCTTACAGGGGGAGGATCTCTTATTAAGGGTTTGGATAA
>CALAZW010000061.1 GCA_937926545.1 uncultured Helcococcus sp. | reverse complement strand
ATGCTACTGGGGCAATTCTTACAGGGGGAGGATCTCTTATTAAGGGTTTGGATAAAAAAATTAAGGATGAAATAGGAATTGATGTTATAGTGTCTGAAAATCCAATTTCAGCAGTTGTAAGAGGAACCGGTAAAAGTCTAAATTGGATAGAAAGATTGGATTCAATAGAGAATAATCAATATGATATTGTCAGAAGGCAAATTGCCAGAAGAGAAGAGTTGAGAAGAAGATAGCTATAAACATATGTTTATAGCTTTTTATTTTAAAGGGGGACTTATGAAAAAGTATAGTTTTGATAGTTATCACAGTAGAAAAAACACAGGTTCTATTAAGTGGAATATGATGTATAAGAAAAAGCCTGATGTGGCTGAAGATGTGGTACCTATGACTGTGGCAGACATGGATTTTCTATGTTGTAAAAAGATAAGAGAGGGTTTAGCTGAATTTGTTGAAAATGAAATCTTTGGCTACTCAGTACCCACTAGAAAATACTATGAGGCCTTGATGGGCTTCTACCAAAGAGAGTATGATTTAACCTTGGAAAAGGATTGGGTGGTTACCTCTCCAGGCATAGTGACAGCTCTTTTTACAGCTGTAAGGTCCCTTACGAAACCTGGAGACGGTGTTATAACCTTAACGCCAATTTATCCGCCTTTTTATAGGGCTGTGGAAAGTCAAGCTAGGACCTTGGAAACCTGTCCTTTGATAAACAAGGACAATCACTATGAGATAGATTTTGAACTTTTTGAAAGTCTTGCTAAAAAAGAAAGCAGCAAGATGTTTCTACTTTGTTCCCCTCACAATCCAGGTGGTAGGGTTTGGACCAGGGAAGAGTTGGAAAAAATTGATAGGATATGTGAAGATAACCAGCTTATAGTTGTCTCTGATGAAATCCACTGCGATATAGTGATGAAGGATCATGTTCACCTTCCTTACTTTAAGGTTTCTGATCATGCTAGAAAAAATTCTATTATGGCCACCTCAGCATCCAAGTCCTTTAATATAGCAGGTCTAAAGAATTCCAATATTCTTATAGCCAATGAAGATTTAAGGGAAGCCTTTATGGATGGTATGGAAAATGTGGGCCTACATGGAACCAATGCCCTAGGGCTAAAGGCCACTGAGCTTGCCTATGAAAATTCAGACCAGTGGTTGGATAGGATGAAGGAAGTTATAGGTAGAAATCAAAAATTAGTTGAAGACTTCTTTGACAAACACGAGGATTACT
>CALAZW010000060.1 GCA_937926545.1 uncultured Helcococcus sp. | reverse complement strand
CCTTGTCATAGTCTTTTTCTGAGTTTACCCAGTCTTCATGGTCTTTTTCTAGGGCTTCTTCTTTTTCCTTATTGGCATAGTAGTCTTCTATAGCCTTGTCATAGTCTTTTTCTGAGTTTACCCAGTCTTCATGGTCTTCTACTATAGTCTCTTTTATTTCTTCTTCAGTTTTTATATCATCAAGGCTTTTTTCCTTACTATTGTATACCTTTATTATCTTATCTTTTCCTATGTCATCTGCTGATATAGAAAATTCAATAGCTGGTTGGTCTATTTCATAGCCTTCTGGAGCACTAATTTCTATCAATCTATAGTCTCCTTCTATCAGATAGTGGCTAATCTCTCCCCTACTATCTGTTTGCAGGTTGGATTTTATTAGTCTTCCTTCCCCATCAAAGATATTAAATATAGCACCTTCCAAAGGTCTTTCATTCATTTTATCCATTTTTTTAATAACTACTTTTGAAAAGTTTTCATCTAACTCTGCCTTGGACCAGGCATAGGAACTCCAGGTAGCTTCTTTAGTAACATTGGCTATTGTTTTTCCATCTTTACTTAGATATAGGTTGTTTAAGTAAACTTCCCTATTAATGTCATCTATCTTACTTGTATAAAAAATAGTGACTCTCTCTTGACCCTTATAGGTATTATTATTTGCTAGGACAAAAGATATAGTCTTATCACTTAAACCTAAGTTATCTAAGCTTACCCCTGTCTTATTAGACTGACTTATAGGATAGGCCATTTCTCCTCCAAAAGAAACCTTCACAGATTCCTTTACCAAACTATGGCCTTCACCTAGGGAGTCAGTCATGGCAAACCTATATACGTTTTTACCTCTTGAACCCAATCTTACATACCAGTCTATATAGTAGGCTCCATCCTTAAGGTAAATATTTTTCATAAGTCCCTTACTATATACTTCATCATCTGTATAGGATCCTCCGGTCTTTACATGGTCCAAGCTTAGGTATTGGCTTAAGCCAGAGCTTGAAATTTGTAAAACTGATCCTCCCCTAGATAGGTTGAATTCCGCTCCAAATCCACCTTCTACATTTTTCTTCTTGTCATAACTAGCAGGCATGGTAAATTTATAGCGACCATTTCCCATATGAACTCCCCTAACCCCATCCTGGGATAGAAATTCTTCTGGAATTTTATCACTTTCCTGTCCCTTTATATCTAGATAGAAATAGTCTCCTTCTTCTACTCTACCTAGTATCTTCCAGCCTAGAGCAAATTTATAGTGGCTGTTATTTTGTTGATTTTCTATTATTGTTAATTCACTTAATTGTAACTCATTGTTTTTTGCCTTAACTTCCCTATTAAAGGTTGGTAATTGTAAAATAACCAATAGGGCCAGGGTAAAAAACATTATTTTTTTAATATTTCTATACATTTCTCCTCCATCTAAATCTAAATATACTTTTTATCCGTTATTTATCATATATGATGATTGCTTCATATTCTATAGATGCATTTTCCATATATTTGTAATCTTTATAGCTTTTTTTATGGATTAATTGTATTTTTACTTGGGTTTTATATTTTTGCATTTACCAACTCTTATATTATTATATTTTTATTTGGTTTTTCACTTTTTTAACAAAGAAGTAAGTATTTTTAAAATATTTCGTTAAATATTAAACTTGTTTTATTGTTGTTTCTTATTCATCTACTATTTTTATCTTCTTTTTATAAAAAAAGAACATATCCTTAGATATGTTCCTTTAGTCTTATATTTTCAGCTTAAATCCTGGATTTTTTTCTCTTTCCCACTAGAGTAATCAAAACAATACTCACTAGGGCTAAAATTAGGTAGGCATTTACACCAAGATCTCCTGTTTGAGGCGCTGAATTATTACCTTGTGATCCACTAGGGTGATTAGGTTTATTATTTGACCCTAATACTCCACTGTCATTAGGTTTATTTCCATTATTGCCTGGTTTATTATTTTCTCCCAAGACACCACTATCATCTGGCTTATTTGGTGTTTCAGGTTTATTTGGTTCCACTGGTTTAGTAGGATCTACTGGCTTACCTGGTTCTAC
>CALAZW010000059.1 GCA_937926545.1 uncultured Helcococcus sp. | reverse complement strand
TTTTTTCAATAAAATACAAAATTAAATTAGCAGACCATATTAAAATGGGGATTAGTATGTTCAAGCTGGTCAAATAAAGGGAGTAAAATATTCCAAGCACTATCAAGGGAACCATTTGGTAAAGAACGTGGATTAAGCCCTCCATACCTTCATTGTTATTAGATATGGCCGTCATAGCCGCTTCAGCCTCTCCTTGAAAGACAGGGTCTTCTATTAATTGATAGTCAACAGAATTTAACTTATCTGTTATGTCAATAAACTTATTCATTCTAAAATCGGATATTTTTGAATAAGACTTAAATTGCGTATACTGCATAAGATAACCAAAGACACTTGCAAATAATAAATAACCTGTTATGGTAAGTAAAAATATCTTTAAATCAGGCTTACTTACCAAGAGATTAACCACTATTCTTAATATAAATATGTTACTAAGATTAAAGGCTATAAATGATAGGCTGTAAAAAATATTTTCTATATATATTTCATTTCTAGTCTCTTTTACTTCCCTAAGTAGCAGGCTTAAATACTTGTTTTTTTTCATAAATCCTCCCTGGAAACTAATTTATTTATCGAAGCCGACAAGCGGTAAAAACTTTCATCATTTAAATGATAAAAAACCTTGCGCCCCTCATTGGTCAAGTAGACCAGCTGGTTTTCCAAAAGTATATCCATATGGTGGGAAACCGTGGCTGATGTTAATTTGGTCGCATCTGACAATTCCTTAAGATACATGGATTTATTAGATAATAGCTCAATAATCTTATATCTATTTTCTTCTCCCAAGGCCTTCATCTGATTTATAGTAAGGTTTCTAAAATCCTCTCTTGCCTCCAAGGTGTCCTTGGCCTTATCAAAAATAAGCCCGGTAAATACCTTTATTTGGTTTTCTAAATCATGGGTTAAGATAAAACTCATATGATCATAGCCTATAGGTGATAGATAAAAATGTAGACTTTCTTCCTTTCTATAGGACCAAGCATCCAAATCAACTAAATTTTTTATATTTTTATTGAATTTATCCAGGTCTATTTCTTCTAAAGACTTTTGATAAAAATCTTCAATTAGGATAAAGTTCCTTTTATAAGTCTCTTCCAAGCTTAAAAGCACTTTTAGATATTGATTAAAATTCTTCTCATAATCGGTAAAAAACTCTATCAAACTTAACTTATCTTCATTGGTCAGATTGGTATCCAAGACAGCCTGGTTATAAAAACTAGTATTATACTTGTCTTCCTGAATTCTTTTTAAATAATCATGGAGGTTTTTATCATCTATATCTCCTGATAAATCAATTTTTTGATTCTTATATAAAAGTCCCATATAAAGAGCCTTTAAAAACTGATCCTTATCTAAGTCCTTAAAGCTAGTTGGATTGATGTAGCTTATTAAATCTACAAAAAGACCTTGAGCATAAGCTTCCCTACCTATTAGAAATATATTTTTAATAGAAGGATTTTCTTCCAGGCTAATTCTTGTTTCTTCCAACATTTTCTTGTAAAAATTGCTATAGGCTGGCTTGTCTAGATTAATTTTTCCCAGTATCTCATCCAAATCCTTTCCAGCATCTTCCTTAAAAATACTATTTCCTATTAACTTACTTATTTCATATATATAATTTGCTTGTTTTTCTATAATAATTTTCATACTCCACCTCTTCTTAGATATTAATCTAATATTAGATGCTTGTCAAGTTTAAATACTAGTCTAATCTATGTCTATATAAATAAAATATCCAATAAAAAACAGGCTATTTTCATAGCCTGTCTTATCTAGTCTTATAAACTTAAATAATCCATAGTTCCACTTAACTTTTTTACCACCAAATCAGAAGAAGTCAAGTCATAATCCCCCATTTTTTCCGCATATATATTTTGATTATCATAGGTCTTAAAATAATAAATTTTATTAGTTAAATCCATATAAGAAGTGTATTGTGTATAATCAATGGTTTTTCTTTGTGTTACAACACTGCCCTTGGGTATACTTACCGTATTTAAAACATGGATAGCAGTGGATAATAAATCCTCATTTTCTTTAGAATATGTGGCTGCCAACCTGTTAAAACTTGCCCTTACAAACCTTGATGGAGGTGTGTAGTCTCCTGGCAGACCAAAAGTACCACTTCCCTGGCCAAAGGGCTCTAAAAGTAGATTTCCAATCTTTCTTTCATGGACCTGATTCATATCAATACCTATATAATTTCTTAAATTAGTTATATGCCACTCATAGTCAGGACTATTTGTTAAAACTCCCACTTGATTTTCATATACTAGTAATTTTTTATCCCTTGGTTCAATTATAATAGATTTTCCCTTAGTATCACTTACCACCCAATGAAGGGGCGGAGTCTTTCCTATAAAGGCTATTTCGCCTTCAATTAAGTTAATCCCTTCCAGCTTAGCTAATAGATCTTCTACGGATGAATTATAGGCTAGGATCCAATGTAAAAACTCATCAGGCCTTAAATTTATAGACTTATCTATAACTTCCTTATTATAAGAAGCGTAGCCTTCAAAATATAAGGCTGCACAAGAAAGTCCATCTTCGTTAATCCCATCAGCCATTTTATAGGAACCCAAGTTTTTTGAAAGTCCCAAAAAAGCCTTGTGGTCTTCTAGATCTGACCTATAATGTTCAAAAGATAGTTTATGCTTTCTAGGAGTAAATACAAATTCCGGATCCAACTGAAAGGAAAAGTCCATGGTTCTTGCTGCTATAATATTATTATTTTCTTTTAATGTTATATGGGTACACATACCTACCTCCTCTTAATAAGTAATCAACTATCTAGTAGATAGCTTTATCCTTTATATTTGTTCGACTTAATCTTAGTATACTTCATTTAAAATAAAAAAAACCAACTTAAAGTTGATTTTCTGGCGTGCCATGGAGGAGTCGAACCCCCGACCTTCTGGTTCGTAGCCAGACACTCTATCCAGCTGAGCTAATGGCACATTATATTTAAATAAAAAAATGGAGCGGAAGACGAGATTCGAACTCGCGACCCTCGCCTTGGCAAGGCGATGCTCTACCACTGAGCCACTTCCGCATTGGTAGCGGTGAACAGACTTGAACTGCTGACACTGCGGGTATGAACCGCATGCTCTAGCCACCTGAGCTACACCGCCAAACTATATTATCGTTTGTTTATTTCCATTTCCTTGTCCTAACGACATAAATAATAATACCATCTTTATTTTTGTTTGTCAACTCTTTTTTACAATTATTTTTAAGTAACAAACTTTATATCTAGGAAAGCTTCTTCAAACAACAAATAATATATTACCATGCTTATATAAAAAAAGCAAGTGTTTTTTTAATAAATATCTCTTCTTAAACTTATAGCTTGATTTTTTCTTAAAATCTGACTTGAATTTTAGGTTTTACCCACCTTAAAGGGCAAATAAAAAGCCCTATCGTAAATCGATTTAGGGCTTAATATCTTAGTATAGTTTTGCACCTGCTGGTATTCTGTTACTTAAAATAAGAAGATTTAATTTTTCTTCATCTTTTTCATTGTGAATAGCAGATATGATCATTCCACATGAATCTATACCCATCATTTTTCTAGGTGGTAGATTAGTTATGGCTACTAAGGTTTTACCTACCAAGTCTTCTGGTCTATAGTAGTCCTTAATACCACTTAAAATTATCCTATCTTCATCGGATCCATCATCTAGAGTAAATTTCAATAGTTTTTTACTCTTTGGTACTTCTTCACAAGCCTTAACCTTAACAGCTCTAAAATCTGATTTTGAAAATGTATCAAAGTCAACCATATCTTCAAATAATGGTTCAACAACAACATTTGAAAAATCAATATTTTCTTCTTTTTCTTCTGCTAGGTCTAATTCTAGAGCAGCATCCTTGTTTTCCTTCTTATCAAGTGGCTTCATAGTTGGGAATAATAAAACATCCCTGATTGAAACTTGGTTTGTTAAGAACATTACAAGTCTATCTATACCTATTCCTAGGCCTCCTGTTGGAGGTAGTCCTACTTCTAGGGCATTTACAAAGTCTGTATCCATCATATGAGCTTCTTCATCCCCATCTTCTCTTAGGGCCATTTGAGACTCAAATCTTTGTCTTTGATCTTCTGCATCATTTAACTCACTAAAGGCATTACCTAATTCAGCTCCATAAACAAAGGCTTCAAATCTGTGGGTCATACTTGGATTTTCTGGATCTCTCTTAGCTAAAGGTGATATTTCTACTGGGTATTCATAGACAAAGGTTGGTTGAATTAATTTTTCTTCAACGTATTTATCAAAGAATTCTTCAATAATATTTCCCCTCTTAGCATCTTTTGATACTTCAATACCGTGTTCCTTAGCTATTTTTCTAGCTTCTTCATCAGTAGTTATTTCATTAAAGTCAACTCCTGAGTATTCTTTAATTCCACCTACCATGGTAATTCTTCTCCAAGGAGCCTTAAATTCTAAGTCTGTTCCTTGGTAATCTATTTTAGTTGAACCATTTACCTTTTCGCAAACAGTGGCAACCATCTCTTCTGTGATTTCCATCATATCTTCATAGTCAGCATATGCTTGATATAATTCTATTGCGGTGTATTCAGGATTATGTTTGTGGCTCATTCCTTCGTTTCTAAACATTCTACCCATTTCATAAACCTTGTCAAAACCACCAACTATTAGTCTTTTTAAGTATAATTCATTGGCAATTCTTAAGTACATATCAATGTCCAATGTATTGTGGTGGGTAACAAATGGTCTTGCTGATGCGCCACCTGCTATGGTATTTAAAATAGGAGTTTCTACTTCTAAGAATCCTCTACTATCTAAGAAGTTTCTTATTTCTGAAATAATTTGACTTCTCTTTCTAAATACATCCTTTACTTCTGGATTTACTATAAGATCTAGGTATCTTTGTCTATATCTTAAATCTACATCTTTTAAACCGTGCCATTTTTCTGGTAAGATTTGTAATGATTTAGTTAAAAGGGTAACTTGATGAGATAAAACTGTTATTTCACCTGTTTTTGTCTTTACAATTTCCCCTACCACATAAATAATATCCCCCATATCTAACTTTTTAACCATAGGATAGTCCTCTGCTCCTATTTGGTCTAACTTGTTAAATAATTGGATTCTACCTGTAGAATCTTGTAAGTCCATAAAGTTTATCTTACCATGACCTCTTTTAGTCATAATTCTACCGGCAACCTTAACCATCTTGCCTTCAAAGGATTCAAAGTCATTTAGAATTTCCTCTATCTTAGTATCAACATCTACTTTTTCGATAATATGAGGATCATTGCCTGCTTCTTTTAATTCCTTTAATTTGTCTCTTTTAATTTGTAACATTTCATTTACATTATCTTGAGTCATTCATACACCTACTTTACTATTTCTATAATTTCATATTTTAAAATTCCAGCCCTGGTTGCAACGTCTACTACCTGACCTTTTTTCCCGCCAATTAAAGCCTTTCCAACTGGTGATTCATTTGAAATTTTACCCTCTGTTATGTCAGCCTCAACAGTACCAACAATTGTAAATTTCATTTCTTTCTTTCTTTTTTGGTCTAAAATCTTAACAGTATCACCTATTGCAACACCACCATTCCCTTTAGACTCCTCAATTATTGACGCGTTTTTTACTTGAAGTTCTAATTCCGCAATCCTGGTTTCAACCTTGGCTTGCTCTGCCTTAGCCTCATCGTACTCAGCGTTTTCAGACAAATCTCCAAATCCTCTAGCTATTCTTATTTTATCTGAAACTTCAGCTCTTTTTTTAGTTTTTAAATATTCAAGTTCATTTTTTAATTTAGCATAACCTTCTTTGGTTACAAGAACCTTATCATTAGTCATATACATCTCTCCTATTAATGATTATCATTAAAGTATTATAATAATTATAAGTTTATATGTCAATTATTAGCCATTTATTAGGTATCCCTTATCTACTGACTCATCTAATAAGCCCATAGAATAGGAATATAAATCAACATTAAAGTCTTTTACTGCTTCCAATCTGGCAACCACCTGGGACTTTTTAATCCCGTGTTCCTTCCAAGTTCCACCATCTTCTCTAGAGGCATTTAGAAAAACGGGTTGTAGTCTATCCATGCTATTGGCAAACTTAGCCTCCTCGCTTTCTACTTCTTCAAATTCCAGCCAAAGTTCTTCTATTTTCTTAGCATTTTCTTGGCTTAATTGCTCTTTAATTTTTTCCATGGCTTTTTTTTCTCTATCAAGCTTGTCCTTGTAACCATTAGAATCGTAGGCATAGGTATCCCCTGCATATAACTCAACTATGTCATGGACTAAAAGCATCTCAAGAGTCCTATTTAAGTCTGCATCTATTTCCTTATACTTATTTAATATCAAGGCCATCATGGTCACATGCCAGGAATGTTCTGCATCATTTTCAAATCTATCTGTTCCCACTACCTTGGTCTTACGCAAGGTTTTTTTCATGTTTTCTAATTCATTTATAAAATCTATATCTTTTACTAAATCCTTCATCTTACTCCTTAATAATTATTGGTCTAAAATCTATGTGGTCGGCTGAGGCACAGTAATAGTCTATTCCATTAACCCTTCCTTCAACCACATTTTCCAATCCCTTACCATGTAGATGACCATAAATCACCTTACTAACCTTATTATCGATAAATATTTCTTCAAATTCATTGGGCTCTTTTTCCCTGGTAAAAGGAGGATAGTGCATAATAGCAATAATATCTTCAAACTCTTCCTCATTATCCTTTATAGATAGGTCCATTCTCAATAATTCCCTTTCGAAAACCTTCCTGTCAGCTTCTTTAAATTCACTGGAGCTTGGATCTGCCCAGCCTCTAGTACCAACAATTAAGGTTTTTTCATGGATAAAGGAATTATTTTGTAAAAACTCCAAACTTTTAAATCCAACTTTATTTATCTTATTAAGGGATTGCCACCAATAATCATGATTTCCCTTCAACAATATTTTTCTTCCTGGTAATTCATCTATTCTTATTAAGTCCTCATAAGCTTCTTCCAAATTCATGGCCCAAGAAATATCTCCTGGAACTAAAACCAGGTCATCTTCCTTTACTAAGGACTTCCAATTTTCAAAAATCTTTTTCTCATAATCCATCCAAGTATCACCAAAAACATTCATATCTTTTTCCTTGGTAACATCCAGATGTAGATCAGAAATCGCATATATCATATATTTTCTCCTATAATTTATCCCATATATTATAGCATAAAAAAAAGCACTAAAAGTGCTTAAAATTCATCTTTTAAGATTTCTAATAAGATTTTTGCCTCTTCTTCCGTAAATGTAATCCCCTTACTCATTCTAGTGTGATCAGGATTCCACTCTCTTAAATCATACTTAGGCTCCCTCTCATTCCAAGAAACAAGATTCAATTCCTTTCTCCAGCCCTTTGCATTTTCTGGAAAAACGCCTAGATTCTCTACAATTTCAAATTTTAAACCTGCCATTTTCTCCTCCTTCATAATAATGAATTGAGAATAACATCTTATTTAAAATATGTCAAATTAAAAGTGGCAGACCAGCTACCACTTAAACTTCTTATATTTCCTTTAATAGAGCATAATTTAACCTATTAATCTTTTTACCCCTATAATAAACAGCCTTCTTTTCAATTCCTTCCAGCTTAAACTCTTGCTTTTCTGTAATGTTTTTAAGGGGCTTGTTGTTTTCTAATATGTCAATGGTAAGCCTTTCCAAACCCAGGTAAGTAAAAGCATAGTCAACCATAAGGCTTAAGGCTTCTCTTCCATAGCCCTTATTCCTGTTGGCTAATTTTCCAATCACAAGTTCTATAGAAGCCGACCTATTAATCTTATCAATATCTTTTAGAGCTATGTAGCCTAGAGGCTTTTTATTGAATATCCCCATATAAAGGCTTGTTTCTCCTTGGTGGGCTTGAATCTCTTGGTAGAACTCTAGGCCCTTGTCCTTGGAAAGAGAATAGTTAACCCTTTCATAGGCCGCCTCATGGTCATACTCATATTCATCCCAAATAATCTCAAAATCATTTCTTTCTAAATTTCCTATATATATTTCTTTTCCTTCAAACTTCATAAAATCCTTCTTTCTTAAGGTAATAAATCTAGTAATTCTATTATATCACTGATGGCAACAGTAGCATCCTTACCTTCTTTATATGATCCAAATCCATAGGAACAAAATACAGTCTTAAGACCATTTGCCTTACCAGCTTCCATATCATGAAACCTATCTCCTACAAAAATCTGCTCCTCAGGGTAATCTGATCTAATCTGGCCTACTATATCTTCTTTTAACATCCAGTTAAAACTTTCTGAACAAATTGTCTCATCAAAATACTTTTCAATCCCAAAGGCCTTCATAACTGATTTTTTATAAACATTTTTACAATTGCTCAAATAAATCATCTTATAGCCCCTCTTATCCAAGGTCTCTAAAACGTATTTAGCATGGGGATAAAGCTCGCCATGGCCCTCTACCAAAAGTTTATTTAGATTCTCTCCAACAATTCTTTTAGCCTGGTCCTTTAAATCTTCGTCGACCTGGGGAAGAAAATCATCCCACATGTCATTAACATTATAGCCCAACCAAGACTTGGCTTCTTCATCTGAGATATGTCTATCTTCTACAGCCTTATTTTCTACTAAGAATTCATAGCCCTTTCTTAAACTCTGACCATAAATCTTTATGGTATTGTGAAGGGTACCGTCAAAATCAAAATATATAGTTTTTGTATCTTTAAATAAGTCTTTTACCATTCAATCCTCCCTAGCAATATAACTATATCTATTATACCACTAAAGCTGGTTTCTTTTAGTGAATATATATTTTTAAATTGTAATAACTATATTTTTTTCTAAAATAATGATAGAATAGATTAAATAATTTGGAGGTGTTTATGGAAAAAGAAAAATTTAATTCAAGAATCGGCTTTATTTTATTATCAGCTGGTTCAGCAATTGGACTAGGAAATATTTGGCGCTTTCCCTATGTCGTAGGCAAGTACGGAGGCGCTATTTTTGTTATCATTTATCTAATTTTCTTACTGCTTTTAGGCATACCTGTAATGAATACAGAGTTTGCTGTTGGTAGGGCCAGCCAGAGTCCTCCCATAGAAGCATTTGGTAAATTAGGTCAAAAAAATAAAAAATGGAATATTTTAGGCTGGATGGGACTTATTGGAACTTATATTTTAATGTTTTTCTACGTGGTAATAACCGGCTGGATAATTTCCTATATTTTTAAGTTTTTAAGCGGAGACATTCTATTGGAAACAACTGAACAAAGTTTTGCCAATATGCTTTTAGACTATAAATCTATGCTCTTCTACACTATTTTTACCATCCTTATAGGTTTTTATATCCTTTCTAAGGGTTTTAACCAAGGTGTAGAAAAAATCATATCCAAGGTGATGATCTTACTTTTTGTAACCATCATTCTTCTAGTGATAAATAGTTTAAGACTGGATAATGCCATGGAAGGCCTTAAGTTTTACCTGGTACCAAACATGGACCATATAAGAGATATAGGACTGTTAAAAATAATTTATGAAGCTATGAATCAGGCTTTCTTTACTCTGAGTTTGGGAGTTGGTGCCCTGGCTATATTTGGTTCAAGAACCAATAAGGACCACACTATTCTACAAGAGTCTATCTATGTGGCTTCTCTAGATACTTTTATAGCCTTTTTAGCTGGGCTAATGATTTTTCCTGCCACAACTGCCTACTCTATAGATGCTAAAACTGGACCTAGTTTGATCTTTATAGTTCTTCCTGAGGTCTTTAATAATATGGCCTTTGGTAGATTTTGGGGAGTTATCTTTTTTATATTTATGACCTTTGCCTCAATATCTACAGTTATAGCTGTCTTTGAATCCATCATAGCCAACTTTACCAGACGCTTTAAGCTTTCAAGAAAGAAGAGTATTTTTATTAATTTTTTCATAATTTTATTAGGCTCTCTTCCTGTTATCTTTGGCTTTAACCTGTTAGACCATATCCACCCCATGGGTGCGGGAACAAATATGTTAGACCTTTATGACTTTATAGTTAGTTCCAATCTACTTCCCCTTGGTTCTCTAGGCTATGTCTTATTTGCCACATCAAAAAGGGCCTGGGGTTTTGATAATTTTATGACAGAAGTTAACACTGGACTGGGACCAAAGTTTCCAGCCAAAAGCAAGTTTTACTATAGCTATATAATTCCCTTGATTATCATGCTTATCTTCATAAGTGGATATATAATTAATTGTTAAAAATTAAACTTGCGCTTTAAATAAAGATTAGTCTATGCTATTATGTTTATTGAGGGCAATTGATATCGATTGCCAAATTGTAAAAAAACTGAAAATATAACTTATATTTATGGAGGGATACTGTTATGGAAATTAAAAAGGTTATGGTAGTTGGATCTGGAGCAATGGGCTCAGGAATCATTCAAATTTTAGCACAAAATGGCTATGAAGTAGTTATGAACGAAATGAGACAAGAATCATTAGATAAGGCTATGGCTAAACTTGAAAAAAACTACGGTAGAAACGTTGAAAAAGGTAGAATGACTGAAGAAGATAAAGAAGCTTCTTTAAAGAGAATTACTACATCTACTGATAAAAAAGACGCTAAGGACTGTCAATTAATAATTGAAGCAGCTACTGAAAATAGAGACATTAAACTTTCTATCTTTAGAGAACTTGATGAATATGCACCAGAAGGAGCTATCTTAGCTACAAACACTTCATCATTATCAATCACTGATATTGCTGCAGCAACTAATAGACCTGATAAGGTTATTGGAATGCACTTCTTCAACCCAGTACCAGTTATGAAATTAGTTGAAGTTATTAGAGGCTTAAACACTAGCGATGAAACTACAGCTTTAGTTGTTGAATTAAGTAAGAATTTAGGCAAAACACCAGTTGAAATTAAAGACTCACCAGGTTTTGCTGTAAATAGATTATTAATACCTATGATTAACGAAGCAATTTTCGCCCTATATGAAGGCGTTGCTACAGCAGAAGAAATTGATACTTCAATGAAATTAGGTGCTAACCACCCTATGGGACCTATAGCACTTGCAGACTATATCGGATTAGATGTTGTTCTTGCTATCATGAATGTTTTATATACTCAATTTAGAGATCCTAAATACAGAGCTTGCCCACTACTAGTTAAACACGTTGAAGCAGGTTACTTAGGAATTAAAACTGGTAGAGGATTCTACGACTACAGTAAATAATAAAGGAGTATATATACAATGACAGATTTAGTTTTACTTGAAAGAGAAGATAATATAGCTGTTGTTACTATTAATAATCCAAAAAGCCTTAATGCTTTAAATTCAAATGTATTAAAGGCCTTGGACGAAGTTATTGACCAAGTTAATAATGACGAAAAAATTAATGCTGTTGTAGTAACAGGAGCTGGTGAAAAAGCTTTCGTAGCTGGTGCTGACATTAAAGAAATGAAAGACCTTAATGCTTACGAGGGAAGAAATTTCTCTGAGCTAGGAAATAATGTTTTCCACAAATTAGAAAATTTAAGACAACCTACAATAGCTGCTATCAGAGGATTTACTCTAGGTGGTGGATGCGAACTTGCCATGTCTTGTGATATTAGACTTGGTGATGCTTCAGCAAGATTTGGTCAACCAGAAGTAGGTCTAGGAATAACTCCTGGATTTGGTGGAACTCAAAGACTTGTAAGAATTGTAGGAGATGGTATCGCAAAAGAACTGATCTTTACTGGTGGTATTATCAAGGCAGATAGAGCTTATGAAATAGGTCTATTAAACAAGGTAGTTGAAGAAGATGTATTAGAAGAAGCTAAAAAGTTAGCTAAGAAAATTGCATCAAATGCTCCTCTAGCTGTTGAAGCTTCTAAAAAAGCTATCAACCTGGGCCAAGATATGCCAATAAATCAAGGTATCGTTATGGAGGCAGAAATGTTTGGTACCCTATTTGCAACAGAAGATCAAAAAGAAGGAATGACAGCCTTTGTTGAAAAACAAAAAGCTTCCTTCAAAAGAAAATAGTAATTATTATAGGCGACTTTTAGTCGCCTTTTTTATTATGGAGGAATAATGTTTATAGAGAGTATAAAATATGACGAATCCAAATCAGCCTTTAAGTTGACCTTTGATGACAATAAAACATATTTGGTCTCCTATGAGGTCTATGAAGGATTAAAAATTAAAAAACAAGAAGAAATAAGTCAAGAGACTTTAGATAAAATCAAAAGAGAAGATATGTTTATCAAGGCCAAGTCTATAGCTGGTAACTATATCAACTATAAGCCTAGGACTGAAAGTGAAATAGCAAGTAGACTTTACAAAGAGCATATAGACCAAGACATTATAGATGAGGTAATTGAGCTCTATAAGAGAAACCATCTTATTGATGATGAAAGATATGCCAAGGAACTTATGGATAGCTATGTTTACAATAAAAAGTTTTCCAGAAAAAAGACCAAGTATAAATTAATACAAAAAGGATTAAGTAGTAGTTTAATTGACTCTCTTATAGAAGACTTAGATCCTGATTTAGAACTGGAGAATTGTAAGTTTTTAATAGAAAAAAAGTATAAGAAACTAGATCTAAATGACTACAAGGAAAAATCTAAGGTCTATAGGTACCTGGCATCAAATGGATTTGATTCCTATACCATATCAAGGGCCCTAGGAGAAGTCTATGACTGATAACTATGTCTATATTTTAAAATGCAGTGACCAAAGTCTCTACACTGGCTATACTACCAATTTGGAAAAAAGGTTAAAGGTCCATAATAGTGGAAAGGGCGCCAAATACACCAGGGCTAGACTTCCAGTAGAATATGTCTTTTCCCATAAGTGTGAAAGTAAATCTCAAGCCCTAAGTCTAGAATATAAAATTAAGCAATTGACCAGGCCAAATAAATTAAAACTTATAGAGGGTAAGATAAAAATAGGAGATATATTAATCTCTACTTAAAAAGATAAATATATCCCCTTTTTCTATGTCTATTTTTGCCTTATCTTCTACTATTTCATTGGATATGGTAAAAGATGACCCATATTCAATCTCATGTCTAGTTAGAGGCCATTTAACGCCTCTTAGAGAGAAGATAGCCTTTTTATCAGTGGGAACTATAGATATATAGAACTTGTCGTTTCTATCTATTTCAAGACTCTCATTGGCATATATGATTTCATTGGTCCTATCCACTATTTTTATTTGCTTACCCCTTCTGTGATACTTTTTTAGTAGTTGGACATTTATCATGGTGTGGTCTAACCTGCTACCAGTTGCTCCCCAAATAGTTATATGGTTTGCATCCATGTCTACAGCCATGGACAAGGCTAATTCAAAATCTGTCATATCCTTATCTGCTGGAAACTCCCTTTTATTAATGTTTTTCTCAACCATTAGGTCCTTGGTGGCTTCATCTATAGAGTCAAAATCCCCAACAGCCAAATCAATTTTAAGCTTATTATCAAAGCAATACTTCACTCCTCCATCAACGGCTATTATATATTTATTATTAAAATAATCCGCTTTCAATAGAGAAAGAGGAGGTAAACTACCTCCTGCTATAATTAATATTCTCATTTATATTCCTCAAATACCTTATAAAATTCTTCCACATTTTTGTCAATGCCGTCCTTGTTAAAGACTCCTGATCCTGAAACTAAAAGATCTGCACCGGCATCTATAACCATCTTACAGTTGTCAGCTTTTATTCCCCCATCGACTTCAAGTAGAACTTTAGGATTTCTTTCATCTATCATTTTTCTAATTCTAGATATTTTTTTCAAGGATGAATCAATAAAACTTTGACCTCCAAAGCCTGGATTTACACTCATAACCAAAACTTGATCTATGTCTTCTAAAACATATTCCAAGACATCTTCTGATGTTGATGGATTTAAGACAACTCCAGCCTTTACTCCATAGGACTTGATCAATTGAATGGTTCTATGCAAATGTTTTGTAGCCTCAGCGTGAACTGTTATTATATCAGCTCCTGCATCTACAAAGTCCTTAATATACTTATCTGGATTTTCCACCATTAAGTGAGTATCAAAAATAAAGTCTGTGTTCTTTCTAAGAATCTTTATAATTCCTGGTCCAAATGAAATATTTGGTACAAAATTCCCATCCATAACATCTAAGTGTAGGTATTTAACCCTTGTATCTGCTAATTCTTCTAGGTCCTTTTGCAAATTATAGAAATCTGCTGAAAGTAATGAAGGTGCTAATTCTATCATTAATATCTCCTCTTATTTTTTATTTCTTGGTAGATAAAAAGATAATTCTCATATCTACTCTTTTTTATTATTTCATCTTCCACTTGTTTTTTTACTGCACATTGTGGTTCATTAATATGAATGCAGTCTTGGAATCTACAATCTTTTTCATGACTGGTAAATTCCCTAAAATATTTTTTTACTTCCCTTTCATCATCTATAAAAGATATATCTATTGATGAAAATCCTGGAGTGTCCAAAATGTAGGTGTCATCTCCTATAAAAAATAACTCACTATGCCTGGTAGTATGTTTTCCCCTGGATGTCTTTCTGCTTACCTTCCCAGTTTCAACCTGGTGGTCTTTTGAAAGTTCATTTAAAAGAGAAGATTTCCCCACCCCAGATGGTCCTGCCATGGCAGTTATTTTGTTTTTTAATTTAAGATTAAGGGCCTCCAGATTAATGTTTTCCTTGGCACTTACCAAGACTAAATCATAACCTGCACTTTCATAAATATCCCTAATTCGATTAATTTCATCTTGACTACTCAGGTCTATTTTATTTATAACTATAAATACATCTATGCCATAATGTTCCAACATAACCAGGTATTTATCCAAGGTATTCAAGTTTAAACTAGGATTATCTATGGTCTGAACCAGCATTATTTGATCCATATTTGCCACAGGTGGCCTAATAGTTTCAGATTTTCTAGGATAAACATCTATTATATAGGCGTTGTCTGCATCTATAACCTGGATCTCTACCCTATCTCCTACCAAAGGCTTTATCTTTCTTTCCCTAAAGACTCCCCTGGCCCTACAAAGATATATTTTATCATCTGTATCCACATAGTAGATATCTTTTTGTGATTTAATAATTATCCCTTTTATAATCTCACCCCTAATCAAAATGAACCTGTACTTGTTTACCGTCGTAATAGATTTCAAACTTGGCATTTTCTTTAGCTATAAGTTCAACCTTAATAACTCCATCCACTGCCTCGTCCTTACTATAAACTTGACTATGAATCAAGGTTTTACTAGGCACTAAATTATATATCTCAACCTTAAAACTATCCTCATCTCCTGATGGAACTTGTAGATCTAAGATAAACTTTTTATCCTTTAAGTCTTCAGGTGGATTTGGCTCTGGTTCTGGTTCTGGCTCTGGTTCCGGTTCTGGAAGAGGCTCTGGTCCCAAGCTTATTACAATATTCACCTGGGTATTTAGTTCAACTTCCTTACCAGCTTTAATTGATTGTTTAATAACAAAATTTTCTGTGAATTTATCACTGTAGGCTTGGTCTATTTTTCCAACCCTTAATCCCAAGGCTTGTAAACTTTGAATGGCTGTCTCTTGTTTTTGTCCAACCAATCTAGGTACAGCTACCTTTTCTATCTTTTTACCCAAACTTACAACTATATCAACCTTACTTCCCTTTTCAACCTTTTCTCTGGCCAAGGGTTCTTGACTAATAACCATATCTTTTCTCTTGTCATCGGAATAATCAGTAGTTGTTCTTCCAAGTTCTAGACCTTTTTCATTTAGCATTTGCTCCACATATTTTAGCTCATAGCCTGTAATATCTGGAACTATTACTTCTTCCTTACCCTCACTTACTACTAATTCAACAGTGGTTCCCTTTTTAACTTCAGTGTTGGCTTCCACAAGCTGGTCTATAACATTTCCCTTGATAACTGTATCACTGGTCTCTCTTTTCACCACCTTGCCCTTAAGATCACTTTCCTTAAGTTTCTCTAGAGCCTCTTCCTCTGCTATATCTATCAGATTGGGAACATTAACATAGTTTTTCCCCACCTGACTTCTGGTGTACTTATTTATTATAAAGAAGGCTGATAAAAGCACTAAAAGAGATATGGCCAAAACATATATCTTATTTACCAGCTTGCTCTTTTCCTTTTTAGGAGCTAGTTCTCTTTCTTCCTTTTTAGATTGATATTTAACCTGTTTGGTATTTATAACTGCTGTTTCTGCCAAATCTGGATTTTCCATTTCTACAGTATCAGCCATTTTTAATTCCTTATAGTGCTCCAAATCATAAATTAATTCTGAAGCATTTTGATATCTATTATTAATGTTTTTTTCCAAACACTTATTAATTATATAACTTAAATTTTTACTTATATTAGCATTTTTTAAGTTTGCCATAGGTACATCTTCCTGGATGTGCTTTATGGCTATACCCACCGAATTATCTCCATCAAAAGGAACATTCCCTGTGGCCATTTCATACATTACTATTCCCAAAGAATATAAGTCCGAACGATTATCTATATGTTGTCCCTTGGCTTGTTCTGGGGAAATATAGTGGACTGTACCCAAGATTGAACTAGTGTAGCTTATGGTTGCCGATGATGACACCCTGGCTATACCAAAGTCTGCCACTTTTACCTTATTGTTCTCTGTAAGTAAAATATTTGCCGGCTTAATATCCCTGTGGACTATACCATTATTATGGGCTGTCTTTAAGGCCTTAGCTATTTGCTTGGCATAATAAACCACCTCATCATCAGAAAAAGGAGCCTTTTCCTCTATGACATCTTTTAAAGTGTTGCCATTTACCTTTTCCATAACTATATAATGAATATCTCTACCATTTACTATGGTAGAACCCACATCGTAAATACTAACTATATTATCATCTGCTAGAGAGGCTGATGACTGTGCTTCCACATTAAACTTTTGTAGAAAGTCTTCCTGCTCAACAAATTGATCTTTTAAAATCTTGACTGCCACATTCCGCTTTAACAACTGGTCAAAGGCATCATATACATAGGCCATGCCTCCAACACCAATTCTCTCTCCCAAGACATATCTATTGTCTAATACTATTTTTTCCATGTTTTACTCCATATTCTTTACTATAGTCAGGGTTATATTGTCATATCCTCCCAGGGAATTAGCCATAGAAATTAGTGTCTTTGTCATCTCTTCCAAATCCATATCGCTGGTAATAATATCAATGATTTCCTTGTCTTCCACTAAATTGGTTAAACCATCAGTAGTTAACAGCAACATATCATCTTTTTTAATATCTAAATAGCCATAAGATATTTCCACATTTTCTTCTATGCCAACCGCATTGGTTACCAGGTTCTTATTTTCATAAGTCTTGGCTGACTCCTCGGTTAAAACACCAGTATCAATTAATTTTTGAACATATGAATGGTCCTTGGTAAACTGACTTAATTTTTCGCCATCAAAATAATAGGCCCTACTGTCTCCCACATGGGCTATATAGGCCCTAGCTCCTGCTACTAAACAGGCAACAATTGTGGTCCCCATATTTTCACACTTTTCATCAATTTGTGATCTGTTGTATATTTGTCTATTGGCATATTTAATTGCCCTTAAAAGTAAATCTTTATAATCTTTATCAGCTGAATTTTTTTCTATAAATTCCTTAATGGATTTTACTGCTATAAATGAGGCTATTTCTCCAGCATTGTGTCCCCCCATTCCATCAGCCACAACAAACAAAGAAAAATCATCCTTTGTAATATTGACATAATTATCCTGATTTACACTTCTGACCTTACCCTTATCCGTCAATGAATAATAGTTCATTTTTGAGTCCTCTCTTCCTTATAAGATATCCTCAATTGTCCGCAAGCTGCATCAATATCAAAGCCCTTCTTATTTCTCACAGTTGAATTGAGACCTTTGCTATTAAGTATTTTATTAAACTCTTCTATTCTATTATTTTCAGATGACTTATAATCAAATTCTTTTATTTCATTTAAAGGAATTAAGTTTATATGTACATTTTTGCCTCTAAATAAATTTACAAGTTCATTTATATGGTCATCAGTATCATTTAATCCTTCGATTAAAACATATTCATAGCTTACTCTTCTGCCTGTTTTTTCAAAGTAATAATCGCTGGCAGCAACTATATCCCTGATCTTAAATCTGTGGTTTACAGGCATAAAGGAACTTCTTTGATCATCAAAGGGATAGTGAAGAGATATGGCTAAATTAATGGCCAAGTCTTCTTCAGCCAAGTCCTTTACCTTATCTGCCAAACCACTAGTGGATAGGGTGATATGTCTTTGTCCAAGATTTTTTCCCCTCTCATCGTTTAAAAGTCTTATGGCCTTTATAACATTGTCATAATTGTCTAAAGGTTCGCCTATACCCATAATAACCACACTTGATATTCTTTCATCTAAATCATTTTCTATAAGATAAATCTGTGATATTATTTCTGCTGGGCTAAGACTTCTAACAAAGTTAGCCTTGGTAGAGGCACAAAACTTACATCCCATCTTACAACCTACCTGGCTGGATATACATACTGTATTCCTATCTCCATAAGGCATAAAGACTGTCTCTATAATTTGATCATCCTTAAGTCTTAATAAATACTTAACCGTACCGTCATAGTCTGATTTGTATTTTGCTTCTATAACCGGCTTGTTTATATATGAATTTTCAGCCACCTTCTTCTTAAGCTTGTCTGAAAAAACTGTATTGTCTTCCAAATCAAAATTTTTGTTCTTGTGTAGAAACTCAAACATTTGCTTTGCTCTAAATTTTTTCTCTCCTATTGAGATAAAAAAATCTTCTAATTCATCAAGATATAATGAATTTAATTCTATATTATTCATAACACACCTCATTAGGATATTATAGCATATTTAGTCATGTTTATATATCTTTGCCATGAAAAACCCATCAGATCCAGTCACATCTGTCCTTATTTCCATGTCGTTTTTTCCCTCTATCTTTACCAGCTCTAAGTCTGGATAGGCCTCTAATAGTCTATTAACATTGTCCCTATTCTCTATTTTCCCATAGGTACATGTACTGTAGACCATATATCCACCTTTTTTTAGATAGCTATAGGAATTTTCTAATATCTTAAATTGAATATTTGACAATTCCTTAATATCATCCATGGTTCTGTTTAATTTTATATCAGGTTTTCTTCTAACTATGCCCAGGCCAGAACAAGGCGCATCAACTAGAATGTAGTCAAACTCTTCTTGCAAGTCTTCTTGATAATCCATGGCGTCAAAGTTCATTATTTTATAATTGGAAAAATTCATTCTATCCAAATTCTCCCTGATTAAGCTCAATTTGTTTTCTGATATATCATTTGCATACAAACATCCTGTATTATCCATTATTTGAGCCAAATGACTGGTTTTAGACCCTGGGGCTGCACAAATGTCCAATACCTTACTATCTTTCTTAGGACTTAAAACCTGACCTACCAAGATACTAGACTGGTCTTGGATGGTAAACAATCCATCTTTAAACTCTGGCCAATCTGTTATCTTTATAGGATTTTTTATTATAAGACTATTTTCACTAAGACTTGATTTACTATAGTCTATGGATTTAGAATCTAAAATCTTTATAAATTCATCTAGGCTAATCTTTTTATCATTTATTCTAATACTTAAGGGAGCTGTCTTATTCATGGCCTCCAAAAGACTTTCTAAATCTTTCCTATCAAACTCCTGGCTCAAATAATCAATTAAATCCCTATTGTAGGAATATTTTATAGACAAATAGTTATTATAGTCCTTATCGTCTATTTTTTTATACTTTTCCTTATTTTTATCTATATTTCTAAGGACTCCATTTACAAAGTTTCCCGCCCTATATCCTTTTTTCTTTTTTACTATTTTTACAGCCTCATTTATGGCCGCATGGGATGGGGTCTCTAAAAAACATAACTGATAGATGGCCAGCCTTATATTTTGCAAGACAAAATGTTCTATTTTTTTTATCTTTACCTTGGATGCCTGGCCCAGTATATAGTCTATATATTTTACATTTTCAGTTGTTCCGTAGACCAATTGCCTATAAAAGTTTTGGTCTAAATCATTGTCTATTTCACCTATGTTTTTATTTACAACCTCTGTTGAAAATCTATTGTTAACTAAAATTTCTTGAATTGATTCTGCTGCTAGTCTTCTAACGTTTCTACTCATATTTTCCTCTCCAAACAAAAAAAGGATTTTAAAATCCTTTTTTAATCGTTTCTATTTCTCATTGATAATAATCTTAATAGATTAACTATACTATATAACATTGCTGCCACATAGGTTAAAGCTGCCGCCTTTAATACCTTCCTACTTCCATAAGCCTCTTCATGATATATAATGCTATCTGTTTCCAAGTTCGCAAGTGCTCTTCTACTGGCATTTATCTCTACTGGTAAGGTCACTATTTGAAATAGTACTGTAAAGGTAAAAAATATAATACCTATATTAATTAATTTCATAGATTGAAATAATAAACCAAGTAAAATTAAATTCCAAACAAAACCTGACGTAAATGAAACTGCTGGCGCCAGTGCTGATCTAAATCTTAAAAATGCATAGCCTTCGTTATCTTGAATGGCATGACCCACCTCATGGGCTGCCACAGATATGGCTGAAATTGATGAAGAATCATAAACTGATTCTGAAAGCCTTACAACCTTCTTTGTAGGGTCGTAATGGTCAGTCAAATTTCCTCTAACAGGCACCACATCAACGTCATAAATTCCTCTTCTATCAAGCATTAATCTTGCTACTTCAGCTCCAGTAAAGCCCTTTCTACTTGATACACGGGAATATTTCTTAAAATTACCGCTGACAGTAATCTGAGCATATAATGAAAGTAATATTGAAGCTATCAATAGACTAAAAATTATCGGATCCATATTCTCCTCCTATTTTAGTAACTCTCCAATTTCTATATTGTTTCCTTTTATATAGTCGCAAACTTCCATTCTTTTCTTGTTTGGAAACTGTAATTCTTCAATGACTATACATTTATCCTTACAGTTAACAAAAACTCCCTGGTCATTTACGTCTATTATCCTACCTTCTTTATCTTCAGTATACTTGTCAATTATGTTAATTTTATGAATTTTAACCTGGTCATCTCCATAGTAAACATAGGTCCTAGGCCAAACACCAAGAGCTCTTATCTTGTTATTTATTTCCTTGGCGGTTTTAGAAAAATCTAAATGTCCCATTTCCTTGGTTAGTTTTTTAGTATATACGGCTTTTTCATCATCTTGTTTTCTCCTGGACTCATAAAGGCTATCATAGTTGTTCAAGGTATCCACTATGGTCTGAGCAGCCAAGATTGAAAGTTTATCATGTAATATTTCTATATTCATATCATCGTCTATCTCAAGTTCTCCACAGGCTAAAACGTCACCTGTATCCATGGTTTTTTCTATTAACATGGAGCATACTCCTGTTTTTTCATCTCCATTAAGTAGGGCATAGTGCATAGGTGCTGCTCCCCTATATTTAGGTAGTAGAGAACCGTGGATGTTAATAATTCTATCTGGATAAGTCTCTAAAAGATGTTTACCTATAATTTGGCCATAGGCAATTACTACTATAAAATCTGGATTTATCTTATCTATTAGCTCCAGACTTTCCTCATCATTTACATTTTTAGGCTCATAGGTCTTAAGATTTAACTCCTGGGCTCTTTTTTTTACCGCTGTTGGAAGTAGTCTATTTCTAGACCTTTTCTTGTCTGGCTGTGATATGACTAATTCTACTTGAAAGTTATCATTTAAACTTTCTAGGGCTGGCACAGAAAATTCTGGAGAGCCCATAAAAATTATTCTTTTTTTACTCAACCTTCATTCGCCTCCATCAATTCTTGTAAATCAACTTCATCTATATAGATATCCTTAAATAAAACACCATCCAAGTGGTCAAGTTCATGACAAATTGCCCTGGCAAAAAGTCCTTCTGCTTCCACCTCTTGTCTTTCTCCATTCTCGTCTGTATATTCAGCCTTAACTCTCTCAGGTCTCTCAACTGTAGCATTAAAACCTGGTATTGATAAACATCCCTCTATATCCACATCTGAACCGTCTTTTTCAACTATAACTGGGTTTATCATCTTAACAGGACCTTGGCCCACATCTATTACTACACATCTTCTTAATATTCCAACCTGTGGAGCTGCCAAGCCTACTCCATTTGCATCATACATGGTTTCTACCATGTCATCCAATAGGATTTTAATCCTATCATCTATCTTAGTTATTTCTCTTGATTTTTTTCTTAATAGCGGATCTCCATCCACTCTAATTTGTCTTAATGCCATATACTCCTCCTAATATATAGATTCCGGGTTAATTGTATAATTAATATACAGGTCTGACCCCCTTCTATATTCTTCCTTTATAAATTTGGCTAGTTCCAATAAATCATCCTTTGATTTACTCTTGATTATTATATTAAATCTATAATAATTGTTTATTCTTTCTATAACACTAGGCGTTGGCCCAGTTAATTCCTCTATTTTTAGATTTTTATACTTAATATATCTATTAATTAATAGCATCATCTGTCTAGACTTATTAATTGCCCTTGTCCGATCCTTATGAGAGGTATTAATTAATAATATATTGTTAAAAGGCGGATAGGAAAACTGCCTTCTATTACCTATTTCCTCTTCAAAAAAACCATAATAATCATTTTTAGCTGCTGCCTGAATGGCAAAGTTTTCTGGCTTGTAGGTTTGTATTATTACACTACCTTCTTTATTACCCCTTCCAGCCCTTCCTGAAACTTGGGTTATCAATTGATAGGTTTTTTCACTTGCCCTAAAATCAGGTAGGTTTAAACTTATATCTGCCGCCATAATACCCACCAAGGTAACATTGGGAAAATCAAACCCCTTGGCTAACATTTGGGTTCCTATTAAGATATCAACCTCTTGATTTTTCATCTTTTCATATATTTGATCATAGGCCTTCTTGGTGGAAGTTGTGTCCGCATCCATCCTAACTACCCTGGCCTGAGGAAAAAGTTTTTTTGTTTCTTCTTCAAGCATTTGGGTTCCTGCCCCAAACTCCTTTATATAGGGAGAGCCACAATTGCTACAGGTCCTGGTCTTTACAGCCGTCCTACCACAGTAATGACAGACCAGGCGGTTATTAGTTTTATGGTAGGTCATTGATACATCACAAGCCTCACACCTATAGATATAGCCACAAGACCTACAAAATACAAAAGAAGTATGACCTCTCTTATTTAAAAACAGGATTACTGTTTCCTTCTTAGCCAAGGCCCCTTCTATCTTTTCTTGTAAAAGGTTTGAAAACATGGAGTAATTTTTACTTTTTAACTCATCTCTCATATCTATAATGTAAGACTGGGGCAATCGGGTATTGTTGGCTCTTTTACTCAACTGCAATAAATTATATTTCTTTTGACTTACCTTGTACATACTATTAACTGAAGGGGTTGCAGAGCCTAAAACCACCTTGCAGCCTGTAAGCTTTGATAATTCTTCAGCTATTTCTATGGCAGAATATTTAGGATTTTTATCTGACCTATAGCTGGATTCATGTTCTTCGTCAATGATTACCATACCCAGGTTTTCCAAGGGAGCAAAAATAGCAGATCTGGCTCCAACTACAATATCAACTTGGCCATTCTTTATCAGCCTCCATTGGTCTGCCCTTTCAGATACTGATAATTTAGAATGAAGAACAGCTATCTTATTTCCAAACCTTCCTTGAAATCGCTCTATGGTTTGAGGAGTTAAGGATATTTCTGGAACCAGAATAATTGATGTTTTATCCTGGGCCATCTCCCTTTCCACCAGGTGGAGATAAACTTCTGTTTTCCCAGATCCGGTTATTCCATGAAGCAAGAAAAGTTTATCATCTGACTCAACTATAGT
>CALAZW010000058.1 GCA_937926545.1 uncultured Helcococcus sp. | reverse complement strand
TTTTACTTATGTCCTTTAATGGCAAAATATCCCAGGCCAAGGAATATGAAATACAAATAAATATTATCCCGGGGACTAAATATGAGGACTTGGATGATTTATCAGGTATAAGTTTCTACTTTTTTAAGATCCCAGATAAGAAGATAATTGAAAGTGGCATGGACAAGTATGAAATAAATGAATTTCTAGATGAAAAGTCCTTGGAGGAACTAAAGACTAGGGGCTATAGCCTGGAAAGCATAAGTCAACCTACTGATAAAAAAGGTAAAACCAAGGCCACCATAAGTGATATGGGCTACTACTATGTCTTTTCTCAAGCCTTGGATGAACTGCAACTAGCCAAACCCTTTACCCACTTTCAACTAGAAGGTGGAAGTATAAACATACCTATTTTGAACATAAAAAGAACCATGAATGTATTTGACCTAAACGTGGAAAAGCAGTGGCTTGATTCAGATAGCCAACCCATAAAAGTAAAATTAATTCCGGAAGGATTAAAAAAGTTAACAAGAGAATTTGACTTAAGTGAAGACAATAGATGGAACCATCAAATCCAAGACTTGCCCATTAAGGACAAGTCTGGAAAAAAACTTGCTTATTGGATAGTAGAGGATGTTCCTAAGGGCTATGAAGTTGAATACATCCTAAGCTCTAGCCACGATGAAAGTCTTAGAAAGCAAAGCTTGGATTCAGCCATAGTTATCTATCCCTATAACAAGGTGACCATAATAAACGAACAGGTGGAAAAGATAGATGAACCAGATGAAGAGCCTGAAGATGATGATGGCTGGGAAGATAAGGCGGACTCTGATATAAAGACTGGAGACCAGGGACAGCTGATTTACATAGCTTCTTTTATAATAGCTGGCTACCTACTACTGTTAACTGATAAGAGGAAGAAAAATGAAAAAAGAAGATAAGCTTATGGACAAGGAGGAAAAAAAACTAGAAGAAGATCCTGTCCAAGAAACTGAAAAAAAAGAATTAACTGAGGAAGAGAAAAAAAAGAGAAAAAGAAAAAACTTAATCCTGGATATAATCTTTAGCCTGGTGATCTTAATAGGGATCTTAATTATGCTTTATCCCTTGGTCAGCCAGTACTACTATAGAAACAAGTCCAGTGTGGACCTAAATGCCTACAAGGCTGGAGTAGCTGAGTTAAGTGAAGAAGAAATCAAGGAAAGAATGCTTTTGGCCAGAGCCTACAATGAGGACTTGGCCCTAAACCAACTGGAAGTGGAAATAGAAGACCCCTTTGCTGAAGAAGTAAAGGAAGAAGCCAGGGCAGAATATGCCAGGATGCTTCAAGTCCATAAACTAATAGGTACTCTTACCGT
>CALAZW010000057.1 GCA_937926545.1 uncultured Helcococcus sp. | reverse complement strand
TACCTTTTTATCTCCTACAAAGAGATAGTAATTCTTGTTATTTTCTTTCATTTTCCATAACCTCCTAATTTTAAAAATCAATAAGGTTTTAAAATTAGAGATTATGGATATCTAGCAATGTAGGTTTCCCATCGTTTTTTCATATGCACCTGCTCTTTCTTTTGTTTAAGAGCCGACGCATATAACGAAAGTATTTGGGAAATAAAAAAAGAGCCACACAAAACAGATTTATCTCTTCAGATAAATACTTCCGTTTTGCGTGACTCTTAAGGATTCTTGTTCAATTTATAATTGAATGCTGTTGTTCTTAAGGGCTCTAGCCCAGTTCAACACCTCTGTATAAACCTCAATCTATTAAATTTTCTTTGAAATATGTAAGTATAGAACTTTGACTTATTCCTGGATTCTGATTCCAGGTTCAAAGTATTTTATCTATGTGGTTCCTAACGGTACAAGCCGAATACAGTCCTCCATAGATTTTTAATTTATGTTCCCATTCTTAAGAGTTCTTTGCTCAGTTCAATGGCTACAACATAAATTTCACAGAAACTCACTTAATATTCCTTATATTTCTTCTTTTTCTTTATATCCTACTGAGCCTTCAGCTACCATGGATATCTTCTTGTCTGGATGAAAAATAATCATCCCATTGTTAATTTCAATTTCTATGTTTGCCCCACATTTGGAGCATTTAATTTCCATATCATTAAAGCTACTTGTAAAACCACTTTTACATAACTCCTTCCCACAATATGGGCATCCTATAATATATTTTTTTCTTTTTTTCATCTGCAATCCTTCTTTTCTTATTGCCTTCTAAGTGGATTAGGGAAAGAAAACTACAGATGACTAACTAATTAAACACCCACATACCACAGAAGGCTATCATTTTTTTCTTCATCTTTAAATCCTTCTTTTCTAAGTTTGTTATTAGAGGCTGGCCAATACCAACCCCTAACCTTTAAACAATTTTTGACCCTAGAAATTATACTAGGTCTTTCATAATTTTTACAGCTATTCCTTGGATAGAACAATTTGCTGTCACTATATCTTTCATATTCTTATTTTCTGGCTTAAGTCTTACACACTTTTTGCCTTGGTCAAGATATAATCTTTTTAATGTAGTAGTTCCATCTTCCAGTAAAGCAACAACTATTTGACCCTCATTAGCTTCTTCTTGTTTTCTTATAACTACTAGGTCACCATCTTCTATCCCAGCCTCTATCATGGAATCTCCATTGGCTCTAAGGATAAAATAATCGCCCTTATCAAAAAACTTTGCAGGTAAAGATACATAGCTTTCTATATGCTCTTCTTCCAAAAGGGGAAGTCCACAAGATACAGATCCTAAGACAGCCGCTTGTATCATGTCGGTTTCCATCTTTTTAATTGTTGGTGTAATAATTTCTTTGCCATTGTATTCAAGCATACCTTTTTCATTCATTTCCACAAGATAACGATATACAGTACCATTATCAGTTTTTACAGCTTTTGCAATTTCTCTGGTAGAAGGAGAAGTCCTATAATGATTTGTGTATTCATTGACAAAATCAATTATTTCTTTCATACGTTTTGGACTTTTTGTTCTCATGTTCTACCTCCTTTCTAATCGCCAACGAACTGTTGGTGATTACTATTATAATGCCTATAGAAAAATATTGCAATAGTTCTTTCAGAAAATATGGTAATTTTTATTTTAGGTCTGGCCACCAGCCATATTAGAGTGATATAATTAATTTATAGATATAGGAAATAAAAAAATAATTTATCAGGCGATTGCTATGTTTATAGGATTGTTTTTAGGAATATGTTTAACAATATTAGTTCTTTTTATAAAACTTTATAAGAATATTACCCTGTTTTCTTTCAAGACAATGGCATTTGGAATTGACTTTTTTGTTATCTTATTTTATTCAATTTATTTCTTCCATCCTAATGTAGCCACAAAGCTTGTAGAAGGAAAACTTCAATATTTACTTGATGCAGGTGTTGGAATCCTTGCAGTAATTCTTTATGGACTCTTGATTTTATTTATCAATGATACTTTCCCTAGAGTAAGCAATATACTTAATTTGTTTATAACATTTGTAGGGGTAGGCATAGCAGTACCGTTTACAATAGGACTTCTAACTCCTGTAATTCAGTTCTTCCATCAAAGCTTCACATTTAATGGAGATATTGTTTTGTCCCAGAATCATATGCTTAGTCTTTTTCTAAAATATATGGTTTTTGGAATCATTGCCCTTCCAGTATGGAGATACAGAATGAGCAAGCTGGAGGAATTTTAATATTAATAGGTAAAGAAAAAGCG
>CALAZW010000056.1 GCA_937926545.1 uncultured Helcococcus sp. | reverse complement strand
CTTCATCTTCCGGTTCAGCTGGTGCTTCTGGAGCTTCATCTTCATCTTCCGGTTCAGCTGGTGCTTCTGGATCTTCATCTTCATCTTCTGGTTCAGCTGGTGCTTCTGGATCTTCATCTTCATCTTCCGGTTCAGCTGGTGCTTCTGGAGCTTCATCTTCATCTTCCGGTTCAGCTGGTGCTTCTGGATCTTCATCTTCATCTTCTGGTTCAGCTGGTGCTTCTGGATCTTCATCTTCATCTTCCGGTTCAGCTGGTGCTTCTGGAGCTTCATCTTCATCTTCCGGTTCTTCATCTTCTGGATTTTGTGGGTTTTCTATCTCATCATCCTCACTGTCAAAATCTCCTTGACTAAGATTTACAACCGTTTTCTCACTTTCAAGTCCATCGGTTTTTTTAATCGGATCAATTATTTGGCTATTTACATTCCCTTCCTTATTTTCGTTTGCCCCAACTAAATTGTTTGACAAACCTAAGTTAGCAAATATTACTATTGCTGATAAAATAAGTGCTGAAAATCTTTTTTTTCTCATATATTCCTCCTATGCTCTTTTATTTATAAGTCTATTTTATTGGTTTTAAGCAATCGTTTACAAGGGATATATACCATATTATAAGTAAGCAAATAACTGGTTCTTTCCAATTTTATTAAGTTTTATCCTTATACTATATTTATCTTCTAAAAAATATATAGTATAAAAAAGAGTCAACCCTAAGGTTAACTCTTAATTCTCTTATATTTTATTTACAAAGTATTTCCTTGATTATAAATTCTTCGCCACTGATAACATTAAAGCTCATGGCCTTACATTGAGGGCAATAGCCTTCATTTTCTAAAAGATTATACTCTGTACTACACTTACTACATTTACCTACACCTGGAATTACTTCTATTTCCAGTTCTGATCCTTCTAAAACTGAATCCATTATAGCCATAGGGTATAAATCATACATATATTTTGGAATCATAGAACATAACTCGCCTACCTCTATAACTAACTTTTCAACTTCAGTCACATCATTTTCCTTAGCCACATTTGACACTTGATCTACTACTTCTAGTAGTATTCCCAACTCGTGCATGACTAGGCCTTGGAGCCTGTGAAGGCATCTTTAATACTTCTAACCACTGTCTTACCTTTTTTCTTAATCATTTGTTTTACAACAATTGGTTTAAGTTCAGTAAAGTGAACTCCTTCACCATCGTAAACTTTTTCCAAATGAATAGCGTCAAAGGCACACTTGGTTGTACATTGTCCACAACCTACACACATGTATTCATCAACTATAGTTGCACCACAACCCAAGCATCTTTCGGTTTCTTTTCTCATTTGCTCTTCTGTGAAGACTCCCCTTCTGTCCCTATAGGATTCTAGAGCCTTTTCTGCTTCTATAACGTTTTGTGGTCTTTGTCTTGGAGTATTATCAAAGTTTTCAATTTCTACTGCTTCTGTATCAAGACCTATATATTCTCTTCTGTCCCTACCATAAACAAGTGATTGACCTGGATGAACATATCTATGAATAGATATAGCTCCTTGCTTACCAGCTGCTATTGCATCTATGGCAAACTTAGGTCCTGTATAGGCATCTCCACCTACGAAAATATCTTCCTGATCTGATTGATAGGTAAAGTCATCTGCTTCAATGGTCTTGTTAGGTCTAAGTTTAGCCTTGGAACCATCTAATAAATTACCCCATTCAATACTTTGACCAACTGATGTGATTAGATAGTCAGCTTCTAATATCATAGTATTTTCTTCATCAAATACTGGGTTAAAGTTTCCTTTATCATCTCTTACTGATAGGCACTTTTTAAATTCTACCGCCTTAAGCTTACCATTTTCAGCTATGATTCTACTTGGGCCCCAGCCATTAACTAGGTTTACATTTTCTTCTTCAGCTTCAAGTATTTCTTCCATACTAGCAGGCATCATTTCCTTGGACTCAAGACATACTTGAGTTACCTTGGATTCTCCCGCCCTAATAGCTGCTCTTGAAACATCTATAGCTACGTTACCACCACCGATAACAACAACATTTCCATCATATTTCTTATCAGTTCCTTGGTTGATTTCTCTTAAGAATTCTACCCCTGATATAACATTTTCAGCGTCTTCATTTTCAAGGCCTAACTTTCTACCACCTTGGGCACCTATCGCCAGATAGAAGGCATCAAAGCCGTCTTCTCTTAGTTGGTCCAAAGTAATGTCTTTTCCAACTTCAACACCAGTTTTTATCTTAACACCCATGGCCTTGATTATTTCAATCTCAGCATCTACCACGTCTTTTTCCAATCTAAAGGAAGGAATACCTAGAGTTAACATACCCCCTGGTCTTTCTTCTTTTTCAAATATAGTAACATCATAGTTATCTAAAGATAGGTAGTAGGCACAAGATAAACCTGCAGGTCCAGAGCCAACTATGGCAATTTTCTTATCACTATAGTCATGTCTTTTTTCTGGTAATACCCAGTTATCCTTGTCCAATTCCTGTTCTGCTATAAACTTCTTAATTTCATCTATCGCTATTGGATCATCTAAGTCACCACGTGTACAAGCATCTTCACATCTTCTATTACAGATTCTTCCACAAATTGCTGGTAGTGGGTTTTCATGTCTAATTAATTGTAGAGCTTCTTGGTATCTTCCTTGGGAAGCAAGCTTAATATAACCTTGGACTGCTATATGGGCTGGACAATAAGTCTTACAAGGAGCTGTTCCTGTATCTACAACGTTCTTTCTATTTTCTCTATAGTCAGGATCCCAATACTCTTCAGTCCAATTCCTATCCCTAGGAGTTACCTTGGTAGTTATATCTTCAACTACTGGTTTGGAAGAACAAAGTTTTTGTCCCATTTTTAAAGCGTTAACTGGACAATATTCAACACATTGGCCACAGGCAACACATTTATCTGTATCGATTTTAGCCACATAGTTGGATCTTACCATGTCGTTGTTCTTAAACATGGCAGCTGTTCTCAATGACAGACAACCACATCCACAACAGTTACAAATAGCATGAGTTTTACCGTCTCCATCTATATTAGGAACCTGGTGCATAAGTCCATTTTCCTCAGCCTTTCTTAATATTTCATAGGCTTCTTCCCTGGTAATTTGTCTTCCCCTACCAGTTTTTATGTAGTATTCTGCTGCGTGTCCCATTTGGATACACATGTCTTCCTTCAAGTGGCCGCAACCTTCTCCCATTATTTCCCTGTCTGTTCTACATGAACAGTCAGTTACTGTAAATAGGTCGTGTTCATCCAAGTGCTTGGATACTTCTTCAAAGGACATGGCCCTACTATTACCATCTATGGCAGATTCTATAGGTATTACCCTCATAAGACCTGTTCCCACTGGAAAGGCTCCGGAACTCATAGGCCCTCTAACCCTACCATAGGCTTCCATGGCATAACCAATTATAGGGTACTTTTCACAGTTTTCCCTACTGTTTACTATTACTTCCATGGTACCTGGTATCCAGGTTTCTGCCCAGAAAATATCTTCTCCTGTTTCCTTGTCTGTATTCCAGAAAGCTACCCCATAATGAGCTAGTTTTTCCAATTGTTCAAAGGTATAGTCAACTGATTTTCCTGCTGATTTAGCTATTTCAGCTGTAGTCTTAGGTTCAAATAGGTCTAAGTGTAGCCCTATTTCCGCCATTTCATGATCAACTCCAGCTTCTAAAATAACATATTCTGGGTCGTCCCACTTATAGGAGTTCTTCTTTTTTCTACTTCCTAAATAGTTGGCAAGCTCCATGATTTTTTCATCATATTTTGGCTCATACCACTCAGGAAACCACATTTTCGTTATATCTTTTTTCATTTATTTTCCCAATCCTTCTATATTATATATATTAATTATTCCAATCCTCTACTTCTTCTTTAATCCATCTAGCTAAATCTTCTACTCCTTCACCAGTCTTTGCACTGATTGGGAATATTTCGATTTCTGGATTAAGTTTTTTAACTCTTTCTTCACAAGCAGCCATATCAAAATCAAAGTATGGCATTACATCAATCTTATTAACTATTAGAGCATCACAGATGGAAAACATTAAAGGATACTTTAATGGCTTGTCATCTCCTTCTGGTACACTTAAGATCATGATGTTCTTAGCTGCCCCTGTATCAAATTCTGCTGGGCATACCAGGTTACCCACATTTTCAAGAATAACCAAGTCCAAATTATCTGAACCTAGACCTTCTAAACCTTGTCTGGTCATATCCGCATCAAGATGGCACATGCCACCAGTATGTAATTGAATCACCTTAACTCCAGTTTCAGCAATAGTTCTCGCATCCACATCTGAATCTATGTCTGCTTCCATAACCCCTATTTTCAAATCATCCTTTAATAGGTTTAGGGTTCTAGTTAGGGTAGTCGTCTTACCTGCCCCTGGTGATGACATCAGGTTAAAAAGACAAACCTTGTCTTCTTTTAATTCCTTTCTTAACTTGGCCGCTTGGGCGTCATTATTTTCAAAAACACTTTCTTT
>CALAZW010000055.1 GCA_937926545.1 uncultured Helcococcus sp. | reverse complement strand
TTTTTATACTCTATTGATACCTTTTGAAAAACATTATTAATTGTACGATATCCTATTTGTAGACGCTTGACATTTCTCATATCCCTATCGTTAAAATTTTTTATTTTTGCCAAGACCTCTATTTTTATGGGCTCACCTTGGGAAAACCTTTTGAAGGCTTGGTCTTTTTCACCTGGATAGTAAATGTTTATTTCCATATGCTCGTCAGCTAAATTTTTATTTCTTAGACTTGGATTAGGGGCTGGTTTTTCCAAGTCTTTTTCTGTTTTTAAAAAATCATCCATTCCTATATATAGGTATAGGTCTTTATCATCCCTCTCATCTAAATCTATTTCATAGATAAAATCTTTACTTAAGAGATCTAAATCCTTCTTAAAAACTTTTATTTTTATTTTTCCCCCAGGTTTCTCCATGACTATCTTTAGGTCCTTACCTAAAATATAAGCCTCTTCGCCCTCTTTAGTTTCAACCATAAACTTAGTACCTATTAATTTATCGTCAAAGCCCAAATCCTCTTTTTCACTAAGCTTGTCCCTGGTAAGAAGAGTCTTCTTTCCCTTGTCAAGGGCCAGGCTAAAATCTATTGTCAAATAAGATAAATCCTTCTGATTACCAGCTGGTTTCTTGTCCTCTTTTTCCTGGTCAAAACAAGCTGGCTTGTCTTTTATATTATCAAGCTCTATTAAAAAGCTTTTTTCTTTATCCTCCAAGGTTTTTTCTATAGTAAAATCAAAAACATGATCTTCTTCTAAGTAATCTATAGCCTTCTCTTCCACAGATATCTTATATGAGCCATCAGGTAAAAGAAACTTTTTATTACTAAGTTCCTCAAGGCTAAAGTCTTTTTTATCAAAGTCATTTTCAAGAACTAGTCTTAGATCATCATCTATAATTAAGTTGGAAAACAAGAACTCAACCAGGCTTAGCTTTTCTTCCAAGGCCTCTTTTTGCTCTGGAGATAAAGCTAGTCTAGGATAAATAGTATTTTCAGCTTCGTCTTTTACTATAAACTCAAACACATAGTCTTCTTCCAATAAATCATAGTCTTTTTTTTCTAGGACTAAAAGATACTCCCCTCTTTCTAGCTCCAGGTCTAAAGTCAAGTCTTGTCCCATCCTATGGGTAGATTTTTCTTCACCAGCTATAATATATATTGGCTTATCCCTAAACATTTCCTTGTAGAAAAAGAATTTTTCCATAAGCAAAGCTTTTTTCTCTCCATCTTTTATAGTTAAATTCTCCCCAGCTTTATCTTCAATCCCATCTTCTATAAATTGACTAAAATCTATCTTTAACCTCTCCTGGCCTTTATCTTGGGCAAAAGAACTGTAAAGAGGTAAAATATATACAAGTAAGATGGATAAAATTAACAAATATAAAATTGATTTTCTTCTCATATCTCTCCCTCCTATTCTTTTTCTATAAGCCTAAAAAGAATCAATAGTATGAAAGATATTAAAAATATATTTACCAAATATTTTATAAAATAATCACCTGTCTTAACCTGACTCTTTTCTTTTTGCCTATCCTTATCCACCAGCTCATATTCTCTTAGCTCATCCTTACCTTGGCCATCTTCTGGTAGACCACAGGCCTTTAATATAATCTTATGGCCCTTATCCATGGGAAGATAAACTAGGGCTGCATTTTTACTACTATAATCCCTATCCCTACCATCATTGTTATCCACTATTAGATACATACCTGACTTATGGACACTTAATCTAACAAGGCCAAACTCATCTGTCTTTTCAGTTTTCTTTACAAAGGCCGCCTTGTCTTCTTTTTATAATCTTTAAAAAAACTCTTTATCTGGTCAGAATCCATTTTGTCTTTTCCCAAATAATAAAGATTAAAGCTTAAATCCTTCTCAAAACTTCCAACATCCCTTATTGACACCTTACTTATTGAGAACTCATAAGGTTTTGATGCATATGATGTTCCCATGTAAAAAATGTATAGAATTAATATTATTTTAATAATTTTTTTCATATGCATCTCCCCCTATTTATTTTCTATTTGATCTTTTTTCCTATTCTTTCTTAAATATAAGAATAAAAGAATAGCTAAAAGTAAAATTACCACTATTATAATTATCTGTATTATCAATTTATAATCATAGACAACTTCTATTTCTTCATCTGCCTTTGGAAAATACCTCTCTGCCCTCAATAAAAGTCTATGGCTATTAACCATATAAGGGGTACAGGTTAGAAGGGTCATATAGTCCTTTCCCTTTTCAACTAAAATCTTTGAGAAATCCTCAGGCTCTATAGTATATATATCTATAACCCTATAATGTAGAGTTTCATGTAGGTTAGTAAAGGAAAAAACATCTCCCTTGCCCACCTTATCAAGGTCTGTAAAAAGCCTGGCCTCAGGAAGTCCCCTATGGGCAGTTAAAACAGCATGGGTATCTTTTCCTCCAATGGGTAAAGAGGTACCTGTCATATGCCCCACTCCTTTTGACAGTACTTTATTTGATAGACCTGCATAGACAGGCATTTTTTCCTTTAAGCTAGGAATTGTTAAAATGCCTATCATTTCATTTAATTCAAGCATTTTAGCATACTCTTCACTGGCCTTATCAATCTTATCCTCATAAAAAGGATCTTCTAAAATAACTTGATTTCTATTGATGATGGCCTCATTATAGATTCTTGCTAACTCAATTCTCTCCTTCTCCTCATTTTCCTTTAACCTATAAACATCTTCTTCAAACTCCTCTATCAAGCCGCTGGACTTTTCATAGTAATAAAGTTGGGATACAAAAGGGTATAAAAGAATAAGTATAGCTAGTAAGGCCAAGCCATAAAGTAGACCTAGTTTTATTTTTCTTTTCATACTTCCCCCATTTAATTAAAGTCTTCTCTTTGGAGAAGACTTTAATCTATCTATATTTGTTTATAGCTCTTGTTTTTTCTTTTTATCCCTTCCTATAGTTATGGCTGCAAAGCTTAGTAAACCTAATCCTAATAAGACAAACACTATAGTACCTATGCCTCCTGTTGGAGGTATGGTTAGCTTTGTATTGGGAACTTCTATAACTTGATTTAGCTTGTCTATAACTAAATCAGTAGTATAGTTTCCAGGATTTTTCGGATCCATATGATAACCCTCAGGAGCTTCTATCTCCACTAGCTTATATACACCCTCTCCTAAACCTGGGACTTTTATTTCTCCATTCTCATCACTTACGAGGATCCTAAGACTTTGTCCCTTACCATCTATTTCTTCTTCCTTCATCCAAACTAGCTGTTCTACTTCTTTTTCTTCATTTATTGTAAGAACCTTTCCATCTCTATTAACTAGCTTAAATTTTGCCCCTGGTAATCTTTTCTTTTGGCCATTTTGTCCTAATTCACTTGTAGAAACCTTTATTAAATCATATTCAGCTACGTTAAATTTATCTATTCCATCACATTCACTGGCCTTAAAGTTATCTCCTAGTTTCTTAACGGCCAAGTCGTTCTCATAGTTATCCGGGCTCATAGCCTCTAATACATAACCATCTAATTCAAATGTTATTGACATGGTCATATCATACTTGTAATTAGGTTTCACACCTACCGGCTTTTCATTCATACAATAAATAGAAAGTTCACTGTAAAGGTCCTCCACAGTTTTAATTGAGTCTAAATCATATTTATCAATACTAGGAAGTTTTTTTACTAGTTCTTTCATAAAGTCTGTAATTTCTCTTTCGTCTATAAGGATCTTATCTCCAACTCTTATTGGGTTTTTAATATCAAAAGTCTTCTCCTCACTAAAACCCATACCATCAATCTTAAAATTTAAGTAGGCTTTAGGATTTCTAATGCTAGTATCTTCTGATAGTTTGATATTGTCTGAGTTTCTTATATCCTCTATCAAGATACCATCATATTTCTCATTACCTAATGTTACATCTTTACTGATAGCTGTTTGTATATCCTTGTAATTTATTAAACTTAATCTGGCAAACCATTCTATGGTAGCTCCCTTTTCAAAGTATCTAACCTTGTCTTTATTTTTAGGGATAAAATTATTAGAATCATCTAGATTAACCTTTAATCTTTTAGATATGGTAGAGCTTTCTTCTGTTATTTTAGGGTACAAGTGCATGGTCATTTTTTCTAAGCTATCCAGATTAGGCATTTCAAATTCCATTGGAATAGCTTTTTTTAACTTGTCATTCCCACCTTTTATAAGCTCTATTCTCACTATGTAAGGATCCTCTTTGTCATATTTAGGTAGTTGATTAAAAATTAATATTCCATCTTTATAAACTCCCTCAACAACTTCCGTGTTAACACTATTACCAATGGTTCCTTTAAATTCATAACCATCCATACTAATCTGCTTGGCAGAAGCCCCAAAGAACTTAGTTAAATCTTCTATTTGACTTCCATCATAGCCTTCCTTATATTCATAGTGATTCATAAAATCCGTAGGATTTAATTCTATTAAGTGAATATTAAAAATCAATTGTTTATCTACCAAATCCACTTCTGCCAAAACTTCATTTCCATTTCCCAAGTATCCCACTAAGACCATGGATAAAACTAACAATAAACTTAGTATCTTTTTAATTTTTTTCA
>CALAZW010000054.1 GCA_937926545.1 uncultured Helcococcus sp. | reverse complement strand
CCAATACTGCAAGGCCAAGTTCATAGCTTCATTTTCTTTAAGCTTAGCCTTACCAAAGGTTATCTTCTCAATTTTTGATTGGTTGTTTCTTCCGTCCAACTTATAATAGTCCTTTATATTTATAATATTATCTTTCATAACTACCTCCCCTCTTATTATAGAGGCATCTACTTTTTCTTACCATCTACTATCCGTAGATAAAAAAAGGGCCTAGGCCCTTTTTATAAATAAACAGTTTTAACTTCTAAAAATTCATCGAAACCATAATTTCCACCTTCTCGACCCAAGCCTGAATGCTTGTAGCCTCCAAATGGAGCTCTAAAGGTTCTCTTTTTATCATTGACAATAACCATTCCCGTCTTCATTCTTCTAGCCACATACTGACAAGCTTCTTCTGGCCCAAATACTGCACCAGACAAACCATACTCTATATCATTTGCTATTTCTATGGCTTCATCCACATTCTTATAGCTTATAATTGATAACACTGGTCCAAAGATTTCTTCCTGGGCTATGGTCATACTATTGTTCACATCAGTAAATACAGTTGGCCCAACATAATAACCCTTGCCTTCTTTTTTAGGTCTCTCACCTATCAAAAGTTTGGCTCCTTCTTCTAGTCCCTTATCTATATAGTAACTAACCTTGTCAAATTGTTTTTGTGATATAAGTGGTCCAATAATTGTTTCTTCATCCTTTGGATCTCCAAATTTATATTCCTTGGTTAACTCAATTATCTTTTCTTCCACTTCTTTTTTCATATTTTCAGGAACCAATAATCTAGTTAAGGCACTACAGGTTTGTCCTGTATTATTATATACCGTATCCAAAGTAACCTTGGCAGCTATATCTAAATTAGCATCTTCAACTACTATGGCAGCTGATTTTCCACCTAATTCCAAGGCTATTTTTTTAACATCGCCTATGGCTAGCTTACCAACTTCTATTCCCCCCTTGGTTGAACCTGTAAAAGATACCATATCAACATCTTCACTGCTGGCTAAAATATCTCCCACTTCTCCTCCTACTCCTGGAACAAAGTTAAATACCCCAGCTGGTAGACCTGCCTGATCTATTATTTCTGTAAGAGCATAGGCTATTAAAGGTGTTTGCTGACTAGGTTTTAAAATAACTGTATTTCCTGCTAAAATTGCAGGTACAACCTTTTTACTTATTTGGCCAAAAGGATAATTCCAAGGTGTTATACAGGCAACAACGCCTACTGGTTCCCTATAGACCTTATAACCATCATAGTCTTCTATGAATTCATAGTCGCTAGCAAGACTTATAAAATGATCTATTTCATATATATATCCTTTTAAGTGACCATTTTTAGCAAATTTCAGACCACATCCTAGCTCTGCTACAATTATTTTAGCCAAATCATCCATATTTTCAATCAAAAGGTCTCTTACCTTTTCCATATAGGCTATTCTTTCTGAAACATCGGTATATTGCCAACTATCAAAGGCCTCTTTAGCTGCTTTAATAGCTAAGTTGGTATCTTTTTCATTGGATCTAACAACCCTTTCAATTACTTCTTCAGTAGCTGGGTTTATAACCTCTATCCACTTTTCTGAATTTGGCTTTATCCACTGGCCATCAATGTAAATTTTATCGTAATTCATATTCCCTCCTATAAATCAATATATTTATCAACAAAGGTATTTATATCCTTTGATTTATTCCACTCTTCTACTGCTAAAGGATCTAGGGCTAGCAAATATCTTTGGTCTCCATCTTTTTCTATCAGGACATATTCCCCATCTTCACTACCTTGACCATTTCTAGTCACTAAATAGCCTTGCTCCTTATAATAGCTTTCCACTTGACCATATAAAAACTCTCTTTGCTCTATATATTCCTTGGTTTCACAATTGGGTATCAGATAGGCATCAACCTGAGTAGCCTCATCCACATACCTTTTATCTGAACAAAGATTATCATCAAAGGAATGTATAGGATTCCAAATGAAATCTATAGTGTTTTTTGTTGGCACAAACATATGCCTACTTAATATATAGATATATCCCCTATATTCAACCTCATAGTAATCTGGTATATCTTCATAGTCCATATAGTAATTCACATATTCATAGCCATCAAAGATGTCTCTTTCTATTTTTAAAAACTCTATCTTAGACAAGAAGTCTTTTATAGAATCCTCACTATTAAATATACCTATCTTATGGTGTCTTTCTTCTCCCCAAACCTCTAAGAAATATTTGGGTTCACAATTTATTCTTCTTTCAAAAACTAAATCATATTCCTTTACTTGACCATAGGAACCAAAAGACTTACCTATGGCATCTATAAACCTCCAGCCTTCCTTGGAGTTTCTTATAATAAGCTCCTCTATGTTTCCACTTTCCAACATACTCTTATTGTTACCCTTTATAATTTTATATTCAAACATAGCTTCCTCATCTATTCTCTCTAAATATCTCTAGTACTTCCACTTCATAGTTTTCATAAATTAAATCTAATATTTTATCTAAAGATTGGTCCAAATAGCTACTGTCATTTCCAATCATGGCCACGCCCAGACTAGACCTTCTATGTAGGTCAAATCCATCCAGTTCACTTATGGATACATTAAATTTATTTCTTGTGCGTTCCTTTATACTTTTAATTACCCTTCTCTTATCCTTAAGTGAATTAGCAAAAGGGATATGAATATCAACTACCATCACCTTAACCAACATAAAATCCTCCTTAGCTATTAATACCCAAAAAAATAGAAGAGCAAGCTCTTCTTATCCTTTTAATCCTTTAGATTGTCTTTCCATGTCTTCAACAACTATGTCAAATATTTCACCTAAACTTGAGCAGTATTCCAATACTTCCCAGGGCTTATTGGTGTGAAAATGTATCTTAATCAAATCTTCATCTCCCACAGCTAAAAGACAGTCTCCTGCTAAATTATCAGTGAAATACTTGTTTATTTCTTCTTCATTTAAATCGTGTCCCTCGATTAATAATTGTGTATCATATCTAAATTCTAACATATAATCCCCCTTTAATTAATAATATCACATTTAATATTTTATTAATACTCATATATCCACTTGACTATTTTTCTCTCTTTATTTATAATGAACATAGTTCAATGAACTTAGTTCATTATATTAGGAGGGAATATGAAGAAGACACTTAAAAGATCTACAATTTATACTATTATAGCCATGGTAGCAGGAGTATTCTACAGGGAATTCACAAAGTTTAACAACTTTACTGACTATTCCATGCTTAGGATTATCCATCCTCATATCTTTGCTCTGGGAGCTGGTTTTAGTCTCCTGGTAGGACTTGTTTTATTCAATCTTGGCAAGGATGAAAAAGACCTGGGTAAAAAATGGTTGGTCTATCATCTAGGCTTGGCAGCTACCAGTCTTATGATGCTACTTAGGGGTATTTTACAAGTCAAAGAAGTTATCCTTTCCAAGGGGCTTGATTCTGCCCTATCTGGACTAGCAGGTTTGGCCCATATAGCCTTGGGAGTATCCATGGTTATGATTATGAGAAATCTAATTAAATTAGCACCTGATAAAGAATAGGCCTAGGCCTATTTTTTGTTTATTCCTTTTAACTTAGGGTAGTAGATAATAAAGGAGGAGATTTTATGAACAACATAAAGACAGCTAGAATTTTATCTTTTTTATTGGGTATTTTACTTATTATAGCTGGTATTTTAGCCCTTATAAATCCTATTGACACCAGCCTTGCCCTAATTAACTGGGTGGGTGCTCTACTCCTTATAACAGGAGTCATTAGGATAATAAGATATTTTACAAACGATTTATTTAAAACAGGCGTTTTTTTAGTTGGAGGTATCTTGGATCTTATCCTAGGTATCTATATGTTTGGAAATAATATTACCAGCCTAAAGGCCTTGACTATGGTAATAGGCTTTTGGGAGTTATTTGGTGGTATTTCTTCAATCGCAGCTTCCCTTGATTTTAAAAGATTCAAAATAGATAGATGGTACTTAGGTCTTTTATCTGGCGGCCTTTCAATTATCTTTGGCTATATGCTAATAACTGATATGCAACTGGGAATGGTCTATATATCACTTTTATTAGCCATTCATTTATTTGTTAATGGACTTGTATACATCTCAACATCTCTAGCCTTAAAAAATTATTTTAGCTAAAAAATATTAAGCCCCCATCCAATTGGATGAGGGCTTTTATTTTCCATGCACAAAACCTACAAATAATTAATAAAATAATGGATTGTAAATTTACAATCCATTATATAGGTTTACTAATTTATTCCTTTTAATAGGATATAAATATAGCTTATTAACTTGTGAATACCAAATCCTAGAACAAAGGATGAAAAATTGGCAACAAGTGCATAAAAACTAGTATTTATATCACTTTGATTTTTGTTTTTTATACCTGGACTATTTAATTTTTTCTTGTAAATTATAGCCTCTATAATAAAGACTAAAATTTCAAAAACTATAAAGAAAAATATAAAGGCAAATCCTCCTAGTTTATAGTCCACTATACTAAGTCCTATATTTAATATTATCTGGGTGAAAATATTAGTCAGCCAAATAACATTTAATTGAAAGGCATTAGGCTTAAACATGGCATAGGCAATCAAAATTTCTATGCTTATAGTAACAATTATCCTCATTAGTAAGGATATGATAGCCTTAGCATGACTATAGGATTTATAGAGGTTAATATCCTTTCCATTTTTCATATATATATTATCTGTCTTATCAAAATTATCCAGGTTCTTCTTAGAAAAATCTGCTGTGTAATGACTATTAAAAGCATATTGCTTCATAGGATGACTGGTTAAAACAAGGTTTCTGTTGGGAAAATAAAGCTTAAGTTTAAATGTTCTAGGAGGGTAATAGTCCCAAGAAAAACTATCATTTCCATTTAAAAGATTTAAATAGCCTAAAAAGAAATAACCATCCTTGTCATCACTTTCCTTAAATTTATTAAATCCATTTATTTTATCCATGTCCAAGTCAGATATTTCCTTATCTTTAGAATAAGGACCTGTACTTTCCTCTTTAGATATCAAGGTAACATAATAGGTCTCTCCTTCTAAACCCTTAAAATCAATGTCCACACTAGGTTTAGGCCCCATATCAGCCAAAGCAATATTGGTAAAAAAAGGAAATATTATTAAAAAGCTAGATAGGTATAGCCAAATTTTCTTCTTCATAAGATCCTCCTGACTAAATTATATCACAATATAAATTATATCCTAATTAAAGACTGGTAACCTGACCTATAAAAATAAGGTAGTCATTCCTGTTATAGAGCCCATAATAAAAGGGACTGTCTATTACTATATTTATCTCTTCTTCCATAGGAATACTCATTCTAACCATGCTAATTTGACTATAGGATGCAGCTTCTATCCCTTTTTCATCTAATGATAAATATGATTCTTGAATTATTTCATCTACCCTGGATTTTTCCTTTAGCATAAAAGAAAAGTCCCCTCCTTTAAATATATCATCCAAACCATCCCTTACCAATAGATTTTTCATATCTATTTTTGATTTTGATTTAAAGGAAGGTAATTCAAAAGAAACTCTAGCTCTTTTAAGTTCCTTTGAAAATAACTTATTTAAGGGTTGATCTCCCTTTTTGTCTCTTACTATCTTTATATAAAATCCATCTTCTAAATCCAAGGTAAATCCATCCATTACATCATCTCTGTAATAATAGCTATCTAAACTTCCCTTAAAAGAATCTACAAAGCTAGTTGTCTTATCAATATTCTTAAATTCCATAGATTTTTTCATAAGATGGAAATTTTTATTAGACCAAGCAGCCCTATAATCTAAAGTATTTATTAAAATCATATTTGTATTAGGTGATAAGTCTATATCTAAGTCAAATTTATCACTTGTATTTTCTTTTATAAAATTTTTTACTAGTTCTTCTGGATTCCCACTAAAAAAATCCATCTCATATAAAGATCCCTGATAAAAACTTTCTAACTTTTCTTTAAAACTTTTTTCAAAACTCTCAGTATTTACTAAAATTAAGTTGTTGGATAAAAACCTTCCCTGACTATTTTTATATAAAAAGTCATCGTATACCATGCCATAAAACCCTAATAAAGATCCATCCAACCCCAGATAAGTTACAAGTTTTTCTTTAGTTTTTCCCCTGGCTCCTTCTTGTAAAAGAATAAGGGCTAAATAAAGGCTAAGAGGAGAAAAAATCAAGTTATCTTCAGTTTTTAAAAGTAGATCACTTTGTTTGTAAGCAAATCTATTAAAACTTCTTTTTAATTTTTTTTTTGAAACATCTATACGAACTTCTTTCTTTTTTCTTCTATATTTTATAGGTTTTTCCATTTTCCACCTCTTTATCTATAGTATTCAGCCTGGGCATTGTAAAGAGAAAAATAAATCCCCTCTTCTTTTTTCACCAAACTATCATGATTTCCTTCTTCTACAATTTCACCTTGATCTAAAACTATTATTCTATCTACGAACTTAGATGAACTCATCCTATGGGAAATATAAAAGGCCATTTTACCACCTACCAACTGGTTGAAGTTTTCATATATTTCAGCCTCTGATAAAGGGTCTAGGGCCGCTGTAGGCTCATCCAAAATAATTAAACTGCTATCCTTATATATGGCTCTAGCTATGGCCATTTTTTGCAATTGGCCTCCACTAAAATCTTTGGCCATTTTTTCGTCATAGCTCTTTCCTATAATAGTATCTAAACCATAGTTTAATTCTTTTATCTCTTCCATGATTCCAACCTCTTCCAAGGATTCAATTATTTTATCCTGGTCCATGGTGGATGAGCTGGCTATATTCTCTTTTATTGAAAAAGGAAACATTTTAAAGTCTTGAAAAATAGCTGTTACCTTCTCGTTATAAGAACTCTCTTCTATCTCATTAATATTATAGCCATTTATTAATATTTGTCCCTTATCTGGTTGATAAAGTTTTGATATTAATTTTACTATAGTTGTCTTACCTGCCCCATTTCTTCCCACTAGAGATATTTTTTCCCCCTTATTTATCTTAAAACTAATATCCTTTAAAGTATAGGAGTCTGCCTTAGGATAAGAGAAATAAACATTTCTAAATTCTAAACTTTCTATTGAATCTATCTTAAGCTTAGCCTTGCTTGATTTATCCTCTTCCATATCCATTAACTCTATGAAGGGTTGTAAATAATTAACCTGCTGGATAAACTCACTGTAGTATAGGAAAATCAAATTAAAATTATCAGAAAAAGATTTTCCAGCATTTATATAGACTGATATGGACCCTAAACTAAGAGTTCTATCTACTATTATCTTTATTCCTATTACCAAATAGGTTAAGGAGGTTTGGACGCTACTAATAACTGTTTGTTTTCCTTGAACTCTACCATTCTCACCCATAAACTCATCCAGGTAAAGGTAGGTTTCATCAATATAATTTTTCAATTTATATCCCATGATCTTATTCATATTAAAAAATCTTATATCTTCCTGATAGTCTGGTTCAAAGTTGGTTGATAGGTAATAGTTAAATCTCCTATTAACTGGTAGTAGGTTTCCAAAAAATTCTAATAGATACTTATTAAACCTTAAAAGAACCAAGAGATTAACCATGGATATCAAAGCCAAGGCCAAAAGTAAAAGGGGACTTAGGGAAAGTATAATCGCTGCTGTCGATATTATTAAGGCCAAGCCTTGAACTATATCCTTTAAGCCCATAAAAAACACTTGAATAACTCCCTGGTTTGAAATGGAAAAAGTGGCTTTTTCCTTTAGGTCTAAAATAGCTGGGTCTTCCAAATGCTCAAAGCCCAGGGTCATAAGTTTTTTACTTAACTTGTTTTCTGCCTTATGACTTAGTATGGCCGATTCATTCTTTATTTTTATATCAAAATACTTATTTAGCAAATGGAAAATCCCATTATTTAAGGCTATGAGAACTATTGCAACTAGGGCCTGATCCAATTTATTATTTATAGTAAAATCTATTAAATACTTGGGCAAGAATATATTTAATAGGGTATTAGTAATTGCAAAGACCATTTGTAAAATGGTAAGAAATACAAAGGTCAAGGAATCTTTTAAATTGAGTTTTATAAATCTCTTTATTATATATGAATTTTTCATTTTTCCTCCCTATAGTATTTAGATTGAACCATAAACATTTCATAGTATTTACCCTTTAAGTCCATAAGCTCTTCATGGCTTCCCTCTTCAGCTATCCCTTTATCATCTATTAAGATGATCCTATCTGTGAATTTAGTACTGGCCAGTCTATGAGATATAAAGATTGCTGTCTTATCCCTGACCAATCTATTGTAATTTTCGTATATTAAGGCTTCATTTATAGCATCCAAGGCAGAAGTTGGCTCATCTAAAATCATGGCCTGGCCCCCCTTATAGATGGCTCTAGCAATGGAAAGTTTCTGGTTTTCTCCTCCTGAAAGTTCCACTCCCTTCTCATCTATAGCCTTTAAGAGCATTTGTTCTTCACCTTCTGCTAGACTATCAATTTTTTCTTTTAGGCCTACTTCTTCTAGGGCCTTTCTTGCCCTTTCCAAGTCTATATTTTCATAATCCATAACTATATTTTCCATAACATTGAAGGCGTAAATATTTACCTTTTGGAAAACCACATTAAAAAGATTAAATAGGTCCTTTTTACCATAGTCTTTAATATTAATCTCATTTATATAAATATCCCCTTCACTTGGGTCTAAAAGTCCCGTCATAAGCTTAATAAGAGTCGTTTTACCTGCACCATTAGTCCCCACTATTCCAATTTTCTCCCCTGGCCTTATAGTAAAACTAAGGTCTTTTAAAACATAGTTATCACTTCTAGGATACTTAAATGACACCCTATCAAATCTTATAGAGGCCTTTTTTTCTTTATCAATGGTAATTTTTTCTTCGGCTTGGCCGTAGTCTTTTTCTATAAAATCATAGTAGGCCTGTAAATAATTCCTATTATTGTAATAAATTGAGATGTTTTTTTGGACCTGGCTTAGAAT
>CALAZW010000053.1 GCA_937926545.1 uncultured Helcococcus sp. | reverse complement strand
AACTCCTGGTCCTTTCTAAGCATTTGTCCATTATAGCCATCATTAGGTTCCATGGGTACAAGATTCATAACCAAAAGAATAAGATTTATCAGGCTGGTTATATAGGAAAAATAAATAAGATAATCATTACTTCCCCTTAAAAAGTAAACCATGCCCAAGATAAAAAGTAGTATATTCATGGCTATACCTGAGTAATTGTAGAGAAAAACAGGATAGTCCCCATCCTTTTTTTCAGCTGGCTCCAAAAGACATTGGCCCAGGGTTCCTGGAAGGGAAAACTTTTTTATTCTATAACCTTCTGGATAACTAACTAAAATCCAATCGAACACCCTAAAAGATAAGAAGCGATAGCCACTTGCCAAGCCTCCTAAGAGATGGCCAAATTCATGGAGGATAACAGCAAAGAACACTGCCAAACCCAAATAAACCAGGTTAAGTAAAAGATAGACTGGTAAATACATGGATGAAAATACTTCATACTCAGCCTTAAAATACCCCAGACCTCCTCCTAGAAAAGCTCCTCCCAGGACAGCTACTAGCATGATTACTATCTTATTAATTTTTTCTTTTTTCATGTTTTCTCCTATAAAAAAATAAGGCTTAAGCCTTATTTTCCTTCTTGTTTTTATATATCTTCTTTTCTATTATCCACCTGCTAATAAGGGCCGTTATAAGGGCCAATACTATGGATAGTAAAATATCACTGGGATAATGAACATAAAGGTACATTCTTGAAAAAGCTATAAGGCTTGCTAAAATCAAGAGAATTGTCCCCTCCTTCTTCCTGTAGAAAAAAACCACTAAGGCCGAGACAAAAGATGAGTATGTATGGCCTGATGGACAGGAAAAATCCAAGGGTCTCTCTATTAACAAGTCTATATCTTTACCGTAAAAGGGTCTGGGTCTTTGGATGAGATTTTTTAAGATCACATTTCCAAAAATTATCATAATAAGCAGTCCCAGTCCCATGGCAAGACCTTCTCTCCTATACTTTTTTGTGACTACAAATAACAAGGCAAGTATTATCCAAACAGTCCCCTTATCTCCTAGTTTGGTAATAAATATCATTATTTGGTCCAGTAAGGGATTGTGCAGTTCTTGCAACCAAGATAAAAATTTAAGTTCCATTAAATGGCGATGGGGATCTTGTACTTGGACTTGTCTGGATCGTAGTCTATAAGCTTGAAATCATCTATGGTAAAATCATCAAAGTTTTTAACTTCTGGATTAATCCATAGAC
>CALAZW010000052.1 GCA_937926545.1 uncultured Helcococcus sp. | reverse complement strand
GAGGACCCAGAGACGCCTGAGGAGCCAGAGACTCCAGAGATACCTGAGGAGCCAGAGACTCCAGAGGATCCAGAAACTCCAGAGACACCTGAGGAACCAGAGGAACCAGAGCTTCCAGAAGAACCTGTTGTGGAAATAGAGGTACCTAAGGAAGATGATACAGAAGAAGGAACTTTAGGGAATAGTTATGGAAATTACCCTGGAGGAGGTAATAACGGAGGAGCTAATAGACCTATTAAAGGATCTGGAAATAAATCACCACAAACAGGTGATGATGGTCCTAAAATTAGTCTTTTAATCTTAATAATATCAATGTTTAGCTTTTTATTAATTAGAAGAAGAAAGCTAACTAAATAGTTTATAACTTTAAGAGGAAAATCAAAAAATGATTTTCCTTTTAATTTTGTGAAAAAAATTCTAAATAGGGTATATAATAGCTATCTAGAAGTAAGTATGGAGGAAAATTAATGAGAAAAAAATTAGCGTTATTATTTTTAGTCGCTCTAACTATGATAACTGGTTGTGGTGCAAAATTTAATGATTCTATAGATCCTATCAATACTATCTACCTACCTAATAAGGTAGTGGATGAGATAGAAGAAAAAGAGGATACATCCTACATAGATAGCTATAACAACTATGCCATAGACAAGGCAGTAGAACTATTTTCTAGAGATCAAAATGAGTTGTTTAGTCCTATGAGTATGTATTTCCCAACTATAGCCTATTATGATGGATTGGATGAAGAAGCGAGAAAAGAAATAGGCGAAAGATTCTTTTTAGATGAGGATTATGTAGAACAATATATGAAAATATACAATGACTCGGTCTATGCCAATAAGAAGGAAAGAAGTGTCTATAAAAATCTTATCTTTATAGCAGGTGAAGAGGATAAAGATCTATTGTCAGAAGACTATATGAATAGGTTAAAAAAGTTTCACGTAGGCTATATAAGTCATCCCAAGGAAGACAATGAGAAGATAAGTGAAGAACTGGACAAATTTGTATCCAAGTCTACTGGACAAACCTTTGATAAGTCTAGTTTGAAAGAGGACCTGGATAGGGCAATCTTAAGTTTTAATGAATACAATGGAAATTGGAAGGTTAAGAAGGTTTATGAAAGACCTTATGGATTGGACTTTAATAGTTTGGATGGAAAGAAAAAGACCATGACTGCAATAAAGGGGATAGCAAGGACAAAATATAGCATCAATGAAGACTATACTTCCATGGAGATGCCTTTAGAAGATGGATTTAGCTTATTATTCGCCATGCCAGATGACTTTGAAAAATTTGATTTAACAGATAAGGAAACTCTAAAGGCCTTATTGAAAAGTCCATCAGAAGAAGGGCATATAGTATTTAGCCTACCAAAGTTTTCTGTAAAAAAAGAACTAGATTTGACAGACCTTTATAGTGAACTAGATATGGCTCAAATAAAACAATACCTTAGCTTTGAAATAAACAAAGAGGGAATCAAGGGCTATAGGGATATGGAGATAAACGCATTTAAAACCAAGGAAAAAGTAGAAGACAGAAGGGAAATAGTTATAGATAAACCTTTTATATATGCTTTGAAAAGTCCAAAGGGAGAGATTTGTTACTTAGGGGTATATAAGTATTAAGAGAGGTTAACCTATCTTTTTTTGTAACCAAATCAATTTAAATCCGACTAGATAGGTAGGGGGGGATTTTATAGACGCCATACCTATAGTAAATTTATTTTATTTTAGAGATGAGAGAGCTCTAGTTGAAGCTAAACTCTTATATGAATCCTATCTCACGGGCATTTCTTATAATATACTAAAAAACAAGGAGGATATTGAAGAAGAAGTAAATGATAGCTATCTCAAAACTTGTCAGTCCATACCGCCCAATAAGCCTAAAAATTTGGCTTCTTATATGGGGAAAATAGTTAGAAGAAGATCCATAGATATATATATAGAAAGAAAAATGTTTATAAAAGGAGGGCTAGTAACTATAGTTATTGTTTTGATTAAATAAAAGCAATATCCAGTTCTTTAGTAGTAAAGCAATCCTTTGTAAAAACAAGACTATATAGAATAAGGGAAAAATTAAAAAACTATTTAATTGAGGAGGATTATTATGAAAGCTAATCAAATAATAGATGCTTTAGGTGAAGTAGAAGAAGAAAAAATAGAAAAGGCAACTAGAAAAAAACTAAATGATAAAAAACCTAGAAAAAACAATAAAAGATTTATAGCCTTGGTTGCAAGTTTTGTCTTAATATTTGCTTCATATGGGCTTTTAACCAGGAAAGTAAACAATAATGATATATATGCTTTAGCCAAGGCCTCCTACCCTAGTATTTCAGATTATCCAAAAGAAGAGGAATATTTTAATGAAAAAACTGGAGAATTTGATCCTAGCTATGATGAAAAATATGAAAAGTGGAAAAGTGATCAGGTTAAATTAGAAGTTAAGAACCAGGATTATGATATTAAATATAAAGATTTTTTAAGAAATAACTTGGAAAGCTTCTTCCAAGAAGTGAAGGATGAAAGGGTGTTTTCTCCTCTTAATTTTTATCTAGCAAGCTCCATGCTTACAGAGTTGGTAGATGGTCAGACAAGAGATGAACTAAGTTCTCTTTTAGAAGAACCAAGTATGGAAAGCCTCAGGGAAAATACTAGGGAGCTTTGGCTTACTAACTATCAAGATGACGGAAGATATAGTTCTATTTTGGCTAATTCAATTTGGTTAAAAGAGGGAGAAAATTACAATAAGGAGCTGCTAGACTTATTGGGAGAAAATTATTATGCTTCAATATTTGCAGGAGATGTATATGATCCTAATTACAGTAAGAAATTTAGACAGTGGATAGATGAGTCGACTAAAGGGATACTAAAAGACATGACCAAGGATCAAAGAATAAATCCAGATACGGTAGTTAAACTAGTTTCTACAATATATTTTAATGATAGTTGGCAGGATGAATTTTATGAAGAACAAACTCAGCTAGATACTTTCTATAGCCCATTTGGGGACCTTGAGAGAAGTTTCATGAATCAAATCTTAGATAATCATAAATATTATAGAGGAGATGGTTTTTCGGCAGTTAATAAGTCTTTAAAAGAAGCTGGTATCGTTTGGTTTATCTTGCCTAATAAGGATAAAAAGCCAGAAGATATAATAGGGAGTAAGGATCTTTTGGACATGGTTTTAGAGGAAGAAGAATATAAAAATAAGAAAGACTACAAGATAAACCTATCCCTTCCAAGATTTGATGTTAAGTCAGACTTAGATTTGATTCCTATCCTAAGGCAAAATGGGGTAAATAAGGTATTTAATCCAGGAGAAGCGAATTTTAGCCCTCTTGGAGAATTTGATAATCCTTTATATGTAAGTGAGTTTAAACATGCTGCTAGAGTTAAAATAGATGAAAAATCGGTAACAGCTGCCGCTTATACTGTAATAGGAATAGAAGAGTCAAAAATGCCAGAAGAAAGTGAAGAAGTTGACTTTATAGTAAATAGGCCTTTTATC
>CALAZW010000051.1 GCA_937926545.1 uncultured Helcococcus sp. | reverse complement strand
ATTCCTTTCTTAACTTGGCCGCTTGGGCGTCATTATTTTCAAAAACACTTTCTTTAATTTTTAGTATTCTAAATTCGTCCATTGCTACTCTCCCTTTATGATAAAATATTAACGTTACAATGAGATTATTATATAATAAGATTGTTACTTTTTCAACAAATAGCCTATAAATAAGTAATTTATGCCCTCCTTCCTTTACTTATATTTAATATATGGTTATCTTATATCCCCGGTCAGTTTCTTAAAGTAAAACATATTTTCCAGCTTCTTGTGATATAATTTTAGTATTATATTTTAAGGAGGAAAGATGGATTTTTTTCTAACACTTTCAAATGTTCTAGTTCTATTTTCCCTAATCCTAATTGGATTTATAGTGGGAAAGAAAAATGTGGTTGACGCCCAGGGCCAGGCCCAAATTTCCCGCCTAGTTCTTTATGTGACCATGCCAGCAACAATTATTACAAGTATGCAGTTGGATTTCTCACTGGATAAACTTAGCTTGGCCTTAAAAATAGGCCTAATTATGATTATTTGCTATTTTTTCATCTTTATTTTTTCCAGTTTTCTGGTAAAAAGACTGGATCTAAAGCCCCAGCAAAAAGATATTTTTCTAGCAGGATCTATTATGGGCAACAATTCCTTTATGGGCTATCCTTTAATCATAGCCATTCTAGGCCAGGAGGCCTTATTTTATGCAGTTCTAAGCTCCGGACTTCTCTATGAACTTATATCCTGGAGTTTGGGTGCCTATATAATAGGTAGAAATGGGGATAAGAAAAAAGACTTTACCATAAAGAAAATACTTTTAAGCCCGGGAATAATTTCTGTGGCCCTGGGACTGGGACTTTTTCTCTTGCAGATAAAACTACCAGCCATAGCCTTTAACAGCTTAAAAATCCTAAGTGGAGCAACCTCTCCCCTGGCCATGCTGGTGGTTGGGATGATGCTTTCTAGAAGTGATTTTAAAAGAGCTCTTACCAATAAATATATTTACTTAATATCATTTTTTAAGCTCTTGGTCTATCCTCTACTTATCTTGGCCATCTCTAGTTTTGTCGGCCTGGAAGGCTATCTAAAGATAATACCAGCCTTGATGCTGTCCCTGCCAACGGGAGCCTATGTGGGAATCTTTAGCGACAATTTGGGAAGTGACACAGACTTGGCCAGCCAGCTTGTCTTTGTCTCCTCCCTCTTATCGGTAATTACCATTCCCATAGTTACCATATTTATGTAATAAAAAACGAGCAGATATATATCTGCTCATTTTCTTTAATAGGATAGTACTTTTATATCTTTTCCTTTGATTAATCTTGCTTCTGTTTTTTCTTGTAGTTCTTCAAAGCTTATGCCTTCAGCTATTTCTATAACTTCCAGCCCTTCTTCTGTAACTAAGATAGTTGCATACTCAGTTATTATCATATCTATAACTCCTACTCCTGTTAAAGGATAGGAACATTTCTTTAATATTTTAGCCTGGTCATCTCTAGTGCAGTGCTCCATGGCTATAACTACTTGGTTGGCTCCCATAACCAAGTCCATAGCGCCTCCCATGCCTACCATCTTCTTACCTGGAACTGTCCAATTGGCTAAGTTTCCAGCTTCGTCTACCTGCATAGCTCCCAAGATAGTATAGTCTAGGTGACCACCTCTTATTAGACCAAAGGCAGTTTCACTGTTTATCGTTGATCCACCGTCTTTTATAGTACAGTACTTGTCTCCTGCATCCTTGAAAAAGAAATCTTCCTGGCCAGCTTCAGCTTGAGGACCACTTCCAATTATGCCATTTTCTGCCATCAGGTAAATTTCCCTATCCATGTCTAAAAATTCTGGTACCATAGTGGGTATTCCAACGCCCAGGTTAACCAATTGGCCATCTTCTAATAAGTCAGCTACTCTTTTTGCAATAAGTTCCTTGCTTGTATATTTACCCATCTTATTCTCCTTTTTGCACTAAATAATCTACTACAACCCCTGGAACCATAATTGAATCAGGATCCAGTTCTCCAGCTTTTTTAATAGGCTGAACTACTGATGCAACTACTGTTTTACCTGCAAAACACATGGTGTCGCTAAAGTTTCTTTGGGTTCTTCTAAAGATAAGATTTCCTGCCTCATCAGCTTCATAAGCCTCAACAAAGGTTATGTCTCCTACTAGAGGACTGTGGTAAAGCCACTCGCCATTGTCTAAAACTATTTTCTTATCTGCATATTCTTCTTCTACTAGAGTGCCCAGTCCTGTTGGAGTAAGTACTCCTCCCAGGCCAAAGCCTCCACTTCTTATTCTTTCGATTAGGGTTCCTTGAGGGTTTAACTCTAGCTTAATCTTATTTTCTTCCATCATTTTAGGAAGTTCTCTTAGGTAACCACACCAGGAAGCATAGAACTTAGAAACATTACCTGAATAAAGCAGTCTACCTAGGGCAGAATCAGGGTTACCACCGTCATTGTTAATTATCACTAGATCCTTCTTACCCATATTTAATACTTCATCTATTATTTCCTCTGGGGTTCCTATTGTATAGAAACCACCAACCATTAGAGTATCACCGTCATTAACTAGTGATGCTGCCTCTTTAACACTTATTAATTTACTCATTTTTTCTCCTCTTTTATGGCCAATATACTAAGACCAAAGTTATAATAGTTCCCGATGCAATTAAGACCGGAACAAGGTAGCCAATAATATCCTTGGCCTTGACATTTGCTATGGATAGTAGAGGGATGGCCCAGAATGGTTGAATCATATTGGTCCAACTGTTACCTAAAAATACTCCCATAGCTGTTCTTGGAATATCTGCTCCCAAGTTAGCTGCTGCTTCCAACATTACTGGTCCTTGAGCTACCCATTGGCTTCCACCTGAAGGGATGAAAACATTTACCAGGCCTGCTGATAAAAATGACCACATAGGTAGGTTTTTAGCTGTTGATATGGCTACAAAACCATCAGCTATAACTGAAGCAAGTCCTGTAGTCAACATCATGCCTTGGATACCTGCATAAATTGGAAATTGCATTATAACACCACCTGCTGTGTGAGCGCCCTCAACACATCTATTTACAAACTCTATTGGGGTTGGGGTAAATAGAATTCCCAAAGCCATAAATATTAGGTTGGTGCTGTTTATTGTTAGTCCTCCACCATTTACAAAATAATAAACTATGTATACCATTAGGGCTAGTCCTAAAAACAAGTTGATAAAGTAGTTGTTTTCCAACCAATCATTAAAGGCAAGTCCCTTTAACTTAACTTTTTCTCTAGGTTTTTCTTCTGGAACCTTGTCTATGTCTAATTCGATAACCTTATCGTCACTTGGAGCCACTAGGGTCATCAAGTAAGGTACTACCACCACACCTAAGATCAGGGAAATAAATAGGTTCCATGATGTTAAGAAGGTTTCAGTTGGAGGAATAAGTCCTACAAGTTCTTCAGACCAGGTACCCGGTGTATTTAAGATAAGGTGGGTTCCTGTAAGTCCATTTTGAAAGACTAAAAATCCTGAGTAGGCAGATGCTACTAATAGGGGGAAGTGGACTTTTTTAATCTTTCTTCCTAATTTTAGGGCTATAAAGCCTCCGCAGATTAAACCTGCTGGCCAGCAAATCCATGATAGGATAGCTGAAGCTGCCGATGTGAAAAAGTAAGCTTGTTTAGGGGTTTTCACATAATGGCACATTTTATCCAAAAACTTTTCCATGATAGGAGTCTTTGAAAAGGCATAACCGAAAACCATGATGGTGGCCATTTGAGAGGTAAACTCCAATAGGTTCCAAACTCCATCTCCCCAGGCCACAAAGGTCTGGCCGGCTGTCGCATCAGTAAAAATTAAACACATTACAAAGGTCACCCCTGTCAGGATAACAGCAAATAAATAGGCATCTGGTAGAATCTTATCCACCAACTTACCACAGGCCTCAGTAAAACTCTTAATTAATTTTTTCATAATTTTTACCTTCCAGCCTATTCCATTTCAATCCACATGGCATCCCCTTGGCCCATACCGGAACAGATGGCACAAATACCATTTTTCTTGCCAGTTTTTTCCAACTGATTGATAAGGGTCATAAGAATTCTGCCTCCGGTAGCTCCTATAGGATGGCCTACAGCAACTGCCCCACCGTTAACATTTACCTTTTCGTCCATTTCCTCATAGGTCATATTAAGAATGCCCAAGCCACTTACTAGGGGAACTGCTGCAAAGGCCTCATTGATCTCCAAATAGTCAATATCATCCATGGTCAGTTCATTCTTTTCCATTAACTTTTTAATGGCAAGTCCTGGAACTGTTGAGATGTATTTGGATTCTCTTGATACCTGGCTGTAGTCCTTAATAGTAGCTAGAATATTTAGACCAAGTTCTTCAGCCTTGTCTCTGGAACATATAAGAAGGGCTGTTGCACCATCATTTACTCCTGGAGCATTACCTGCTGTTATGGTTCCATCCTTAACAAAGATTGGAGGAAGCTTAGCCAAGCCTTCCATGCTGGTTTCTGGTCTTGGACTTTCATCCTTGTCCACAAGCATTTCTTTTCTTCTTTGCATGTAGCTTATAGGGAAATATTCCTTGTCAAAGAAGTTTGCCTTGCTGGCTTCTTCCCATTTTACTTGACTTCTATAAGCCCATTGGTCTTGTAACTGTCTGCTTATTTCATATTCCTTGGCTACCTCGCCACCTATTACTGCCATATGTACATCATTTTCTGGACACCATAGGCCATCGTGAACCATAGCATCTACCAATTTAATGTCATTCATTCTAGCCCCCCACCTGGTGGACTTATTCAAATACGGTGCATTGGTCATACTTTCCATACCACCTGCAACAATAATGTCTGCATCTCCTGCCCTAATAATTTGACAGGCCATGGTAACTGCCTTTAAAGCTGAGGCACATACCTTGTTTATGGTTGTTGCTGGAATACTGTGATCTAAACCTGCCTTTACTGCAGCCTGTCTAGCTGGTACTTGACCTAGACCTGCTGGTATTACCAAGCCCATGATTACTTCATCTACTAGACTAGGATCCAGGTTGGCCCTTGATAAACTTTCCTTGATGGCCATGCCTCCTAGATCAACTGCGCTAAAAGACTTTAGACCTCCTCCATATTTTCCAAATGGAGTTCTTGCACTAGAAACTATTACAACTTCCTTCATGTTAATGCTCCCTTCATTTATTTTTCTTATTAGTTACTTTCTGATTTCAGTTTACCATGGTCAATGACTAAAGTCAATGACCATGGTCGATTTAAATTTATTTATTTTATGGTATAATAAAAAAGATAGCAATTAGGAGGATAGGTCTAGATGAATAACTTAGAAGACAGTAAATTAAACAAGAGGAGCCTTCAAGCCCTCGAAACAAAAAAAAGAATCTATGAATCAGCCATGGAACTTTTTTCTGACCCCAAGAGATCTTTTGATGATATAACCATTGATGAAATTACCAGTTTAGCCAATGTTTCCAAGGGTTCTTTTTATACCTACTATGAATCCAAGGAAATGGTTTTAGTAGAGCACTTTGAACAAATAGATGAATACTATAAATTTGTCCTGGGCAAGCTGCCAGAAAATGCCAGTGCCAGCCAGGGTATTCTTACCATGATCTATGGTATGACCGAATACTGCCAAAATATTTCAGGTATCCAAATTATAAAGATAGTCTACTCCAGCCAGATAAGCGGAAGTAAGTCTGTTAGAATCCTTAACAATAGGGACAGGGCCCTTTATAAGCATATGGATGAATTAATTAGTAAGGGCTTAGAAACCAAGGAATTTACCACAGTTCTTGATAAGGACTGTATAGTAGAGTACCTGACCAGGTCTGCCAGAGGTCTTATCTATGACTGGTGCCTTTATGATGGGGGCTTTAATCTTATAGATGAAGGTCAAAAATACTTTAGCCTTATACTTGATAATCTATAAAAAAAATGAGCAGGCTACCTGCTCATAATTTTATTAATCTTCCATTTAGTAAATCCAGGTCTTCCTTCATATGACTAGTCATAATGACGGTTTTGCCCCTGGTTTTTTCTTTTACATATTTTTTACTTATCTCATAGTTTTTTTGATCCAGCCCCTTGAAGGGCTCATCCATGATTAAAAGATCATAGTCCACACTGAGAGCCCTAAGGATGGCAATTCTTCTTTTCATACCACCTGATAGGCGAAATATCTTCTCGTCTATAATATCTTCCAGGCCCAGGGCTTCTAGGGCTGAGTAAATCTCCCTGTCTTTTTTTCTTTCATTTACAAAATAAAAGTTTTCTCTGACAGTTCTTTTTTCCAAGAGCCTGTCCTCTTGAAAGACCACAGATTTTTTCAAGTTTTCCATAGATCCCAAGTCTCCCTCATAGTCTTCCAGGCCCAAAAGTATTCTTAAAAGACTGGTCTTACCACTTCCTGACTCTCCCATAATTATGTTTATCTTGTTTTTCTCAAAGTTAAAATCAGCCTGGTCAAAAATTGTTTTTTGCCCATAGGCCTTACTTAGGTTTTTAATTTCCATTTTTCCTCCACCTAGATAGGATTACTTTCTCCATCAGGCTGGCTGCCAGTGCCAAAAGCAGAATATGAGCAAAAAGTTCAGCTATATTCAAATAAATCTTGGCCTGGTAGATCCTATTGCCCAAACTATTGTAGGCCTGGGCAAGGATTTCTCCTGATATGCCAGCCTTCCAGGCAAAACCTAGACTATAGGTCAAGTTTTCCTTAAGGGATAAAAGAATTTGATCCCAGTGTAAATACTTAAAACTATTCTTCCAAGAAGGTCTATAGACCTTGGATACTTCCAATAGATTAGGATCCAACCTGTCCAGGCCATTTAGGATATCCTGATAGACAGAAGGCAGTAAAACCATAACTATCAAGGCCAAAGATAACTTGTCTGAACTTATCCAGACCAGGAGTAGAATGGTTAGGGCTGCCACTGGCGTAGTCTTTATAAGACCTATAAAAGGATCCAGTAAAAGTCTAAAGCCACCACTTAAATAACTAAGATAGCCTAAAATAAGGCCTAGGAAAAGTCCCAGGCCCAGGCCTAGGATAATTTTTCCAAAGGAAGTAAAAAAACTAGACCAGTAGGCCCCATCTAGTAAAAGATTTATCATCTGCCTTCCTATGGCCCAGGGGCCTGGCAGTATGAGATCATTTCCTATAAAAAAGGCTGCTAGAGACCAAAGACTAGCCCAAAACACTAGTGGGATAGTCTTTTTAATAAGCCTATTTTTCATGATAGAAGTCTTCTTGTGGTAGCTTGCCACCTATGGCCTTAGCATCTGTCTTTTCCAATATTTCCAGATAGGAAGAAAGTTTTTCCTTCATTTCTTCTCCCTCTATAAAGACAAGGTTTAGTTGGTCCAAGGCCTTTAAGGCCACTGGTTTTTTAACTATGTCATACTTGTCTATAAGCTCTGCCGCCTGGTCAGGATTATTTTTAACAAAGTCCACTGATTGGCCATAACTTTTTAAGAATTCATCAAGAAGTCCGTCTTCCAAGTCCAAATCCTTTCTAACTAGAAAGACTCCTGTTACTATATCCTTGCCATCATTGGCCTTTTTCCACTCTTCATTCAGGTCTATTCTTACCTGGATTTTTTCATTTTTCATGGATGCTGCACTTATAAAAGGTTGGGGTAGAAGGCCTATACTATCTTCTTTTTCTGCCAAAATAGCTGCCACTTCACCTGGTTCCTTCTTGTATTCAACCTTGACATCCTCTCCTAAAACCAGCTTGTTTTCTTCTAAAAGATGTCTAAAGATAAGGTCTGGAGTTTGGCCTTCCCCTGTAGCATAGACAGTTTTTCCCTTCAAGTCAGAAAAGTCCTTAATTTGATCTGAGTTTTCCACAAGATAAACCACGCCCAGAGTATTGATGGCTACCACCTCAACATTGTTTGTCTTATTATATAGGACAGATGCCAGGTTGGCTGGAACTGCTGCCATATCAATTTCCTTCTTGGCCAGGCCTGCCACTATCTCATCTGCCATAGTAACTATTTCCATGTCATAGCTAGAGTCTTCCTTGGTTTTTTCATCATCTATTAGCTTGATAAGTCCCATAGATGTGGGTCCCTTTAGACTTCTAACCACAATTTTTTTATCTTCGTCTATCTTTTTAACTTCTTCTTCATTCTTTTTTTCTTCTTCCTGTCCGGGATTTTCACCCTGGTCTTGGACCTGTCCTCCACAGGCCGTTAGTAAAAGAACCAGGCCCAAAAGCAGGGCTAGTAATCTATTCTTTCTCACTTATTTCCTCCTCATAAACACTTTCTATAAAATAAGTAGCCAGCCTATTGGCCAACTTATTTTTCATTTCTTCCAACTGGGCCTTGGTCAAGCTGGCATCTATCTTAGGCTTGTCCATATAGTCAATATTGGACAGGGAAAAATAATATTTATATTCCTTCTTTCCCTCTTGACCAACCAGTCTGTAGGCCTCAACCATTTCATCTAGTGACATGTCTTGCTTCTTCTTTAGTTTGCTCCAAATAGTAATTAAATCCATAATATCCATCCTTTGGCTTAGCCATTTTCATATTAGAATCATTCTTACCTTTCTAGTCCTAGCCTTTAAACCAGTAGTTTCCTGGCCTAAAAAGATAGGATTGGGACAAGTAGTCATTGGGATACTTCTTTTGCATCCTCTTTAGAAAGGCCCAGGGCTTTTTAAGATCTCCCTTGGCCAGGTCTTTTAAATGTTTTTCATATTGGTCTTTCTCCCCAGGACTTGCCTTCTTTTTAAAATAGCCCCAAATATGGGCATAGCCATTGCTAGCCTGGCCCCAGTCCCACTCCTTCTTGGCCGCCTCCTCCACCAGCCTGTAAAAAACTAGGGGATTAGGACTGGAGGTTTTTAAAAGCTCTCTTATGGCCAAGTAGTTTTTATGGCTCTTTAATAAAACCAAATACTTGTACTTGGACCACTGGTCTCTTAGGACCTGGATTTGGGGATTTATAAGTTGGTTACAGGATAAAAAGGACCTGTTCTTATCCTTGACCTCCAACATAATATCTAGATTTTCTCCCAAGTCTTCTAAAAAGTCTTTGAAGGAATCTATTTCTATATGGTCACTGTGGCTTCCTGGCCTATCATCCTTTTTTTGTTGGGAATAGTGGATGATGGGTCTGCCATCTTTTTTCTTCCAAGTCTTTTTAGCCCTTAAAAAGTAGTCCTTCCAAGGTCCAGCCTGGTCTGGTGGGTTTATTTCATGGTGGAGATTGTCGAAAATAAGAGGAAGCTTAAGTTTTTCTGATAAATAAAGCACATCCTCCATATTATAGGACCTGTGATCATTTTCTATGACCAGGTGGTCCTTGATATCCTGGTCCAATTTTTCATAGTTTTCTATAAATCTTTCCAGGGCTTTTTTCTTGTCTCCATAGACTCCTCCCACATGAAGGACCATCTTGTTTGTCGAGTTGGCCCCCAGGGCCCTTAGAAGTCTTTCATGGTAGGCCAAGTCCTTGATGCTTGCTTCAACCACCTCTTTTTTAGGGGAGTTTAAAACCGTATATTGGCCTGGATGAAAGGATATCCTTTGGCCTGATCTTTTAATAAGCTCTCTTAGCTCTTTAAATTCCTCCTGGAAAACTTCCTCCCAGGCCAGCCCATTTAGAGGACTGGACCCAAAGGGTATAAGATCAGATGAAATCCTATAGACCTTAACCTGGTTTTTCTCATTCCAAAGAAGCATTTCCTTTAAAACTAAAAGATTGTGGCCTATGATTTCTTTTAGGTTTTCTTGGCTCATCTTATCCTTTCTTAGGGTCCTGTAATTGAGCTGGGTGTCCTCATTTAAACATGCGTATCCTATTCTTATTTCTGTCATTTTTCTATCCTTTAATATTCTAACCTGCCTATCCTTATTATACACTAATCCAGATATTTTTTAGCCTCCCTAATGGATAGTCTATCCAGGTCTTTTTCATATTTATCTAGGAAGTTTCTCACCCAGGAAGGCTTGGTCTTGGAATAGTCTCTTAAAGACCAGCCTATGGCCTTGTTTATAAAGAACTCTTCACTATTTAAATTGTTGACTATTATTTCTTCTAAAAGATCAGGCCTAGTCTTGTCCTTAAGGTGGAGTTGATGGTCAATGGCCAGTCTTCTTACCCAAAAGTTTTCATCCAAGCTCCATGAAACCATCAAATCTTCCATCCTGGCATCCCTTAGGCAGAGTTTACCCACCGACCTGTGTAGGCCATCCACACTGTCCCACCAGGACTTGGTTTCCACCAGATATTTAATTTTTTCCATGTCTTCATAGACCAGTTTCTTTTCAACTGACTTAAGATAGTCCAGGGCTATATAGACATATTCTCTTTGGTCCCTGGCCCAGGCCCTATAAATAAAGTCCCAGTCTATTTCTTCCTTCTTTTTAAGTTCTAAAAGATAGGGCTTGCTAAGACTTCTTCTAAGAGGGGTCTTTATTCCATAAAAATCAAACTGATTTCTCATATAGGCCTTCATCTGCCTACTATTTTCTTCATTTGCATTTTCTTCTAAAGTTTTTATTAGTTTATCCATAGTCACCTCTAAGCTTATTTTACAAGATAGAAGGATTTTCTTCCATGTATAAAAGTTTTTGTCTTAACTAGCTTATGTTATAATTTACTTAATAAGAAAAAGGACGGTGGAAAATGAAATTATATTTAGCAGGATCACTTTTTAATGAAGCTGAGGTAAGACAAAGAAAATTAGAGGGAGAAATTCTTAGACAGAGATTTCCCCAATTGGATATTTTTAATCCTATAGACCAACCCTTCAATGAAAACAAGGAAAGTCTACCAACTTCCGTGGAAATCTTTGAAGGAGATGCCAGGGCTGTAGAGTCTTGTGATATCTTTATTTGCGATTTAACCAATGAGGACCCGGGAGTTATGACGGAGCTTGGTATGGCCATTTATACTGATACCAAGATAATCATTGGAATAAATTCAGATATCAGGTTAAAATCAGCCAACAAGTATGACATACCTACCTATGGCATGAATCATTTTGTCCTAGGTGCCATTTTAAGATATGGCCACTTGGCCCACAGTTTTGAAGAAGCCTGTGATATTTTAGAAGAAGAGTTAAGAAAATAAAGAAGGTGTCTTATGATTTTATTCCTAGTTATAGCCCTAGTTATGCTTATGGTATTTGGGGCCTAAAAGGATGGATAAGCCGAAAGGTTTATCCTTTTTTATTTAAAAGAAAAAAAGGCCTAGGGCCTTCTCTTCCATTTTTTTCATCAAGAAATGAAAAATAATAATTTTTTAAGCAATAATAGTATACCCTAAAAGCTTTCTTTATAACATATATATTTTTTAGTATTTTTTCTATATATTTTATATAATAAGATTTTTCTATCTTTTTGAGCTTATAAAAGTATCTATTCTCTATTTTATAGCCTATTTACATCTACACTTCTTGTAAAATTCCTCTTGGATCCTACAACCTGTTGGTGTATTGGCCATTCCTCCCAGGGCAGTTTCCTTAAAGTTTGGATTCATCAAGTCTCCAACTTCTTTCATAGCCTCTACTACTTCATCAAAGGGAGCCAAGGACTCTAGGCCTGCCAGGGCCATGTCTGCTGATATATAGGCATTGATAGCCCCTGAAGAGTTTCTAAAAAGACAAGGGTATTCTACCAGGCCTGCTATAGGATCACATATTA
>CALAZW010000050.1 GCA_937926545.1 uncultured Helcococcus sp. | reverse complement strand
TCTTCTCCACAGGATTCTAAAGCATCAGCCATTTCGTCAGCCAAGACCTTACATTTTTCCAGGTCTTCCTTAGTAGGGCTGCATTTTGCTTCTATGGTTGTTTCTAGCATTTCAAATTTGGAGTTTTCACCAAATTCTTTTAATTCTTTTAGGGCTCCACCACTCCAAGAATAAGAGCCAAATACTCCTAAAACGTGATTTTCAATCTTGTTAGATTCTACTATATTAACAAGGTTTTTCATCACTGGGAATAGGCCATTATTATAGGTACATGATCCTAAAATAGTTCCCTTATACCTCCAAATCTCATTTAAGATATGGGAAGGGTGGGTTTTAGAAACGTCAAATACCTTAACGTTTTTGATGCCCCTAACAGCCAATTGTCTGGCAACTGTTTCTGCCATGGTAGCTGTGTTTCCATACATGGATCCATAGACAATTACAACTCCCTTTTCAGTTTGGTAGCTGGATAGTCTATCGTATAGTTTTATAATTTTTTCTGGATGTTCCTTCCAAACAGGTCCATGAACTGGACAAATCATTTTAATGTCCAAAGGAGCAAGTTTTTTAAGGGCAAATTGTACTTGTCTGGAGAACTTACCAACAATATTGGTAAAGTATCTAGACGTTTCCTTGGCAAAGAAATCCCAATTGATTTCATCGTCAAAAATAGTTCCATTTAATGCTCCAAATCCGCCAAAGGCATCTTGGGAGAATAGGATTCCACTATTTTCTTCATAAGAAACCATGGATTCAGGCCAGTGTAACATTGGAGTAGTATAGAAGGTTAGTTTTCTACCTCCCAGGTCCAGGCTTTCGCCGTCCTTTACTTCAATAATTCCTTCAGTTATGCCATAAAAACCTTCTAAAAATTCAATAGTCTTCTTATTACCAACGATTTTAACATTCGGATATAAGTTTTGAATAGTTTGAATTGATCCAGAATGGTCTGGCTCCATATGATGTACGATTATATAGTCTAAGTCTTTTCCATCAAGGGCTTCTTCTAGTTTTTCCACAAATTCATCAACCTTAGTGATTTTAACAGTATCCATAAGGGCTGTTTTTTCACCAGTTAACAGGTATGAGTTATAGGAAATACCATCTTCTAAAGGCCATTGGTTTTCGAAAAGATGTGTATCTCTGTCATTAACTCCTATGTAAGTTAGGAAGTCAGTAATTTGAACAGTTAATAAATTCATTTAACCACCTCTATCATTAATTGTTATGCTTTAATTTTATAGTATATAATGATAAAATGCAATTATAAGAAGATATAGGACCTGGCCCATAAGACATATTAGTAATACTTTTATAGGTTCACTTAGATATATATAAGTATATTTTGTCTTATGGAGACATAGTGTGGTATTATAGATAGTGGAGTCTAACTATATGTATACTGGAAAGAATAACTACATAGTTTCCCAAAGGAAGCTAAATATTATTAGTGAGAGTGATAGAAGTGAGAAGAATAAATAGAGATCAACGAATTGAAAATTCGCTAAAGACGACACATAGGGGAAATACATTATTTGACGATGTATATATCGAACATAATTCTTTACCAGATCTAAATTTTGAAGATATTGATACTACAGTTGACTTTTTAGGAAGAGAGATTTCTTTCCCACTGCTAATCAATGCCATGACCGGAGGAACAGAGAAGGGCTGTGAAATAAACGAAAGTTTATATATGCTTTCCAAGGAATTTAATATTCCTATGGAGGTTGGTTCACAATCTGTAGCTGTTGAAGACAAGGTCTGTAAGGATTTATTTATTGGAACGGACAATAGCATAGACGATCAAAATGCCATTGTAATAGCCAATTTGAATGCCAACGATAGTATGGCTCATATTAAGGCGGCAATGGAGATGGTTAATGCGGAGGTTATTTCTTTATATATTAATCCAGCTCAAGAATTAGTAACAAAGGGTGGAGAGAGAAACTTTGAAGGCATTTTAAGCAACATTGAAATGGGAGTAAAAGAAAATCCTGGAAAGATAATGGTTAAAGAAGTAGGCTTTGGCATGTCTGAAGAAGTAATAAGAAAATTGGTTGACTCAGGAGTTAACATGATTAATGTTTCCGGCTATGGAGGCACTAACTTTGTTGAAATAGAAAATCTGAGAAATTTAGAATATGATTTTTCGGATTTATATGACTGGGGAGTACCTACAGCCAAGTCCATAATAAATGCTAGGAAGGTAAGTGATGATATAGTTCTTATTTCCAGTGGTGGAATTAAAAATAGTATGGATATAGTTAAATCTCTTATACTGGGGGCTGACTATGTTGGCATCAGTGGAGAATTATTGAAATATCTTTTACATGGTGGCTATGACTATGCAAGGGCATATCTGGAAGAAATCATCTATAAGACAAAGATGATTATGCTTTTATTAGGGGCTAGAAATATAGAAGAGTTGAAAAATACTCCTTATAAGATCACAGGAAGACTTAAGGAGATTATCTAGGAGGAAGTATGAACGCAAAAGACAAAAGTTTGTTCTTTGAACAACAAAATCAATTGAGCAATGTTAAAAATGTAATCGGTGTTGTAAGTGGTAAGGGCGGGGTAGGAAAATCCCTAGTAACATCACTATTAGCATCTGAAATGAATAAAAAAGGCTATAAGACAGCTATTTTAGACGCAGATATAACAGGACCTTCCATACCAAAATCCTTTGGTGTAAAGGGACCTTTAATGGCATATAAAACTGGTACTTACCCTGCAGTTTCAAAAAATGGGGTTAAAATTTGTTCGGCCAACCTACTATTGGAAAATGAAACAGACCCAGTAGTTTGGAGAGGACCGGTAGTGTCAGGAGCCATAAAGCAATTTTGGCAAGACATCGTTTGGGAAGAAGTGGACTATATGTTTGTAGACATGCCACCAGGAACTGGTGATGTGGCCTTAACCGTATTCCAATCTTTACCACTAAAGGGAATTGTCATAGTTACAAGTCCTCAAGACTTGGTTTCCATGATAGTTGATAAGGCTGTTAATATGGCCAATAAGATGGATGTACCTATTATAGGACTAGTTGAAAACATGTCTTATTTCACTTGTACAGACTGTGGTAAGAAACACCATATCTTTGGTGAGAGCAAGGCTGAGCAAGTGGCCAGCGAAAGAAAGCTTAACCTACTTGCCCAAATTCCTATAAACCCAGAAATTGCCAGTCAAGTTGACAAGGGTTTGGTAGAAGACTTGGATGCTCATTTTATGGATGGGGCTATAGACAGTTTAGTTGAATTTACAAAGGAAAAATAATGGACGAAAATAAACAAAATAAACTTTTGATTAGACTTTCTATGGGAACATCTTTATTTTCCATAATAACTGTAATTCTTATTCTTTTGGAAATAAAAAAGATTATACCATCCGGTATATCAAATATTTCCCTTTGCCTGGCCTTTGGTCTTATGGGGGCCAACAGCATAGTTAAGTTTAAGCTTACAGGTCAAAAAAAGTTTATGATTATAGGAGGTCTTCTAATCCTAATAGGAATCATTAATTTGATTTTTGGTTTGGGCCTACTTGTGAAATAAATGAAGTAATAAAGGAATTTAAAAGACTAGCCTTCTTGTTACCATGGTAATAAGGAGGTTTTTTTATGGACGAAAACAAGAAGGACTTGAAAGAAGGTTTAACTGATAGATGGTCAAGTTATAAAAAGAAAAAAAGTGACTATAGGGACCGGCCCAGATCTCCTGTAGACCTGGCTCAGATCTTGGACCAGGTGGAGGATTTTTTTAATAGGGACAAGTACATGGCCTTTATAACCAACTATATTTTGGAAATTTATTTTCTGGCCCTGGTCTTGATACTATTTTTTAAGCCTCGCTATGAAAGATGGCCCTATTATCTAAGATATATGATAAGCTACATGGGGCCTGTAAATATAAGCTCTATAGTGATTCTCTTGGCCAAGAGGGACTATGAAAAGGCCCTATTTATAGAAATAGCCTATTTGATTAGTACAGGCCTGGTTTTTCTTTGGTATGTATTTTGGTATAGAAGGCTGGGCTATGTTTTTATAGTAAATGGTATGATTGGTTTTATAATCTATAGATTAATCAGGATAACAAGTAAATTAGCGGAAGAAAAAAAGGACTTGTCTTAAGACAGGTCCTTTAATATTAGTTGTTGTAATTAACATCTTTAACTACGATATTAACCTTGGTCACATCCAAGCCAAGCATAACGTCCAATTGTTCTTGTACATTTTTTTGTACGCTTTCACAGGTTTCATATATATTGGAGTTACCATCCAAGATTAAGCTAAGGGCAACTTCCATTTTACCATTGTCTATTATGGAAACTATGCCTTCTTTTTTCTTGTAGTCTACCTTTTGGTTCTTATATCCTATAACAGAATCAACACCTTCTACTTTTAAGGCAGATTCTGCGATTAACTGATCTACTATTTCATTTGCAATTTTTACTGAGCCATTTTTGAAGTCTGTCATCTGGATCTCCTTTCATAAATATCCTATTAGTCACATTATAACATTTAGGTGAAAAAATTGCTAATTATAGTCTTTTAAATTTGAGTAATAGGCCTATTTACTTTATAATCTAAAGAATGGTATAGATGGAGAGGGGTATGGAAAAGATAAAAAATAAGATTAGTAAATTAAATATTAGATTTGGCGTTCAAGTTTCACTAGGGTCTATCCTGGCCATGTTTTTTGCCCAACTTTTAGGCTTGAAATATGGTGTTACAGCGGGGATTACCACCCTACTAACAGTTCAAAATACTAAGAGGGAGACCTTGGAAGTTTCTCTAAAAAGATTTTTAGGCTTTATTTTAATGGTTATAACCACCTATCTACTTTTTAATAGTCTAGGTTATAACATTTATGTATTTGGCCTATTTATACTTTTTTATGTGCTTTTATGTAATGGATTTGACATACAAGTGGGTATAGTATCTAATGCGGTACTGGCCAGCCACTTTCTTTTGGAACAGTCAACTTCCTGGAACATGATAGTAAATGAATTTTTTATCCTGCTTATAGGGGCCAGTATGGGGATTATAATCAATCTTCTAACGCCCATAAGAACCTTTAATGTGAAGGAAAACCAAGATATGGTTGACTATAAGACCAAGGAAACCTTAGAACTTATAGGCCTGAGATTAAAAGGACAGTTTATGACAGGCAAGGAGGGCAAGGACCCTCAATTAAATGAGTTGTTTATAGATAGAAAGATAAGGGATTTGGACTTGGATTTGGACAGGCTTAATAGGGATCTGGTAGAGGCATCAAATAATATGGTAAATAGCGATGAGGCTTATTTTCATCATTACCTACAAATGAGATACTCCCAGATAAATATAATGAAGTTGATTTGGACCAATGTGAAGAAGCTTGATATGGACATATCTCAAAGGGATCATTTGGCAGACTTGGTAATAGAAGTTTCCCAGGGCTTTGTGGAAAGTGAAGAGGTAGAGCTAATACTTAGAAGGGCAGAAGAGGCCCTATCCTACTTTAGAAGTGATGATCTACCTAAGACTAGAGATGAATTTGAAGAAAGAGCCCTAATGTATGTGATTTTAAATGATATAATAGGATTTCTAGAGCTAAAAAGAAAGTTTGTAAATACCCTGACCAGGGAAGACAAGAAGGTTTATTGGAATTGCGACAAGATAGACGGGGTGATATATTGTGAAAGAAAAGAAGAATATAAGAGATAAATATATAGCCAGCCAGTATGACTACCTATATAAGAAGTATATATATAAGGGGCTTTTGGAGAAAAAGTATATGGATCATTTTGGCCAGTATGAATTGGAAAAAATGAAAAGTATCTATGAGGCTGTAATTATAAATAAGAGGGTGGAGAATAGTTTTATTTTTGGAGAACTTGACTATCCTGAATATGTGGACTATTTGGCCAAAAAAGAATACTCTGATTTGGACAGGCAAATAAGAGAGCTTAAGTACAAGCTTAGCCACAATAAAGAAGAGGAGGAAAGGCTGGAAGAACTTATAAAGAAATCTGAGCTAAAAGATCAATTATACTTTATAATAGAGAAGGCCAATCCTTTATTAAATACCAATAGCAAGGCAGAAGAAATATGGTTGGATTTTTTAGACCTTTTAAAAGCCGGAAGCCTTGACGAATTAGATGGTATTTATGACAGGTGTAAAAAAATTAGAAGCCTAAAGAACAAGGCCGATAATATGGAAGACTTATTCCTGGAAGAAATTTCTTATACGGAAAAAAAGATGGAGGAACTGGACCAGTACTTCCCCTTTAACCAAGAGAAAATATTTAGGGATGAAGAATTAATAAGGGAAAAAACAAGGAGCATAAAAGAAGATATGCTAAGTGCACAGGAAAATGTGGAAAAGATGTATGACGTACTTTTATATACCTCTCAACCAACCAAGTGGGACAATTAGAAAGCTTGATATATAGGCGTGTTGACTAATTCCTACTAAATTAGTATACTTTTATCATAAAAGAGTTTTTAATCTATCAAAAAAGGAGAAAATTATGTTAAAAATAAAAGACTTAAACGTAAGTGTTGAAGATAAACATATATTAAAAGATATAAATTTAGAGATAAATCCAGGTGAAGTTCACGTGGTTATGGGACCAAATGGAGCAGGTAAGTCTACCCTGACCAATACTATTATGGCCCATCCAAAATACAAGGTAGACAGTGGAGAAATAATATTTGAAGATGAAAATATAACAGAGCTAAGCTCAGATGAAAGAGCTAAAAAGGGAATATTTTTATCCTTCCAAATGCCAGAAGAAATTCCTGGAATTACTGTTGAAAACTTTTTAAGGGCAGCTAAGATGGCTGTTACTGGTGAAAGTGTACCAATCTTAAAGTTTAGAAAAAATCTTTATGAAAAAATGGCAGACTTAAGCTTTGATAAAAGCTATGCTGAAAGATATTTAAACGTTGGATTTTCCGGCGGTGAAAAGAAGAAAAATGAAATTTTACAAATGAAGGTCCTAGACCCTAAATTTGTCATGCTAGACGAAACAGACTCAGGTCTTGACGTTGATGCTACTAAAATAGTTTCTGAAGGAGTAAGAGACTTCTTAACAGAAGACAAGGCTGTTTTAATTATTACCCACCACAGCCAAATTTTAGAAGCCTTAGAACCAGACTTTGTTCACATAATTGTGGATGGTAAATTGGTAAAAACAGAAGGAAAAGAGTTAATTGACAAGATAGAGTCTCAAGGTTATCAATGGATCAAAGACGAGGTGAAGTAGGATGGCTAAGAAGAGGACTTATGTTGAGGACATAGACAGGGGTGTCTATGACCTTAAAAATAAATTTGAATGGGATAAGATAAGTGAAAGAGGCCTTACTGAAGAAATAGTAAGGGAAATTTCCAGTGAAAAAAATGAGCCAGAATGGATGTTGGAAAACAGACTAAAGGGCTTGGAAATGTTTTATAAGCAAGAAAATCCACCATGGGGACCAGATATTAGTGCGGTTAATATAGATGATATTATTACCTATATTAAGCCCAAGTCTGATATGAAGGCCGATTGGGAAGATCTACCTGAAGACATTAGAAAAACCTTCTATGACTTGGGAATTCCAGAGGCTGAAATTGAAGCCTTATCAGGAGTAGGTGCCCAATATGACTCAGAGGTGGTTTACCATAAGATTAAGGACTATCTAACAGAACAAGGTGTTGTTTACACAGACATGGAAACAGCTGTTAGAGAGTATCCAGAAATAGTTAAAAAACATTTTATGAAAAATATTCCTGCCCATGACCACAAGTATGCAGCCCTACACTATGCTGTTTGGTCAGGAGGATCCTTTGTTTATGTACCTAAGGGGGTTAAGGTGGACATACCACTACAATCTTACTTTAGACTAAACGCTCCTGGAGCAGGACAATTTGAACATACCCTAATAGTTATAGAAGAAGGGGCTTATTGCCACTTTATAGAAGGATGTTCAGCTCCCAAGTACAACGTGGTAAATATTCACGCTGGTGCAGTTGAATTATATGTTAAGGAAAATGCAACCTTAAGGTATTCAACTATAGAAAACTGGTCAAGAAATATGTACAACCTAAATACAAAAAGAGCTATTGTACAAAAGGGCGGTAAGATTGAATGGGTTTCAGGATCTTTCGGATCCAAGGTATCCATGCTTTATCCATCCAGTTATTTGGTTGGAGAGGGAGCTCAATCTGAATTTACAGGTATTTCTTTTGCAGGTGCAGGCCAAAACCTAGACACTGGTGCAAAAGTAATTCACGCTGCTCCTAATACCTCATCTACTATTAATTCCAAGTCCATATCCAAGGGGGGCGGTATAGCAACCTATAGGGGCTTGGTAAAGATTACTAAAAATGCTACTGGATCAAAATCAACTGTTGATTGTGAGTCCTTAATGTTGGATAATGAATCAGTTTCAGATACAGTGCCAGCTATTATCATAGACAATAATGATGTGGACTTGGGCCATGAAGCTAAAATCGGAAGAATAGATGATGATAAGATTTTCTACCTAACAAGTAGGGGAATTCCAGAAGAAGAAGCTAAGGCTATGATAGTAAGAGGTTTTGCTGAGCCTATAGCCAAGGAATTACCATTAGAATACGCAGTTGAAATGAATAACTTGATTAATCTTGAGTTAGAAGGAGCAATAGGTTAGGAGGATATGATGAGAGGAAATAAGCTTCCCAAAATTACTTGGCGTTGGTTAAGAGCCAATGACAGCCAAGTAGAGATAGGGGATTTATATAAAAAAGACTATAGCAAGTTGGATAGCTTTGGCCAAATAAGCCATAGCTTGGAAGATGAGTTTGAAAAATTAGACTATGGAGTTTCCAAGGATCTAGTTGAATTAAATAAAGAGTTTTTAAATTGGGAAAACAATATTAACCTGGCCAAGGGAGAAGAGTATAGGGATGAAAAGGAAGTTATCCTAGATGCTAGTGATGATTTCATCTCAGACAGTCACAATATACACTTGGCAGAAGGTTCCAAGGCCTACCTATTATTAGACTATAAGTCTGAAGGAGACTTGGAAGTTTTCAGAAACAGCTTAATTAGAATCAAGGCAGAGAAAAATTCCAGATTGGACTTGGTTGTCATTCAAAGATTGGACAAGAAGGCAAGTAGTTTTCTATCCATAGCAGCCCAAGTTGAAGAGTCAGCCCAAGTAAATATTATCCAAGTTGAACTTGGAGGGGCCAAGACCTACTTTAACTATAAGGCCAATCTTTTGGAAGAAAACTCTAAGACAGATGTGAAGACAGCCTACTATGTGGATGAGGATAGACAATTGGATATAGCCTATGTGGTTAACCATTGGGGCAAAAGAACCTTCTCAGACATTTTAGTAAATGGGGCTTTAAAGGATACAAGTAAAAAGAGATTTACAGGTACCATAGACTTTAAAACTGGTTCAGCTGAGTCAGAAGGATCAGAAGAAGAGTTTGTTACCTTGATAGATGAGGAAGTTAAGTCCATAGCCATACCTTTACTATTGGCATCAGAACATGATATATCCGGTAACCATGCGGCATCTGCAGGCAGGGTTGATGAAAAAATGCTAAATTATATTATGAGTAGAGGCTTTAGTGAAAAGGAAGCAAAAAGTATAGTTGTTGAAGCCAAGATGGCTCCAACCTTAGACTTAATTCCAAATGAGGAAATCAGAGACCAATTAAAAGAATTTATACATGAAGGAATCGTGGAATAATGGATATCAATGAAATTAGAAAGGATTTTCCTTACTTAAGTTCAGACAAAAATAAGGGTTTGGTTTACCTGGACAATGCGGCCACCAGTCAAAGGCCCATCCAGGTAATAGATGCCATAAGGGATTATTACATTAACTACAATGCCAATCCCCATAGGGGGGCCTATAAGCTCTCCTATGAATCTACCCAGGCCTATGAGTCGACCAGGCTTAAGGTTAGTAGGTTTATCAATGCTGAGAGTGAAAAAGAAATAGTCTTTGTTAGAAATGCAACTGAGGCCTTGAACTTGGTTGCCTATAGTTATGGTTTAAGCCAGCTTAAGCCGGGAGATGAAATCCTAATCTCGGTGGCTGAACACCATTCTAATTTGGTTTCTTGGCAGGCAGTGGCAGAAAAGACTGGGGCCAGCCTAAAGTATTTTTATTTAAATGACGATTATTCCTTTGATCTGAAGGACTATGAAAAGAAATTAAATGAGAATACCAAGATAGTTGCCTTTACAGCAGCCAGCAATGTTTTATCTATGAGTGTTCCCATCAAGGAAATGATAGGCATGGCCAAGGAGAAAGGGGCCAAGGTAGTTTTAGATGGGGCCCAATACACAGCCCACCACAGGGTGGATGTCAGAGATTGGGACTGTGATTTTTATGTGTTTTCAGGCCATAAACTACTGGCTCCCATGGGAGTAGGAGTTCTTTATGGTAAGTTGGACTTGCTTGAAAAAATGCCTCCCTTCTTATATGGAGGAGACATGATAGAGTATGTCTATGAAGACAGGACCACCTTTGCTCCGGTTCCAGAAAAGTTTGAAGCTGGAAGTCAAAATGTGGAGGCCGTTGTAGGTCTGTCAGCAGCCCTCGACTATATAGAAAAAGTAGGCATGGATGAAATAGAAAAAAGAGAAAAAGATTTAGTTGATTACTGTGCTAGTAAAATGGAAGAACTAGGTTATTTGGATATTTACTATCCTAAAAATAATCCTAAGGGACCCAATATAGCCTTTAATGTTAAGGGGGTACATCCCCATGATGTGGCCTCTATTCTAGATTATTACAATGTGGCAGTAAGATCAGGCCATCACTGCACTCAGGTCCTACACAGGTATCTGGGAATAAATAGCAGCTGTAGGGTCAGTCTAGCCTTCTATAATACATATGAGGAAATAGATAAATTTATTGCCGGTTTAGATAAAGTTAGGGAGATGATGGGAATTGGATCTTAGTCAAATATATACAGAGTTAATTAGGGAACATTCAAGTAGTAAGGTCAACAAGAGGGAAATGGAAGATGCTACAGTTTGTGAGCTTGGCCATAATCCCAGTTGTGGAGATGAGATAAGTCTAAACTTAAAGATAGAAGATGGCATAATAGAAGATGCTTCCTATACGGGAATAGGCTGTGCCATATCACAGGCATCAACATCCATGATGATTGACCTAATTAAGGGAAAGAGTTTGGAAGAAGCTAGGGACTTGGCAGATACCTTTATAGGTATGATCAAGTCTGAGATAGACGATGAGGACGAATTGGAAAAGTTGGAAGACGCCATAGCCCTACAAAATATTTCAGTGATGCCAGCCCGTGTTAAATGTGCGGTTCTTGCTTGGCATACCTTAAATAATATAATAGAAAAACAAGAGTAGTTAAAATAAAGAAAACCTATGCTAGCATAGGTTTTTTTTCTTAGTTTAATTCAGAAGTACAGTGAGGACATCTAGTTGCATCCACATGGACATCTGTTTTACAATAAGGACATTCCTTGGTTGCCGGTGCAACTTCTTCTTCCTTAACAACTGAGGATTTCATTTTATTGAATGATTTTACTATTAAAAACATAATAAATGAAATAATTAAGAAGTTAATAATTGCATTAATAAATACACCAATCTTAAGTTCAACACCTGCTACTACTGCTACAATTTCCTTAAAATCAATACCTGCTGTTGCGGCTCCTATGATAGGCATTAAAATGTCATCAACCAATGAAGTTACAATGGCTCCAAAGGCCCCTGCCATGATCACACCTACAGCAAAGTCTAAAACATTACCTTTTTCAATAAATTCTCTAAATTCTTTAATCATTCTCTCACATCCTTTCTGAATCATTATAATATATGCATATATATAATTCAATTGTATTGATAATAAAAATTATCTATTATAAAATAGACATATATTTGTTGAGGTGTGATATGAATAGTGATTTAATTAAAAAGATTAAAGAAATATCCCTTTTAGACGAAAATATTAGAAGTATAATATTTACTGGCTCCAGATTAAATAATGCTGTGGCCAAGGATGGTCTAGAGGACTTTAACCTGATAGTAGGTCTAGGAGAGCTCAAACTCTATATGGGCCTGGTCAATAAACTTTTAATAGCAGAAGAAACTATTATTAAAAGGGAGGAAAGACTTAGCCATCATGGCTATGACTTAATCCACATTCGTTGTCTTTGTGAGGATGAAAGTATAATAGACCTGGTCTTGTTGGATAATGCTAATATTTTAGACTATATCAAGGATAATAGTTTGGTAAAGAACATTGTGGACAAGGATCTTATCTTACCAGAAGACAAGGTAATATCAGATATTAAGTTTAGAGAAGAGAAAATTAGTAATAAGGAGTTTTATGACCATGTGGTAAACTTCTATATGAAATCGGTAGATGTTGCAATTTCCTTGGCTAGAAAGGAAATAATAAGGGCAAATTATTTATATGACATATTAAAGAAAGATTTATTGGCAATTGTAAACTTGTACATAGGACAAAAGTATGATTTTAATGTGAATACAGGCAGGTTGGGCAAGAACTTTAAGGTTTACCTGGACAAGCCCTACTATGAAATGTATTTGGAGATTTTTAATACCAACGATTTAGATGACTTTTGGAAGTCTCTTTTTGTAGCCAGTTCACTTTTTAGGAAGTTATCTTTGGAGATAAGCAGGAGTCTAGACTATAGCTATCCTAAGAAGGAAGATGTTAAGACTATGGAGTACTTAAGAAGGCTAAATGATAAGTATAATATTTAGGAGATTATATGAATAAAAACAGGAAAATAGTTATATTTTTAATGGTTCTTCTCCTGCTGCCAAATAGGGCCTGGGCTAAAAACCTGACCTATGAGGATGAGGTGGGAGTTATCCTGGCTGGAAATGGAAATACTGGTCAAATCTATTATAGTAAGAATATAGATGAGAAGACATCAGTGGCCTCCATGTCCAAGCTAATGACCTATTTGGTCGTTAAGGATGAGATAGAAAAGGGCCTATATGGTCCAGAAGACTTGGTTAAGATAGGAGCCGATGAGCAGAAGTACAATAAGTATGAATACTCTAATTTTGGACTGGTTAAGGGGGATGAATTAACGGTAGAAGAACTGTTAAAGGGACTTATGGTTGTATCAGGTAATGATGCTGCCCTGGCCCTGGCTAAAAAGTCCTCTAAAAGCGAAAAAGAATTTGTTAAAAAGATGAATGCCAAGGCCCAGGAATTAGGCCTAACAAAGTCAAAGTTCTATAACTCATCTGGTCTTACAGAGGAGGTCAAGGACAAGAAATATAAGAATGAAATGTCTGCTACAGATCTTTTCAACCTATCAAGACATATTTTAGAAAAGTATCCGGAAACTAGGGCCTATGGTAGGATGGATGTTTTAAGGGATAAGAAGAGAAAGTATGTGGGCTATAGCACCCTGCCTTTAAGGGATGAGATGGATAGTATAGAGGGGCTAAAGACAGGTTTTACAGATGAGGCCCAATATTGTTTTACTGGACTTTTTGATATGAATAAAATAGATGAAAGTCAAGACTATGACTTAATCACCGTGGTAATGGGGGCTGAGACACCTGAAATTAGGGCTACCACAACCAAGGAAGTGGTAAAGTATGTAAATGCAAATTACAAGATGAGAGAGGTCTTAAACAAGGACCATCCCTTTACCAATGTAAAGATAAATTCATCTAGTAAGCAATATATAGATTTATATCCTGAAGAAGACTATAGTGATGTTCTTCACTTATATGAGGAAGTTGAGATTTCCTATGATTTGGAAGATGGGAAAAAGGCTCCTTTGGCAGACAAGGAAGTCATGGGAAGCATAAAATTAAAATCTAAGGGAAGGGAGTTAAAAACTATAAATTTAATAAATAGGGGTTATCAATCAAGAGCTGACAACCTGACTAGAATCTATAGATTCATAGGAGACTTTATTAATAGTATAGCTACAATATTTTAAGATGGAATTAGTTGAATACTCAAAGTATGGCAAGAAGGCCATAGTAAATAACCAGGGGAACTACTACCTGGTAAACATAGATAAAAGTTTGAATTTTTACAAGGATTTATTTGAAAAAAAGGCAGTTAAGATAGATGAGAAAGAAAAGGATAAACTTCTAGCAAGCAAGGCTTTTAAATCCAATAAGAAGCTTTTACCCCTGGTGTATATGACAGTATTTTTGATCTTTGTACTTTTGAGAGATCCTAATATAAATAAGGTGGTAGAACCATTTTTTGAAAACATGGGTTATGGGGCATCCATATTTACCATAGTGATTTTACTTGTCCTATCCCTGGGGCTAGGTTGGGCCATAGATAGGAAAAATGAAAAAATTATATATTCATGTTTGGAAGGACCCCTTGTTTGGGACAAGAAACTAGTTATAGATTTTGATAGCAAGGGTCAAAGAGGCCTTTATAAGTTTAAGATGAGCATGTTGCTTATCCTTTATTCTTTTTTATTGGTCATGGGTATAATAGGTTATATTTATAAGCCTAATGTTTTATTGATGTTGGGGATTTTCGCCATGATTTTTGTAGTTTTGGATATTAGTTTGGTAATTCCTTTTCACGCCAAGCTAAGTATAAGAAGGGTCAATTAAGCAAAGCTTAATTGACAAAATTTCCTTCAGCCATTAAAATAGGTATGTGGAACAAATTAATAAGATGAGAAGCAGTAGCTCAGTAGGATAGAGCGACGCCCTCCTAAGGCGTAGGCCGGGGGTTCGATTCCTCTCTGCTTCGCCAAGAAAAGTCATGAAAATGGCTTTTTTTTATAAAAAAAAGTGAGGTAAGTATGGATATTTGGATAAAAAATATAGACGTAGTTACAGTAAATGAAGAGTTTGAAGTTTTGAGAAATTCCAACATTTACATAAGAGAAAACAAAATTTATCACCTGGGTTCTAAATTGGAAGACTTTAGCCCGGATAAAATTATAGATGGAAAAAATCAGGTTGCCATGCCCGGTTTAATAAATGCCCATACCCACATAGGTATGAGTATATTTAGAAATTATGGAAATGATGTCAGCCTGGAAAGCTGGCTAAATGATTATATTTGGCCTATTGAATCCAAGTTGGAGCCAGAGGATATTTACTATGGTAGTAGCCTGTCCTTGGCTGAAATGATAGAGACAGGAACCACATCTTTTGTAGATATGTACTTCTCCATGGACAAGGTTGCCCAGGCAGTTGAAGAATCCGGTATGAGGGCCCTATTGGGTAGGGGCTTGGCAGGACATAGTGATGAGGACTTGGCCTTGGAAGAAGAATTTTATAAAAAGTGGAATGAAGGGGCTGGTGGCAGGATAAATACCATTATTTCTCCCCATGCAGTTTATACAAATTCCAAGGAAGACTTAATAAGAGAAATAAATCTGGCTAAAAAGCTTAAGACAGGTATGCATATCCACCTAAATGAATCAGAGACAGAGGTTAAAAACTCCATAGCTGAAAATGGTATGTCCCCTTTAAAATACGTGGATAGTTTAGGACTTTTAGATGAAAGAACCATAGCTGCCCACTGTGTTTGGTTAAGCGATAAGGAAGTGGAAATAGCCAAGGAAAGAAAGATTACCATGGTCCACAATCCATCATCTAATATGAAGTTGGCAAGTGGCTTTCAACAAACCCAAAGACTTTTAGATGAAAATATTAATGTGGCCTTGGGAACAGATGGATCAGCATCAAATAACACTCTAGATATGTTTGAAGAAATGAAACTAGCCTCTCTTATAGCCAAGGGCTATACCTTGGATCCAAGTGCCCTAGATGCTAGAACTGTAATTGAAATGGCCACTGTAAATGGAGCCAGAGCCTTGGGTAAGAAAGACTGTCTAGGAAGGATTAAAGAGGGTTACTTGGCAGATATAATCTTAGTTGATTTTGATAATATCCACCACAGCCCAAATAATGATATAGTTGCCTCCCTAGTTTATTCAACCAAGGGAAGTGATGTGGTAACCTCCATTATAGATGGACAGGTGGTTATGGAAGATAGACAGATAAAGAATTTAGACGTTAAAGACTTAAGAAAAAGAGTAAGTGAAATATTTAATAGATTAAAGGACTAGTATGGCCAGTGGAATAGATATAATTAGGGTTGGTAGAATAGATGAATTAAGGGCCAAGGACCGGTTTTTAACCAGGGTCTTTACTCCTAAGGAGTTGGCCTACTTGGCTGAAAAAAACTATAGTAGCAGGACCATAGCAGGTATGTTTTCTGCCAAGGAATCCATCTTAAAGGCCCTGGGCCTGGGACTTGGTGGAGGTTTGGCCTTGAGGGATTTGGAAATTCTTCATGATAAAAGAAACAAGCCCTATTTAAATGTGGAAGTTGACAAGTTAAAAAATCACTTGCTGGCTAGGGGGATAGAAGGCATAGAAGTATCCATCAGTCACGATGGGGACTATGCTATTTCATCAGCCCAGCTGGTCAAGGAAAAGAAGCCCAGCTTGGATCTGGACTATGAACTCTTATCCAGGCTGCCCAAGATGGAAGATGATTTTCACAAGGCAGACATGGGCAAGGTCCTAATAATTGCCTGTAGTCAAGGGATGACAGGGGCAGGCTATTTAGCTTCCCAGGCAGCCTTGAGAACAGGGGCAGGCTTGGTTTATCTTTTGGTTCCCAAGTCCTTGGGCCCTATCTTGGAGATAAAGACTGTAGAAACCATAGTAAGAACCATAGATGATGGGGGAAGCGGAAGGTTTCTAGCTGCTTATTTAGACCAGTTAAAACCTCTTATTAAGGATATGGATGCTATAGCCATAGGACCTGGCCTGGGTAGACACCAGGATAATTTAGTCTATTTGGAATATTTAATAGAAAATTTTGAAGGTCCTCTTTTGATAGATGCAGATGGGTTAAATAGCTTGGCTGAGAAGCCAGATCTCTTAGATAAAAAGACCAATATATATTTAACCCCCCACGCCATGGAGTTTTCCAGGCTAAGTGGACTGGGGCTGGACCAGATAAATGGGGCCAGGTTGGAAGAGGCAAGAAGCTTTGTTGATAGGTATAATGTGAACTTGCTTTTAAAAGGAAAGAATTCAATAGTTATTAATAGGAAGGAAAGCTATATAAATAGGAGTGGAAATGAAGGAATGGCAACGGCTGGCAGTGGGGATGTTTTAACAGGTATGGCCCTGGCGCTTTTGGCCCGACAAGACAGCTTGGAAAGTCTAAAACTAGCCTGTCACCTCCATGGTTTGGCAGGGGACTTGGCTGGCCAGGAAAAGTCTAAAAGGTCCATGGTGGCCAGTGATATTATTTCTTTTCTTCCCTCTATAATGAAGATGCTAGAGGAGAACTTATGACACATACAAACGAATTAATTATTAACTTAAATAGCATCAAGTCCAATTTGATAGCCCTTAGGGAAAAAGCAGCTGGAGCCAAGTTTTATGCAGTGGTTAAGGCTGATGCCTATGGGCTGGGAGCCATAAAAATTTCAGAGGCCATAGAGGATATGGTGGATGGTTTTTGCGTGTCCTCCATGACTGAGGCTGTGGAACTAAGAAGGGCGGGAATAAAGAAGGATATTCTTCTTTTAGGCTATTTAAACCCTGATGAGTATGGACTGGTTAGCGACTATAAGATAAGTATAACTATTTATAATTATCAAATAGCCAAGCAGATAGATGACTTCTTAAAAAGAAGCTCAGCCAAGGCTACCATCCATATAAAAATAGACACAGGCCACGGCAGGCTGGGCTTTTTACCATCGTCCCAAGCACTGGATGAAATAGAGGCCATATCCCAGCTGGATAGCTTTAGCATAGGAGGAATCTTTTCTCACTTTGCAACAGCAGATGAAAAAAATGAAGATTTTTGCAACCTACAAATGCAAAGGTTTATGACTGTGGTTGAGGATTTGGAAAAAAGAGGCTTGGCCTTGGGCGACAGGCATATTTCCAATGATGCAGGCTTTATCAAGCATGGCTTTAGCCTGGACATGGTAAGGTCAGGTATAGGCCTATATGGAATTTATCCATCCAGCCTATTGGCAGAGGAAAAGCAGGTGAATTTAAAGGCTAGTTTTGAATGGATTTCTACCATATCCAATATAAAGACCATAGACCAGGGAGATAGCCTATCCTATGGTAGGACCTTTATAGCCAAGAGGCCTATGAAAATAGCCACCATATCAATTGGATATGCAGATGGCTACAAAAGACTTATATCCAATAGGGGCTATGTTTTAATCAAGGGCAAGAAGGCCTTTGTGGTCGGTAATATAGCCATGGATCAAATGATGGTTGATATTAGTGGAATAGATGCTAAAATTGGAGATAGGGTGACCTTGATAGGAGAAAATGGTGGAGAAGTCATCAGCCTGGACCAAATGGCCCAATGGTGCCAAACCATATCCTATGAGATTATGACCTCTATTTCAAAGAGGGTTAGTAGAATTTATGTCAATTGACAGACCAATGAATTTTGATATATAATTAACTCGAGGAATTAAGGAGATGGGTAAGGGTATGAGAATAAAAAGAGGGGATGTGTTCTATGCCGATTTAAGTCCCGTAGTTGGTTCTGAGCAGGGGGGAGTAAGGCCTGTTCTCATCATACAAAACGACATGGGGAATAAATATAGTCCAACAGTTATCATAGCAGCAATAACATCCCAAACCAACAAAGCGAAATTACCTACTCATGTACAGATAGATCCTAAAATAGGACTTCCAAAAAATTCCGTTGTTCTACTTGAGCAAGTTAGGACTATTGACAAGAAAAGGTTGAGAGATAAAGTGGGAACTTTTGATCAAGCATCTATGGACAAGGTAGATGAATCGTTAAAATTATCCGTTGGACTAAAGAGTACATAGAAGAAATACAGATAGTATTTCTTCATTTTTTTTAAATAAAAGGAGGAAGCATGGTTAAGGTATTTGTTTTATTGAAGAATGGTTTTGAAGAGATAGAAGCGCTGACTATAGTGGATTACCTGAGAAGGGCTGATATAGAGGTGGCTTTAGTTTCTGTAGAAGATAGTCTGGACTTGCTTGGTGCCCATCAAATAGGTGTTAAAGCAGATATGATGTTTGAGGATCTAAAGCCAGAGGAAGTGGATCTTTTATTCCTGCCAGGAGGCCTTCCAGGAGCTAGCTCCCTTAGAGATGACAAAAAAGTAATTGAATTAATCAAGGATTTAGACCATAATGGTAGGGCGATAGCAGCTATATGTGCAGCTCCCATAGTCCTATCAAGGGCAGGAGTCATAGCTGATAAGAAGGTTACCTCCTATCCAGGCTTTGAGGACCAGTTGGTATGCAACCAGTACGTGGAAGATCTAGTGGTGGTTGATGAGAATATTATAAGTTCTAGAGGTCCAGCAAGTGCTGTATATCTAGCCCTAGACTTGATAGGTCTACTAAAGGGTGATAAGAAGAGGGAAGAGATAAGAAAAGATATACTCTTGGATAAGGTGGAAGAAAATATAAGATCTTAAGAGGAAAAAATGAAGGAAAAGTTTTATAAGTACTTTTATAGTGGGGCGACAATCCTGGGCATAATCCTAGTTGTTTTAATGACCTACTATGGTTTTAAGTTAAAAATATTTACAGATGAGGATAAATTAAATGCTCTTTTACTTAGGACGGGCAATTGGGGGATAGTAATTTTTCTACTGATGCAAATTCTTCAGACGGTTATAGCCATTATACCCGGGGCCTTTACCTGTATAGTAGGGGTGGCGGTTTATGGATATTTCTGGGGTTCAATCCTTAATTTTATAGGGGTTATGATGGGCTGTATAATTGTTTTTTATCTGGTTAGAAAATTTGGGAAAAAATATATTAATATGGTGGTCAAGGAAGAAGAATTTAACAAGTACAAGGATTTTTTCAAAAAGAATAATAGAAGGGAAAAGTTATTTGCCCTAAGTCAGTTAAGTCCTGTGGGACCGGCTGATTTAATATGTATGCTGGTGGCCCTAACTGATATGACCTTTGAGAATTATCTTTTAATCCTAAGCCTAACCAAGCCTATTTCCCTGACCGTTTATAGCATAGCATACTTAAAGTTAATAGAAGCTGGTTTTAGCTTAATATAAAAAAGGGACCCTTAGGGGTCCTTTTCTATTTTAGTTTTTCGCTTAAGTCTTTTATGTCCTTGTAGTCAAGTTCTAATAGTTCCTTAACGAATTCTTCAGTTGTGTAGTTGGCCTTGTAAGGATATTTCTTTACATGTTCATATTTTGCTTCAATAATCTTGTCCTTGGAGTCTTCAAAGTCTTCAATTTTATTAAATTCCTTAACAGCCTTTTCATAGTTTCTAGTTCTCATTAAGTCGTTGGCATAGTCATATGTAACTTGGATAAGTTTTTCATCCACATCCTTGTAGCCTTTTATTTTATTTAATTCTCTTTGGGCTGCAAATAGTTTGTTTTCACTTTCATATTCCAAAGCGTCCTTGTAGATTATTTCCTTTTCATCATCAGTAAGGTCTGATTGACTAGCTTCTTTTGACTGATCTTCTTTTTTGTCTTCAAGGGCTTGCTTATCATCCTTCTTAACTTCTTTATCTTGGCAAGCAGCCAGGCTAAAAACTAGTCCTAGTGCTAGTAAAATTGATAATATTTGTTTTTTCATAATTGCCTCCTATATTTATTGTCAACGTTTTTGATTATAGCACAATTAGTTTTTAAAATCTATTATACAAAAATATAAATAAATAATTAGATATGCTAAAATTATTGTATGGAGGTGTTTATGAAAGTAGTAAAATTTTTATCAAAGATTCTTTTATTTGTTTTAATAGTGATGGCATCTTTTATCTTGGTTTTAACTCTTAGTTTTTATAATCCTAAGCCTATAGAACCGGCTAAAATATATGCCAATGACAGGGATGAACTTATAAATTTAGACCAAAGCTATAGTGTGACCAGCTTTAATATAGGTTATGCAGGTTTAGATTCCAGTATGGATTTCTTCATGGATGGAGGAAGTAAGGTTAGACCTGATAGCAGGGACCAGGTGGAAGAAAACCTGGATGGTATAGGAGGTCTTTTAAAGGAGCTGGATTCTGATTTTTATCTTTTACAGGAAGTAGATGAAAAGTCATCTAGGACCTATAAGATAAACCAGGTTGAATATTTAAATAGCGACTATAACAAGTCTTTTACTTATAACTATAAGGTGCTTTATGTACCCTATCCTCTACCTACCATGGGATCTATCCAGTCGGGACTTATGACCATGTCCAAGGCCAAAATAGAAGATGCCCAAAGATATGATTTATACAATCCCTTTAGCTGGCCTACCAAGATAGCCAACTTAAATAGGGGGCTTTTGGTAAATTCCTATAAGATAGCTGGAAGTGATAAAATGCTTCACATGGTAAATCTACATATGGATGCCTATGATGAGGGGGATGGTAGAAAAATCCAGACCAAGCAGTTGGTAGACTTTATGGAAGAAAAGTACCAAAAAGGCGATTATGTTATAGCTGGTGGAGATTTCAATCAACTATTACCAGGTATAGAAGACAGGTTTAAAAATGAAAACAAGGATTTCTGGGAGCCTAAAAAGTTGGCTTTGGATGATGTGGGTGAGGACTTTAGCTTTGGAGTGGATAAGGAAAATCCTACCTGTAGATCCCTTCACCAGGCCTATGATGGAAGCGAGGAGTTTTTACAGTATTATATTGATGGTTTTCTTTTAAGTCCCAATGTTTCCGTGGAGGAAGTGGGAGTTATAAAAGAGGATTATAGGTATTCAGACCATAATCCTATCAGGATGACCTTCAAGTTAGATTAGGAGATTTTATGAAGAAGTATAGCAAGCAGACCAGAAGGCTTTGGAGTTTATCCTACCCAACCATGATAGCCTTCGCCCTGCAAAGTGTTTATGACATTGTAGATATGGCCTGGGTAGGCCGTATATCCAAGGAGGCCACAGCGGCAGTTACTATTTACTCAGTAGCCTTTTGGATTTTCACAGTATTTAATGAGGTTATAGGAAGCTCATCTGTGTCCATGCTCTCCCAGGCCTATGGGAGGGAGGACCATGAAAAACTAGGAAGAATAGCTGAGCAAACCCTGGGATTTAAAACCCTGGTTGGGATGATTTCAGCCCTTTTACTTTATATTTTTCTAGAGCCCATGATGAGAATTTTTTCCAAGGATCCTGAAGTTATCAAGCTGGCCTTGGACTATGGCTATATAAGGACATTTTTCCTTCCTATTCTCTTTATGTCCTATTCGGTAAATACTATTTTTAGGACTACAGAAGATTCTAAGACACCCATGTATATAATGGTTTTATCCACCCTTATAAACATTGTTTTAGACCCTATTCTAATGTTTGAAACCATACCAGGTACCAGTTTGAAGGGCTTTAATATGGGAGTTTATGGAGCTGCAGTAGCCACTGTCATATCCATTAGCGTCTCCTTTATTTTCGCAATCTTTCTTCTGATTAGAAAGGAAAAGACCTTTAAGCTTAGCTTAAGGGGAATCTTTAGCCTGGACTGGTCCATAGATAAGGATCTTTTGATTATAGGACTACCATCAGGAGTGGAGGTTCTTTTTAGATATTTGTCAGGAGCCATACTATTGAAGTTTGTCACCGTTTATGGAACATCAGCTGTATCGGCTGCAGGGATAGGAATGAAGGTCTTTGGTTTGGCCTTTATGCCAGTCTATGGATTTATGATGGGAGGTTCTGCCCTGGTGGGTAAGTATCTAGGCCAGGATGACCTGGAAGAGGCTGAGGCCATTGGAAGGGTGGCTTCCTATTTAAATTTACTTATAATGTCCTTGGTAGTGGGCCTTAGTTTTATCTATGCCCAAGAGATCATGAAGGTTTTTATAGATGATAGGCAGGTAATAGAAGTTGGAGTGGACATGATAAGGTATGCCAGTCCAGCCTTAATTATAGGAGGCTTTATTTTTGGCCGGGCTGTATTGTTTACAGGTTCTGGTTATAATAGGCCTATTTTGGTGGCCAGTATTGTGGCCAGATGGTTGGTGCAAATTCCTCTTTTATATTTATTTGTCCTGGTTTTAGACAAGAATATTAATTATGTTTGGCTGACCTATCTAATAGCAGAAGTTTTTGATTTTATCATACTCTACTATTATTACTTAAAAGGGGAGTGGAAATATAAGAGAGTTTAATATAAAATTAAATTAAGGATATCGATCCTGACCAAGAGGGAAGACCCGACTGAGAAGGCGAGAGGATAACTCGCTTTTAGCGAGCTTTTTTTATGGAGGAAAATATGGAAGATAGGCTGGCAGTTATAAGCATAATAATAGAAGACAGGGACTGTGTAAATAAGGTAAATGACCTTTTACATGACTATGGTGACTACATAATAGGCAGGATGGGGATTCCCTATCCTAGAAGGGACATAAGCATCATATCCCTAATAGTGGATGGACCAAATAATATAATTTCCGCCCTGAGCGGTAAACTGGGGATGATAGAAAATGTACAAGCAAAAACCATGTATTCAAAGAAATAGGATAAGAGACCTGATAGATAGGCTAGAGCTAGAAAAAAACCTATCAGATGGGGAGTTTTTAGAGCTGTTAAAAGACCAGGACCAGGCCAACCAGACTTATTTAGAGGCCAGGGCTGGCAGGGTAAGAGATGAAATCTATGGTAGAAGGGTCTATCTAAGAGGACTTATAGAAATATCCAATATATGTGGGAAAAACTGTAACTACTGTGGTATAAGGGCTGGAAATAGCCAGGTGGAAAGGTATAGATTAAGTGAAAAAGAAATCCTTGAAGCAGTTGATCAAGGGGCTAGTAGAGGTTTTTCTACCTTTGTGCTCCAGGGAGGGGAGGATCCTTATTTTACAGAAGAAAAAATTCTCTATCTGGTAAGAGAGATTAAGAAAAAGTATCCAGACAAGGCCCTAACCCTATCCCTGGGAGTCTTGGAAGAAGACCTTATAGAAAGACTAAGAGATGAGGGACTTGACAGGTATCTTTTAAGGCATGAGGCGGCTTCAGAAGAACTTTTTTCTAAACTTCACCCCCTAGACCAGAGTTTGGATAAAAGAAAGGCCAATCTTTATAGGTTTAAAAGTTTAGGTATCCAGACTGGTTCAGGCTTTATGGTGGGGGCTCCGGGCCAAGATGACCAGGACCTTCTTGAAGACTTAAGGTTTTTACAAAAGTTAAGGCCAGAGATGATAGGCATAGGCCCCTTCATAGCCCATAAGGAAAGTATCTACAAAGACCATCCTTCAGGAGATGCCATAAAGACGATTAAGCTACTGGCCATTTTAAGATTGATGTTTCCAGGCTGTCTTTTACCGGCGACCACCTCCCTGGCCACCAAGGATGAAAAGTCCAGATTTAGGGCCATTAGGGCAGGGGCCAATGTTATAATGCCAAATTTAACTCCACAAAAACATAGAAAGAAGTATGACTTATACGACAATAAATTGTCTTCAGGTCAGGAGGCAATGGAATACATAGATAGCCTTAAGGATAGTTTGTTGCAAATTGGATATGAAATAGATATGTCCAGAGGAGATAGTAAGCTAAAGGAGAAATAATATGTACAATAAGGCGTCAATTAAGGCGGAAGAATTTATTAACCACAAGGAAATATTGGAAAGTCTGGATTATGGAAGAGAAAATGCTTCCAATATGGATTTGATAGAAAAGCTTTTGGCTAAGGCTAGAAGGGAAGAGGGCCTGGACCACAGAGAGGCTGCAGTTCTTTTGTTTTGTAAGGATCCTAGGGTCAATGAAGAGATATTTAAGATAGCCAAGGCCATCAAGGAAAGAATCTATGGCAAGAGGATAGTTATGTTTGCTCCTTTATATCTGTCAAATTATTGTGTAAATGGATGTGTTTATTGTCCCTACCATATGAAAAATAAGACTATTAATAGGAGAAAATTAAGTCAAGAAGAGATTAAAAATGAAGTTATAGCCCTACAGGATATGGGCCATAAAAGATTAGCCTTGGAGATGGGAGAGCACCCTACAATAAATACCATGGACTACTTGTTGGAGTCTATTAAAACCATCTATTCAATTAAACATGAAAATGGGGATATTAGAAGGGTAAATGTTAATGTGGCAGCAACCAGTGTGGAAAACTATAGGTTGATGAAGGAGGCTGGAATTGGTACTTATGTACTTTTCCAAGAGACCTACCACAAGGAAAACTATGAAAAGATGCACCCAACAGGACCCAAGTCAAACTATGGCTACCATACAGAGGCTATGGATAGGGCCATGGAGGCTGGAATTGATGATGTGGGCATAGGAGTTTTGTTTGGCCTTAATAATTATGGCTATGACCTGGTAGGCCTTCTAATGCATAAGGAACACTTGGAAGAAAGGTTTGGGGTGGGACCTCATACTATATCAGTTCCTAGGGTTAGGGCTGCAGATGATATAGATCCAGATGATTTTCAAGCGGGAATAACAGATGATATTTTCATCAAGATAGTTTCAATCATTAGAATAGCTGTTCCCTATACAGGAATGATTATTTCCACCAGAGAGACCAAGGATACCAGGGAAAAGGCCTTGGAAGTTGGTGTGAGTCAATTAAGTGGAGGGTCAAAGACATCTGTTGGAGGCTATAGTGAAGAGGAGCAAGTTGGCAGTGAAAACTCTGAGCAATTTGATTTGGAAGATACCAGAAGCTTGGATGAAATAGTAAATTGGTTAATAGACCTAGGCTATATACCATCATTTTGTACGGCCTGCTATAGGGAGGGAAGGACTGGAGATAGGTTTATGCCCTTGGCCAAGTCAGGTCAAATAGGAAATGTTTGCCAGCCCAATGCCCTAATGACCTTAAAGGAATTTTTAATGGACTATGCTTCTTCAGATACCAAGAAAAAGGCAGAAGGACTTATAGAAAGAGAGCTTGAAAAAATTGATAGGCCTGAGGTTAGGGACCTTGTGGAAAAAAGAATGGCCATGATTGAAGAGGGGAAAAGAGACTTTAGGTTTTAGGAGGCGCTATGAATAAAACACCAAGTTCAAATAGGATACACATAGCCATTTTTGGCAGGACCAATGTGGGTAAGTCCAGCCTCTTAAATAGTTTGGCAGACCAGGATGTATCGATAGTATCTGCTAAAAAGGGGACGACTACAGACCCTATAAATAAGGCCATGGAAATCCATGGTCTAGGTCCAGTAGTTTTTATAGATACGGCAGGTTTTGATGATGGGGAAGAAGGCCTGGGGCATTTGAGGGTGGCTTCTTCAAAAAAAGTGGTAGAAAGGACAGACTATGCTATTTTGGTCCTAGATGATAGGTTGGATGATAGTTATAAGACTTGGCTTGAATTTTTGGAAGAAGAAAAGATCAACTATGTCTTTGCCCTTAATAAGCTGGATATTATAGAAAATAAAAAGGAGGTTATTTCCTCCATAAGAGACTATTCTTCCAGGCCCATTATAGAGCTTTCAGCCCTTACCAAGGAAGGGATAGATAGTCTACTAGACCAGCTTAAAGCTGATTTAAAAGATTTCTATCAAAGGGATATTTTCCCAGAGAAATCCCTGGAGGGCAAGACCTTTCTTTTGGTTATGCCCCAGGACAAGGCAGCTCCCAAGGGTAGGCTTATCCTACCCCAGGTCCAAACCATAAGGGAGCTTATAGATAAAAGGGCAGTGGTAGTATCCACAGTGGTTGAAAACCTGGCCTTTGCCCTGGATAATATGAAAGAAAAGCCAGATCTTGTAATAACTGATTCCAAGGTTTTTAAAGAGGTAAATGAAATTCTTCCAAGCCAGGTAAGTTTAACCTCCTTTTCCATCTTATTTGCTGGAGTAAAGGGGGACCAAAAATATTTTATCCAGGGGGCTAGAAAGTTAGGCCAGCTGGACAAGGATTCCAGGGTTTTAATAGCTGAGGCCTGTTCCCATGCCCCCATAGAAGAGGACATAGGAAGGGTTAAGATACCAGCTCTTTTAAAGGAAAACTATGGCCTGGATAAGATAGACTTTACCAGGGGGAGGGATTTTCCCAAGAACCTGGAAGACTACGATTTGATCATCCACTGTGGAGCCTGTATGTTTAACAGAAGGCAGATGATAAGCAGGGTGGAAAGGGCCAGACAGGCCCAGGTGTCCATGACCAATTATGGTATGACCCTGGCCTACCTAGAAGGAATCTTGGATAGAATAGATTAATTTATCTTCAGATGATATTATGGAAGAGTAAATATTATTTGAGGAGTAGAGATGAATAAATTTGACTTAGTAATAATTGATTTAGATGGAACCCTACTGGATTCCAATGATTTATGGATAGAAATAGACCAAGAGTTTTGCCAGGAAAGAAACCTGGATATGCCGGATGATTACCTGGCTAATTTGGCCAGATTAGGAATGAAGGAAGGGGCCAAGTATACCCAAGAACTTTTTAAGCTGGATATGACAGCCCAAGAAATTGAAGCTGCCTGGGACGAAAAAGCCCTTGATGCCTACAAGCATAGGGTGGATAATAAACCTTATTCTAGAGAGTTTTTAGAGGCCTTAAAAAAGAAAAACATCAGAATGGTTGTGGGTACTATGAATAGTAAGAGATATTTTGATAGGGCCATGGAAAGATTGGACCTATATAAGTATTTTGATGCTATTTATTCATCTGACAACCAGGAGTATGGCAAGTCAACTAGAAAGTTTTATGACAGAATACTTGTAGATGAAGGAGTTGAATCCGCTAGGATTTTAGTAATTGATGATCTTTTAGCAGCTTGTCAATCAGCCAAAGAAACAGGCATGAAGGTCTGTTTTATGGAGGATAAGGTCGGCCAGTATTCCAGGGAGGAAATAGAAGAAGCTTCAGACTATTATGTAGTTGATTGGTCAGAGCTTTTGCCTATAATGTAGTTATGAAAGAATTTGAAAAATATTTGGAAACCAGGGTTGGCTATGCCCGCCATGACCAGTTGGGAAATATGGCCAGGGCCTTGGAGCTTTTGGGTCATCCTGAAAGAAATATTAGGACTATCCACCTGGCAGGGACCAATGGCAAGGGATCAGCTGCCAAGTTTTTAAATAATATTTTAATAGAAGCAGGTCTTAGGGTGGGGCTTTATACCAGCCCCCATATGATGGAAATCAATGAGAGGATTAGACTGGACAATAAAAACATAGAAGACCATAGAATGGAGGCCTACTTGGAAGAGTTAGGCCCCCTTATAGAAAAACTGGATGGCCAGGGGATCAACTTAAGGTATTTTGAGCTTTTAACCCTTATAGCCATCCTTTATTTTAGGGATGAAAGGGTTGATGTGGCCATAATGGAGGCAGGGGTTGGAGGTCTTTATGATGCCACCAATATAATGGATAGGAAGATTTTATCCTTGCTTATGAACATAGGCTATGATCACATGAATGTTTTGGGGGATAGTCTGGAAGAAATAGCTTTAAATAAGGCTGGTATTATTGATCAGAA
>CALAZW010000049.1 GCA_937926545.1 uncultured Helcococcus sp. | reverse complement strand
CCCAAAACGAGCTAGTGTTGGTTAAAATGTCTATGTCGTATTACATTTTTCTGTAAAAGAACTTAAAAAACTAGATCCTATATATTTTAATCAATTAGATGATAGTAATAAATACATAGCTATTAATAAGTTGGCTGGTTTAATCTATCCAGTGGCTGATAACTCTTTGTCTGAAAAGATAGATGAGGATGAAAAGATAGAAGATAGTGATATGGGACAGACCAACTATTCACGAAACAAGATAATCTTTGGACCTCCAGGGGTGGGAAAAAGCTATAGTATAAAATCAAAACTAAACTTAATTAATATTAAGGATAAAAATATAATTAGAACGACCTTTCACCCAGAGTATTCTTACTATGAATTTGTAGGTCAATATAAGCCTGTTGTGGCCTATGAAAGGGTGGCAAGTCAGATAAGATATCAAAACAAAAATGATGTTAGCAATGAAAGGCCCTTTGTCTATTACGACTTTGTTCCAGGTCCCTTTATAAAGGCAATAATTAAAGCACTGAATTTAGAAAACAAAGATACTAATCAGGAAACATATAATGCCCTTTTAATTATTGAAGAAATCAATAGGGGAAATAGTTCAGCTATTTTTGGCGATATTTTCCAATTACTAGATAGGATAAATAATGTAAACAACCAATACTATGGAGAATCAGGGTACCCAATTGATTTATCCAGCGAAATAAAGGAATATATAAAAAAAGAACTAAAGTGGGAAGAAAAAGATTGGGAGAATAGATTCCCCAGAGGCTTTGTAATTCCTAGTAACCTTTATATCTATGCCACTATGAACACATCAGATCAGTCTCTTTATCCTATGGATTCAGCCTTTAAAAGGAGATGGGATATGGATTATATCTACATAAACTATAAGGAAGAGAAATTAGAAGATTTATATCTACCAGCTCCCTATGACAATATAAAATGGCTTGAATTTATAGAAATTATGAATAAGGAAATAGTATCCTATACAGGGGTAGATGACAAGCAATTAGGCCAATGGTTTGTTGGCTATAGCCTATCAGATGCAGAGTTTTTAGGTAAGGTAATATCCTATCTATGGTTTGATATTTTTAGGTATGATCCTCAAGTGATATTTAAAAAAGAAATAAGGACCTTTGACGATATTAGAAACAAATACAAAAAAGGAGTCTTTAGAAAGGAATTATTTCAAAAGATAGGAGAAGAAGAAAATAGAGATGATGGTGAGTAGAAAATGGAAGCTAGGGAGAAGGAAAACAGAATTGGATTCGAAGTAAGAGACGATAAATTAGAGTTAGTCCTACCAATATTTATTAAGGATAAAAAATTAAATACAGAAGATGAACTTAAGCAAAAGATAAAATACTTTAATTTATTGAGAAAGTATAAAAAGAATACAAGCTCCATAAAAAAAGAAAATTTACAAACCATATGGCAAATAAGCCAAGAAAGCTATATGTATTCTATATTTGAAGCATACTACCTCTTATTAATCGACTATATAGAACTTGGACCCTTCTTATTTACAGAAAGAAATACAGGTCAAAAAAACAAGGGACGGTTAAACTGGACTAGAACTATTAATAGAAGTAGGCTTTTAATATCAGACGATAATTTTTTATATGTGGATCCTTTCTATACCTATAAAAAGATAGACTATAATCATCCCTTGACTATCATCTATGGATTTCATCTTTTAGAGATAGAAAAAGTGATAGGAATTAACCTGAGTATACATGGAGAATATAGAAACCTCATAGAAAAAAACATAAAAAATATTAATATAAAAACAAGCTTAAATAACTTTAGAACTAAGGTGTACAGTGATAGAGAAAGAAAAATTATTAAACTTTTATATATTATAAATGACAATAAGAGAAAACTAGATAAGGCTTCCACTAGATCGAATCTTTACTATCTGGAAAACTTAAATGACTTATGGGAATTTATCTTAAAAAACATCTTAAAAGATCAATATTATGAATTTAATGAAAACTTGCCCAAAGGAAGATATAATCTTCTAATCGAAGACAAGACTAGCAATAAAGAAGAAAAAACTCCCTATAATAGGTCTGGTTTGAGTATGATACCAGATATAATTAAGGAATATAGGGACAAACTTTATATAATAGATGCAAAAAACTACCTTCCCCATATTAACGGGACTATGCCAGGAAGTTCAGATATAAACAAGCAAATACTATATAGGTATTTTTTAAGTAAGGATTTTGCTAAAGCTAATAAATACTCCTTGGATAATATAAAAAACATATTTTTACTACCTAATGACTTGGATGGTAGGCTTATTGAAAAAATAGGGAAACACACTATAGAAAACAGGGAAAGTAATGTGGCAGATATATTTATCTTCCAAGTAGATTTTAATAGGCTAGTCGATGCTTATATGGAAAAGGATGATTTACTAGAAAAAGAAATATTAAGTTATATAGAAGAGAGTATTAAATGATAATAAGATACTAAAGAAACTAAGGTCTTATAAAAACAAAAATTAAATTTTGAGGTAGGCTTATGAAAAGAATAAAAAAACTAAATTACTATCAAAAGGGACTTCTAATATTTATGACTCTTATGACCTTGGTATTTATGCTGGTTTATGGTTTTATGACTACTAAGATTGGTTTTTTCTATAAAGGAAGAGTTCTCATACCCAGTCAGAAAGATAGTAATACCTTGTATACTGGTAAAATCCAAGGGCAAGATGCACAGTTTATAGTATCTAAGGATGAGACAGTAGTATTTCAATATGGTGATAAACTTTATGGACCCTATAGGATAAAAGAAAATCCTAAGGCTCTTCCCCAAAATGAAGAACTGACAGAAGATATGACAGGCGTGGAAGTTTATAAAGGACAAGAAGTCATATTTCGTGGAGGTGTCCTTAAAATTGGACAAGACTATTTGTTTTTTAATGAAAATGGCGAGCCATATAGCTTTGAATCGGACTATATAGTTAATAATGATATAGAACTAGATGAAAATGGTAAAAAGCTTGATGTCTTAGAACCCTCTCCAGCTACCATACTTGAGCTAATAGATGGGCCTAAGCTTAATCATAAGGGAGAATGGTCTATATTTTTAGCGGCGAGTTTTATTTGTCTTATCAATGGACTTTTAATTTTATTTTCAGATGAATTATTCCGTTGGAACCTGTCTTTTAGAATTAAAAACATAGATGAGATAGAACCATCTGATAGTGAGATTAAAAGTAGGTATATCAGTTGGGCATTTATGGCTCTTATGGCCTTGGCCTTATTTATTATAGGGCTTAGATAAAATATCTTATAGGAGTCTAGACTTTTATTTAATAGATATAAAATTATCTACAAGGTATTAGAAGGTGGGGAGAAAGTGTAATGATTAAAAAAGTTACCAGTAAGAAGGACAAGGAATATATAGCAGATCTTATCTTAAAGGACTTACCTGAATGGTTTGGTCTAGAAGATAGTAGAAAAGACTATATAAAGAAGTCAGTGGATAGACCATTTTTTGCCTACTATATAGATGAAAGGCCAGTAGGCTTTATAGTATTTAAGAAGACAAGTGAAGATAGTGGTGAAATCTATGTTATGGGAGTTTTAAAAGACTACCAAGGAAAAAAGATAGGTAGTAAATTAGTTGAGACACTAGAAAATTATGCGATAAAAGAGAACTATACTTTTCTTCAGGTAAAGACAGTAGAAAAAGGCCACTATAGGGAATATGATTTAACCAATGACTTTTATCATAAAATGGGATTTAAGGATTTAGAGTGTTTTCCCAGCCTTTGGGATGAATGGAA
>CALAZW010000048.1 GCA_937926545.1 uncultured Helcococcus sp. | reverse complement strand
AAAAAATGCAAAGAAAAAAACTATAGGGAAAGACTCTGCTGAATTGTCTTCCTATACTAATAACCACTTAGGCAAATCATGTTCCCATACTAGTGATGTCACATGTGGAAAATATAGTTTTGTTGGAAAATACAAGTATATAAGAAGATAAAGAGCTTAATTTAAGATGTATTTTATATAAAAGCTAATTTCTTAAGGAGCAGATTTAAGATGAATATAAAAATAAGACAGGAAAAAGAAAGAGATTATAAACTTTCAGAAAAGTTAGTAGAAAAAGCATTTAAAAATGAGGACTATAGTGATCACAAAGAACATCTTTTAGTTGCTAAATTAAGAAAAAGTGATATTTTTATACCCGAACTCTCACTTCTAGCGGAAGTGGATGGAGAAATAGTAGGCCATATAATGCTTACAAAATTAACCATAGAAAATGAAAGGAATAAATATAATAGTTTAGCCTTGGCACCTGTTTCAGTTTTACCTAAATATCAAAATAAAGGTATAGCTAGTAAATTAATAACTGAAAGCTTAAAGATTGCAAAAAACATGGGATTTAAATCGGTAATTGTTCTTGGCCATCCTAACTACTATCCAAGATTCGGATTTAAACCGGCGAGTAGTTGGGGGATTAAACCACCCTTTAAGGTAGATGATAAAGCCTTTATGGCCTTGGAGCTTGAAAGTAAAGGTCTAGATGCTAGTGGTGGAACAGTAGTTTATAGCAAGGAGTTTTTAGAATAGATCAAAAATATAATTGGAAAATAAGAAAAAATATTTTTATTGGATAGGTCCTGGTATAAGGCTAAATTACCAGGACTTTTAATATGTTCTTTTTTAGAAAGAGAGTAAAAAAAGAAATTAAAGTAAGGAATTGATTTAAATCAACTACATATTTTAAGGCTTATGGTAGACTCAATTTATCAAAGCTTGTATAGGCAAGACAAGATAGATAAGAGAAGTAAGCATATTATATAAGGAAATAAGTAGGATTCTAGGAGGTATAAAATGCAGGGAGCTATATTAAAAAATAAAAATAAAATAAGTCTTATAAGCGGATTTCTAATAGCAGTGGCTTTTATAAGTAAGTGGACAGGGGGACATTCCAACCTTTTTACCTTGGCCTTAGTAATAGCTTCAATTTTGGCCCTATTACCCATAGCTATTCAAGCCTATCAAGCCTTGTTGGTTAAGGTAGTTAGCATTGATTTATTGGTGACCATAGCAGTTCTAGGAGCTTTTTTAATTGGGAATTTTGAAGAATCAGCAATAGTTACATTTTTATTTTTATTTGGCTCATATTTGGAACAAAGAACTCTTAATCATACCCGTGTCGCTATAAAAGAACTTATAGAAATGGCACCAGAAAGAGCCTTAAGACTAAGTAAATCAGGGGAAGTTGAAGAAGTAGATGTGGATGATCTTTGCCCGGCAGACATAGTTTTAGTTAGGACAGGGGCTAAGGTACCTGTAGATGGAACAGTATTAAGAGGAGAAGCAAGTTTAGATCAGTCTAGTATAACAGGTGAGTCTCTACCAGTTGGAAAAAGTAAAGGATCTAAAGTATTTGCAGGAACGATTGTTGATAATGGGCTTATAGAAATATCAGCGGATAAAATAGGTGAGGAGACCACCTTTGGGAAAATAATTGAATTAGTTGAAAATGCTCAAGACTCAAAATCAAAAGCAGAAAAGTTTATAGATAGGTTTTCAAGGTGGTATACTCCAACAATACTATTAATTGGAATTATGGTATGGCTACTATCAAAAGATATGGAATTAGCCATAACTATTTTGGTTTTAGGCTGTCCCGGTGCCCTGGTAATTGGAGTTCCCGTATCGAATATATCCAGTATTGGAAATGGAGCTCGAAATGGAGTCCTTTTAAAAGGAAGCGAGGTCATAGATGACTTTAGTAAATTAGATACAATAGTATTTGATAAAACAGGAACCTTAACCATGGGGAGGCCATCAGTTACTCAAAAAATTTACTTTGATGAAAATCATGAACAAATGTCTAATTTATTGGCTAGTATAGAAAAACATTCTGATCACCCCTTGGCTAAAGCAGTCTTAGATGATTTGGAAAATCCAAAGTTTTTAGACCTGGAAAATATGGAAGTCTTAAAAGGTGAAGGTCTTAAAGCAAATATTACAGGCCTTGAAGTAGCTGCTGGAAGCCAAGTCTTTATGGAAAAAGAAGAGGTATATTTAGATGAGAAAACTTTAGAAAAGATAAAAAACCTTGAGAGAGCTGGAAATTCTATAGTCATGATGGCTGTAGATGGGAAACTTAAGATATTAATGGGTATAAAAGATAAAATAAGGCCAGGAATAAAAGAAGAGTTGAAGGACTTAAGAGCTTTAGGAATAAAAAACCTGATAATTTTATCCGGTGACAATCAAGGAAGTGTAGATTTGGTAAGCAAGCAATTAGGATTTAATAAGGCATATGGTAATATGCTACCAGAGGATAAGGCAAACTTTGTAAAGCAACTAATAGATGAAAAAAATCAAAGGGTGGCTTTTGTAGGTGATGGAATAAATGATAGTCCTTCCTTGGCCTTGGCCAATATAGGAATAGCCATTGGCAGTGGTACAGATGTGGCAATAGAAACTTCAGATGTGGTATTAATGCAGGATGATTTAAGTCAGTTAACCCATGCTCTAGGACTGGCCAAAGCAACGGCTAGAAATATGAAACAAAATATAGTCATTGCTCTTGGACTTGTGATATTTTTACTAGCGGGAGTCTTATTTGGTGACTGGATGAATATGTCACTAGGTATGTTACTACACGAGGCAAGTATTTTTTTAGTAATTCTTAATGGTATGAGATTACTAGGCTATAAATTAAAATAAAAAGAATATATAAATTAAAGGAGATTAAAAATGAAAACAGCAATAATTCAATTGGAAACTTTAACCTGTCCGTCATGTATGCAAAAGATAGAAAATTCTTTAAGGTCCTTGGAAGGGGTGGTCAAGGAATCTATAAAAGTATCCTTTGCTAGCAGCAAGGTAAGCTTGGATTTTGACCAAGAAAAAATAAATGATCTAGAAATAGAGAAGGCAATTAGTAGGTTGGGTTATCAAGTCCTTAAGACCAAGATAAAATAGGAAGAACTAGGGCTTAAAAGCTATAATTAGTTGGGAATAGAGGTAAAGTTATGACAAAGTGTTTTGATAAAGGAAACTTATGTACCCACAATATACCCTTATTTGGCCAATTGCCTTTTGAAATACAGAGTAAACTAGTGGAAAGTGCTCTTCATCAAGAGGTGGAAAGGGCAGAAATCTTGGTAAAAGAAGGCGACCTGGCTGAAGAAATAAAAATTATTCGAAGTGGTAAGGTAAAATTAAACACCTATGATGAGGATGGAAAAGAACTTATAGTAAACATTTTAACAAGGGGAGATACCATAGGTGAAGACTTGTTTTTTGATGCTAGAAAACATCCTCATAATGCCATAGCCATGACAGCTTGTAAAATTTGTATTGTAAGTAAGAAGACCTTTATTAATTTAATAAAGGATGAACCAGAAGTTGCTTGGAGTTTAATAAACGTTTTAACTAAAAGATTAAGAAAATCCAATGAAACGATAGAATTGCTCCATGAAAATGATGGACTAAAGAGGATAATAAAATTTTTTTATCAAGATAAGGATAAAAAAGATAAAGATTATATTAATCTGACCATAGACGATATTGCAGCCAGTACCAACCTTAGAAGGGAGACAGTAAGTAGAAAATTGTCATATTTACAAAAGGAAAAGTATATTGAAAGGCAAGCTAATGCTAAAATAAAAATAATAAATTCTAAGGGCTTAAAAGATATGCTGGATAAGTGATAAAAATATTTTGTAAGTGTCAAATTATATAGAAAGTATTTTGGATAATGACAAGAACTAGGTCAGCCTAATTTAAGGCTGACCTAGTTTTATAATTTTATCTTGATAAAGAAACTGTAGTTATTATCTAAATAGGGACAGGTAAGAAAACCAACTATATGGTACAATGTTTATGATTATAAATAATATTATAATATAAGATTGATGGAAATAGAGGAGGAAGAGAGTGAAGTTTATTTCGTGGAATATTGATTCATTAAATGCGGCTCTAACAGCTGAATCAGCTAGGGCTATCTTGTCTAGGGAGGTATTAAAGACCATAATAAGTTATGACCCAGATGTAATTGGGCTTCAAGAGACAAAGCTACCTGGTAAGGGACCTAGTAAGAAGCATTTGAAAATACTAAAAGAAATGTTTCCAGACTATGATTTAGTGTGGAATAGTTCCCAAGAGCCAGCTAGAAAGGGCTATGCGGGAACCATGTTTTTATATAAGAAGAACTTAAATCCCATAGTTAGCTACCCTCAATTGGGAGCTCCATCCACCATGGACTTGGAGGGAAGAATAATAACCTTGGAGTTTAATGAATTTTACCTTACCCAAGTATATACTCCAAATGCAGGAGATGGTTTGGTTAGACTGGAAGAAAGACAAGTTTGGGATATAAAATATGCAGATTACTTGGAAGAATTAGATAAGAAAAAAATGGTCTTTGCTACAGGAGACTACAATGTGGCCCATAAGGAAATAGACCTGGCCCATCCTAACAACAATAGGAATTCTCCAGGTTTTACTGATGAAGAGCGTGAAGGTTTTACCAACCTATTGAATAGGGGCTTTACAGATACCTTTAGACATCTTCATGGAGATGTTGAAGGAGAGTACACCTGGTGGGCTCAAAGAGCCAAGACTAGTAAAATAAATAATTCTGGTTGGAGGATTGACTACTGGCTAGTAAGTGATAGGGCTAAGAATAAAGTTGTAAGATCCGAAATGGTGGACTCAGGACCTAGACAAGACCATACACCAATCTTATTGGAAGTAGACCTATAGAAGGCCAGTGAGCTAGAAAGTTTATTATTAAAATTAATATTAGAAAAAGGAGTTATTAGACTCCTTTTTTTGTTTAACTTAAGTTTTTTTCCAGGTGGTCAATAAAGTTTTTGCTGGACTGGGACAGGGGCTTGTCATTTAACCAAATAGCCAGGACCTGGGTTACTAGAAGGGGATGGTCAATTTCCTTATAGACCAGCTGGTCCTTATTTATTAAATTTATTGAAGACTGGGGAACAAGGCAAATACCCAGTCCACTTTTGGCCCATAAAAGACTGGTTCTGGCATCGTCATTTTTACAGATAAAAGAAGGTTCAAAATTTTCCCTCCTGGCCAGTTCAAGAATTAGGTTTTCAAAGCGCCGATAGATGATTAAGGGCCTGTCTCTCAGGTCGAAAAGAGAAATCTTTTTATTACTAGTCCAGTCTAAATCCTTATGCATAACAGCTATCATAGGTTCTTCTGCCAGGATCAGACTAGAGTAGTTGTCAAAGCTAAAGGGACTTCTAACCAGGGCTAGATCAATGATTTCACTATCTAAAAGGTCCAACATTTTATAGGTATTTCCCTCCCAGATTTCAAACTTAAGCTTGGGATAGGTCTTGTGAAAGTCTAGAAGGTTACTGGATAAAACAAGGGGTCCAGAAGAGGATACCGTACCTATTCTAATACTACCGGCCAGGCCTTCCTTAAGACTTAGCATGTCATCAAGAGTTGATTCGCTTAATTCTATTATTTTTTCAGCCTTTATCTGTAGGAGTTTACCGGCTTCTGTCAGACTTATTTTTTTATTGCCCCTTTCAGTCAGGCTAAGGCCTAATTCATCTTCCAAAAGTTTTAATTCCCTGCTCAGGTGGGGCTGGGCTATGTGAAGTTTTTTAGATGCCTTGGTAATCTGTTCTTCTTCAGCTATGGCCAAAAAATATTTAAGTTGTCTAAGATCCATTTAAACCTCCATGCTTTTTTAGTATACGCTTAGTAGATATTAAGTGTTTTAAGTATATCACTTTTATTGATATACTCATATGTATGATAAAAAATTATTAAAGATAGGGGGAATCATGAAAAAACTAAATACATATTTAAGGCCCTATAAGAAGGAGCTAGTTCTAGGACCTTTATTTAAATTATTGGAGGCAGTATTTGAGCTTTTAATACCAGCCCTTATGGTACTTATTATTGACAAGGGAATAGGAGGCAATGACCAGGCCTATATAGTAAAGATTGGCCTACTTATGCTGGGACTTTCTTTAATAGGTCTCTTGTCAGCTTTTTTATGCCAATACTATGCATCCAAGGTATCCCAAGGCTTTGGAACAGAATTGAGAAATGGGCTTTTTAAACAGATAAACACCTTGTCCTATGAGGATTTGGATAAGCTGGGAACTAATTCCTTGACCAATAGGTTGATAAATGATGTAAACCAGGTTCAAATAGCCATAGCCATGTTAATAAGATTGGTTATTAGGGCACCTTTTCTTTGTATAGGAGGACTTGTCATGGCCATTTATTTGGATTTCAGCCTGTCCATGATCATACTTTTACTCCTACCTATTTTCATCTTCTTTCTCTATCTACTTATGCATAGGTCTGTACCTATTTATAGGTCTATTCAAAAGAAACTAGATAAGATAGTCAGGATTTTAAGGGAAAATCTTAGTGGTGTAAGAGTGATTAGAGGCTATGGTAGAAGGGACTATGAAGAAGAAAGATTCTACCAGGCCAATGACGACTTAAGCAAGGAGTTAACTAGGGTAGGTAGGATAAGTAGTCTCTTAAATCCCATGACCAGCTTTTTGACCAATATGGCCATTATAGCCATCCTATACTTTGGTGGACTTAGGATTAACCTGGGAGCCATGACTCAAGGTCAAGTAATAGCTTTTATAAGTTATATAAACTTAATAGTTCTAGCTCTTCTGGTTGTGGCCAATCTAGTTATTCTCTTTACCAGAGCCTATGCTTCTGCAGGGAGAATAGTTGAGATTTTAGAAATGAAACCAAGCCTAAAGGATGAAGAAGTCCTTTACCTAGAAGAAGACAAGAACGAAGAAAAGGCCTTGGAATTTAGACAGGTATATTTTTCCTATGAAGATGGCTTAGACCCTGTTTTAAAGAATGTTTCCTTTAGCCTTAATCGAGGGGAGAGTCTGGGAATAATTGGAGTTACAGGATCAGGTAAGACCAGTCTTTTAAACCTGATAGCTAGATTTTATGACTGTCAAAAAGGACAGGTCTTAGTAGATGGCAGGGATGTTAAATCTTATAGACAGGAAGATTTAAGAAAAAAGATTGGTTTGGTTCCTCAAAAACCCACACTTTTTTCTGGAAGCATAAGGTATAATCTTAGCTGGGCTAGACCTGATGCCAGTTTGGCTGATATAGAAAGAGCCAGTAAAATTAGCCAGTCCCATGATTTTGTTACCAGCCTGGATGGAGCTTATGACTTTATCCTGGAAGAAGGAGGATCTAACCTGTCTGGAGGCCAAAGACAGAGACTGGCCATAGCAAGAGCTTTAGTTGGTCAAGGAGATTTCCTTCTTATGGATGACAGTTTAAGCGCCCTTGACTATAGAACGGATAGAAACTTGAGAAGGGCCTTAAAAGAAGATGGCAAAAAGAGGACAACTATAATTGTCTCCCAAAGAATTAGTGGAATTAAGGAGGCAGATAAAATTTTAGTTATGGACAAGGGAGAAATAGTAGCCCAGGGTAACCATAAGGAACTTTTAAGTAAAAGTGATGTTTATCAAAAAATATACAGGTCTCAAAGAGAAGTAAAAAGGGGGGATGATCATGAAGACTAGAAAAAATACTAAGGAGAAGACCAGGACTGAGAAAAGGATGATATCCTATCTTCTAGCCTATAAGCCTAAGTTAATAGGGGCCATGCTGGCAGATATAGGGGCTAATATCTTCTTTCTTCTAGCCCCCTTTATAATGGGACTAATAATAGATAGGATGGTTGGACCAGGCCAGGTTGATTTTACCTATCTTAATAAAAACTTAGTCCTACTAGGACTTATCTACCTGGGAGGATCGGGTTTTAATCTTCTTAAGCTAAGACTTACCAATGACCTGGTTAATTCTAGTATAGAAGACCTTAGGCAGGATGTTTTTAGAAAAATAAACCACTTGGAAGTAAATTACTTTGATAGCCATGCCCATGGAGATATAATGAGCAGGTTTACCAATGATATTGACTTTATGGCAACTGGTCTTATGGACGGGATAAATCAATTGTTTTCAGGACTTTTAATTATTATAGCCTCCCTGGTATTTATGCTTTACCTAAGTCTACCCATGACCCTTATAGTCTTGATTATAAGCCCTCTTTGCCTCTGGGTAACCTCCTATATAAATAGGAAGTCTAGAGACCTTTATAGGGACCAGTCCAGACTTATGGGAAAGTTAAATGCCTACTCAGAGGAAATGATAGCCAATCAAAAGTTGGTCAAGGCCTTCAACTATGAAGATAGATCTTTTGAGAAGTTTGAAAAGTTAAATGATGAACTTTATATATATGGTCAAAAGGCTCAGTTTTACTCATCTTTAACCAATCCTTCAACCAGGTTTATCAACAATATATCCTATATTTTAGTTTGTATTCTAGGTGGTTTAATGGCCATAAGAGGCCAGATAAGTGTGGGCAGGATTTCCAGCTTCTTGATCTACTCAACCCAGTTTTCCAAGCCAATAAATGAAATTACAGGCCTTATGTCCCAGTTTCAATTGGCCCTGGCTTCTGCCGAAAGAGTATTTAGTCTTTTAGATGAGAAGGAGGAAGAGGATCTAGTAAATCAAGAGGATGCGAAAAGAGAACTTAAGGGAGATATTATTTTTGACCAGGTATATTTTTCCTATGACCAGGAAAACCCCTTGATAGAAGACCTTAATTTACATATAAGGCCAGGAAGTTCAGTGGCCATAGTAGGTCCTACAGGGGCAGGAAAGACCACCCTAATCAATTTACTTATGAGGTTTTATGAGTTGGATAAGGGGACTATAAAAATTGATGGTAGAGATATTAGTAGGCTAAAAAGAGATGACTTGAGAAAATCCTTTGGCATGGTTCTTCAAGATACTTGGATCTTTGAAGGAACCATTAGGGAAAATATAAGTTATGCCAGGCCAGATGCCAGTGAAGAAGACTTGGAAGAGGTTATAGACAAGTCCCACTGTAGATTCTTTATAGATAGGTTGGCCCAAGGCTATGATACAGTAATAGGAAAAAATGATGGCAATATATCCCAAGGGGAAGAGCAATTAATCTGTATTGCCAGGGCCATGTTGGCGGATCCTTCAATTTTAATTTTAGATGAGGCCACCAGTAATATAGATAGTTTGACAGAAATTGAGGTTCAAAAGGGATTTAAAGAATTGATGGACCAAAGGACCAGTTTTGTAATTGCCCATAGGTTATCTACCATAGTAGATGCGGATTTAATCTTAGTCCTAAAGGATGGCCATATTATAGAAAGAGGTAACCACCAAGAATTATTAGAACAAGATGGCTTTTACAAGGAGCTTTATACTAGCCAATTTATGAATAGTTAAGATGAAAACTAAGTGTAAACTTAGTTTTTTTCTTATCTATTATAGTTATCTAAATATAAGCTATGATATAATTATGAAAACCTTATCTTTGGTTATAAATAATACAGGGGTGATTAAGTGGAAATAATTGATATATATATAAGGACAGAAGAAAAAGTTGTAGAGGGGCTTAGCCTACCTATAGATATTAATCTAATGGCTATAGACCCTAGTTATTTAAAAGAGGAAAGGCTTTATTTTACAGACCAAGGAAAAATAGTAGGCTACTTGGAAAGTGATCTAATAGTCTATCTACAAAGGATGTCTAGAGATTTTATCTATAAATCCATAGTGGATACCATAGAGGATGGAGTTATAGCTGTAGATGAAGGTGGGCGAATTTTTTATGCCAACAAGGCCTATTCAAAAATATTAGGAGTTAAACTCTATAAAATAATAGGTAGGAAGATTGCTGAAGTAGAAAAAGATGCCACCATAAACCAGGTATTAAAACATAGAAAGGCCATGGATAAAAAAAATAACTATATTAAATCCCTGGATAAGTATATAGATGTTAGAATTAGACCTATTTTTAATGGGACTAGGTTTATAGGAGCCTTTTCCATCTTCCACGATGTGTCGGAAATAAATATTTTAAATAAAAAAGTTATGATGGCCTCTCAAATGGCAGAGGAATACAATAGGCAGTTGGAAGCTCAAAAAAGGATGAAAGAATTAAATATTATAGGTAAGTCTCCTAACTATTTAAAGTTGGTATCCAAGGCTGTAGCCATATCAAAGACTGATGCTACCGTCTTGATAGGTGGAGAAAATGGGGCTGGCAAGGATGTGATTTGTCAACTAATCCATAAAAATAGTTTAAGAAATAAGGAGGCCTTTGTCAGTCTTAACTGTGCTGCCATACCGGAAAACTTAATAGAAAGTGAAATGTTTGGCTATGAAGAGGGAGCCTTTACAGGAGCCATGAAGGGGGGTAAGATTGGAAAGTTTGAGTTGGCAGACAAGGGCACCATATTCTTGGATGAAATAGGGGATATGAGTCTTAGTATGCAGGCCAAACTTCTAAGGGTTTTGGAAAGTGGTCAAATTGAAAAAATAGGATCGCAAAAAAATATAAGAGTAGATGTGAGAGTTATAGCTGCTACCAACCAGGACCTGGAGGAAATGATAGCCAGGGGAGAATTTAGAGAAGATCTCTACTATAGATTAAGCGTAATAACCTTGGAGCTACCACCCTTAAGAAAGAGAAGTCACGATATAGTACTTTTCGCCACCCACTATTTGAACTACTACAATGAAAAGTATGAAAAGGACCTTAGTCTATCCAAGGAGGCTTTGAAGGTTATGGAAAGTTATTCTTGGCCAGGAAATATTAGGGAGTTAAAAAATTGTATAGAACACGCTGTAATTTTGGCTGATGATGGCCAGGTGGATATAGATGATCTACCGGCAAGGATACAAAAAAGCTTTATAGGAAGCCTGGATATGACCTTGGAAGAAATGATGGAAGAAAAGGAAATAGAGATAATAAGAGATCTTTTAATTATGAATAAGGGTGATTTAAAAAAGACGGCTGACCAGCTGGCCATAAGTGAGAGGACTCTTTATAGAAAAATAAATAAGTATTCCATAGAATTGACAAGACTGTCATAGGATAAGGCCTAATTGACAATCTTGTCAATTATCTTTTTACGATAGAAAAATATTTTCCTATAGAAGCTGAGAAATTAGCCCTTTCTTTTTTATTAATCCATTGGCACGCTTCTTGCATATATATAGGTGAGTAAAGATTAAGGGAGGTAAAAATGGAAAATAAAAAAGAAATAGTCATTGGCGGTGGCCAAGGTTTCTGGGGAGACAGTCCAGATGCGGCAATCGACATGATAAAAAATGGAAACTTAAATTATATGTCTTGTGACTTTTTGGCAGAATTAACCATGTCAATCTTACAAAGACAAAAAAATAAAAATCCTCAAGCAGGATATGCTAGAGACTTTGTTGACTTGTTTGAACAAGTTGTTGAAGAAAGTAAGGAAAAAAATATTAGAATTTTAGCCAATGCAGGAGGGGTGAACGTGGAATCCCTAGTAGCTGAATTGGAAAAAGTAGTAAGGGAAAAAGAAATTTCCAACTACAAGATAGGCTATATTTTAGGAGATAATTTGACAGACCAAATGCCCCAATTAATAGAAGAAGGCCATGAATTTAGAAATATGGATAATGGCCATACAATAGATGAAATAAAAGATAAAATATTAAATGCCAATGTTTACTTTGGTAGAGAGCCCTTCTTGGAGGCCTTAAAAAAAGATGCAGATGTGATTGTATCAGGTAGGGCGGCAGATTCAACCCTATTTCTATCACCGCTTATGCATGAATTTGGTTGGTCAGATGATGACTATGATAATATTGCCAGAGGTATTGCAGTAGGTCATATGTTAGAGTGTGGTGGCCAGGCTTCAGGTGGTAACTATCAATACGACTGGAGAAGTGTGGAAAACATGGATAAATTAGGTTTTCCTATAGCCAGAGTAACAGAGGATCAAACATTTTTCACCAAGACAAAAACTTCAGGAGGACTTATAACAGAGCAATCCTTAAAGGAACAGTTCTTATATGAGATCCATGACCCAGCTTCCTATATTACACCAGATGTGCTTGCAGACTTTAGCCAGGCTGTAATAGAAGAAAAAGAAAAGGACCTGGTAGAACTAAAAAACATCAAGGGTGGAGAAAGACCTGAAATGTTAAAACTATCCATAGGCTACCATGCTGGTTATAAGGTGGAAACTTATTTGAACTTTGCCTGGCCAGATGCCTATGAAAAGGCTAAGAAGGCATCAGAAGTAATCATGGAAAAGATGAAAAGAAAGAACCTAAAGACAGAGGATATAAGAATAGACTATGTAGGTCTTAACTCCCTTCACTTGAATGTTTCAAATATGGATGATGAAGTGGTTAAAAACTTAAATGAAGTTTTACTTAGGATAGCTATTAGAACAGATAGTAAGGAAGAAGCTAAAAAACTTATACCAGAAATAAGCCCCCTTCAGCTAAATGGACCACCGGGAGCAAGTTTCTTTGGAGGTAGAGCAAGAATCCAAAGTGTTATTGGTTTATGGCCAACCTTGATTCCAAGAGATATGGTAAATCTAACAACCCACATATTGGAGGTAAAATAATGAAAAAATTATTATTAAATGACCTGGCCCATGGTAGATCAGGGGACAAGGGAAATATAAGTAACCTATGTGTTTATCCTAGAGATCCTAGAGACTATGACTTTCTTAAGGACTATCTAACTGTAGATAGGGTAAAGAAACATTTTGAAGGAATGGTTTTTGGAGAAATTAAAAGATATGAAGTGGATTCTCTTAAGGGGATGAACTTTGTTATGAAGGAAGCCCTGGGCGGGGGAGCTACTTTTTCCCTAAGACTTGATTCACTGGGAAAATCAATGTTTTCAGCCCTATTAAGAATGGAAATAGACCAAGAAGAATATGAAAGATATAGAGGTGAAAGATGAAAAAGAACAACTATTCAGGATTTTATAAGTTATCAGTAGAAGATAGATTAAGGGAGGTTGCTGAATTTAGTAACCTATCAGAAGAAGAAGTTAAAATCCTTAAAGATGCCAATTCCCTAAGCGAGGAAGCATCAGATAATATGGTGGAAAATGTTATCGGTAGATTTTCCCTACCAGTGGGAGTTGCCCTTAACTTTATAGTAAATGACAAGGAATATTTAGTTCCCATGGTAACTGAAGAACCATCTGTTATAGCAGCAGCTAGTAATGGTGCCAAGGTTGCCAGATCATCAGGCGGTTTCTATGCTACCAATACAGGATCTATGATGATAGCTCAAATTCAAGTTATAGGCGTAGAAGATATAGAATATACTAAATTTAAGATTTATCAAAATAAGGAAGAAATCTTAAGAAGGGCCAATGAAAGTGATCCGATTTTGATTAGCCTGGGTGGGGGAGCCAAGGACTTGGAAGTAAGAAGGATTAAGTCATCCATAAGTGATGATATGTTGGTAATCCACCTAATAGTAAATACCTTGGATGCCATGGGGGCCAATGCAGTAAATACTATGGCTGAAAACCTGGCTCCTTATATAGAAGAAATAACAGGGGGAAGTGTTTATTTAAGAATCCTATCAAATCTTGCAACCAAGCGTTTGGTAAGGGCTAGTACCCTGATTAAGAAGGAAGAGCTGGGAGGCGAAGAGGTAGTGGATAAGATAATTGCAGCCTATGCCTTTGCTGAAGCTGATCCTTATAGAGCAGCAACCCATAACAAGGGAATTATGAATGGGATTTCTGCTGCAGTTCTTGCAACAGGTAATGATACGAGGGCCATTGAATCAGGTGCCCATGCCTATGCATCAATTAGCGGAAGCTATAAACCCCTTACAAGCTGGGAAAAAACAGCAGATGGAGACCTGGCAGGAACTATAGAGATGCCTTTAGCCCTAGGTTTAGTTGGAGGAGCTACCAAGGTTCATCCTACAGCCAAGGCCAATGTGAAAATCCTTGGAGTTGAAAGTGCAACAGAGTTGGCAGAGGTTATAGCAGCTCTAGGTCTTGCTCAAAACCTTTCAGCTATTAGGGCTCTTGCAACTGAGGGAATCCAAAGAGGACATATGTCCCTACACGCTAAGAATGTGGCTGTACAAGCAGGTGCTAAAAAAGAAGAAATTGATGAAATTGTAGAAAAAATGATAAAGGCAAAGAAGATAAATATAGAATATGCTAAAGAATTATTATCTTAAGAGAGGTGTATAAAATGACTGATAAGAATAAGCCAATTTATACGGAAGTTTGGGGAGATAGGGTAATACTTAAGGAATTAGGTATTGCCTGCCTTCTAGGCGTGGGTTTGACCATGTCCTTCTTCCTGATAGGACAAAAGATTTTTCTTGGTATGGAAGGCTTGGAAGTTAGCTTGGCTAACGGCTATGCCCTTATAGTAGGAGTTTTAGGTTGTATTATTTCAGGTGTGGTATCTGCTAAATTATTTAAGCCTAAAAGAAATATTGAGGAAAGATTTGAATTTGAAGATATTGAAGATATTTTACAGGCTGCGGGTATTACTGTAGAAGAAGAAAGACAGGCCCTAGCAGTGGCAGATGAAGATGTAATCAAGGAGTTGGAAGATCTACAATTATATGCTCTTTTAGCCTTGATACCAGAAGATTCACCTAATTACAAGGCTGAATATAAAAGATTAGCAAAGGGGGCTTAAGATGAGTATAGTATTATTGTTGGAAGCATTTTTAGCTTCATTTATTGGTGGGATAATATTTAGTATAGTGGGAATTATTCCAGGAACTGATGAGACAGCTACCATGGCTCCTTTAACCCTGGTTTTGGTTTTACTAGGTTTAGAGCCAGTTGTTTTATATGCATGGTTTATAGGAATTATTGTAGCTATGCAAATTAGCCACACTGTACCTACAGCTATGGCAGCCTTGCCAGGTAGTACCATGGCAGTACCTATGGTTAGATATAGTGCTCTAGCTAAGAGACTGGGTATTCCCCATGTTTCCATGCGTAAAATGGCAGCTGGATCAATTATTGGTTCAGTTATTGCAGTGCCAGTGGCAGTTGGCTTTGCCTATTTATTGGCTCCTCTAGGAGATGTTATATCCCCTTATATAGGTCTTATTTTTACCCTGGGAGCAGCAATTATTGCCTATATGTCCAGTGCTAAGTGGGCGGCAGTTATCTCCTTGGTACCTTATTCATTTTTGATTCAAGGTTTCCAAAGATTGGCAGTAGAATCAGTGGGTAAGACCTTATTTATCTCTATCTTTATGGGGATAACCATAGGACCTATGATTTCAGAGTTATTTAATGTTATGGTACCAAAGATGAGAAAGCAACAGGCCAAGGATAGTCCGACAGATATTTGGTTGGCGCCAGAAGCCAAGGAAAAGTTCTCCCTATATCCTAATCCTTTTAAGATATTAACTAAAAGACAAAGAAGAGAAGTTGCTATTACCTCAGTAGTAGGTACAGGGATGTTTACTTTCTCACCAGTTGGATCAACTGTAATGTTGGGAGAGTTGGTAGCAGGTAAGAAGCCAGAGCTATATGACAAAATAACCTCCACAGTGGCTACCCAAGACGCTGTTTCCAATGCTACTTATTTGGGAGGATTTATCATATCCTTACTAGCTTTTGGTATTCCAATAAGTCCAGTAGCCCTAGGACCTGGAGCGCCACTTTTCAATGCGCCTCCAAGATTTACCATTGACCCTATTAACAACCTATCAAGCTTTCTTACAGCTCCTCAATATATAATTGTGGGCCTATTGGCCATACTAGGTGGTTCCTTATTTGCCTATCCTCTAGCTATAAAGAAGGCTAGAAAATGGACTGAAATGATGTTTAGATACATTAGTCATGAGGCCTTAATAGGTGCCTTTCTAGGTTTGATATTTATGCTTGCTTTTTATGAAGCAGGAGTAATAGGAATAATTGTAGCCCTTTGTATTGGTTTGTTTGGAGGAATCCTACACAATATATTTGAAATTCATACAGGTGTACAATTTATGGCCTACTATGCATCAGGTTGGATTGTAACTACTATATTATCATTGGGAATGATTTAATAAGAGCCGCTTAAGCGGTTCTTATTTTACTAGAAAGGAGAAATTATGGATTTTGATTTAAGTCTAAACCAGGAAGTAAAATTAATGATAACACCAGAGCTAAAATTAGGCCTGGAACTTTTATCTATGAATTACTTGGAACTAAATAAGAAGATTAATGAGCTGGCCTTGGAAAATGTGTTTCTTGAATTTACCAATAAGGAAGCCCTTTACCCTCAGATGACAGATTTTTCTAAAAATAGGCTGGATGATAGAAATCCTATTCTCTCTCTAGTAAATGAAGAAAGTCTTTATGAAAGAATAAAAAAGGATATGAAGTTGGAGTTGGACCCAAAAAGTTATCTGGCTGCGAACTATATAATATCCAAGATAGATGATAGGGGGATACTAACTGTTTCCAAGATGACCATTAAAGAAAAATTAGCTTGGGACCAAGAGGACCTGGAAGAACTTTTAATAAAGATAAGAAATATGGAGCCTCAAGGCCTGGCCTATGAGACCATAGAGGACTTTTTAAAAAGCCAGACCCAGGACGAAAACCTAAGGATATTAATAGATAACCATCTACTAGATGTGGGAGAAAATAAGATTCCTCATATAGCCAGACAGATGGGCCTGGACTATGGAGAAGTCAATAGGCTTTTAGATGAACTTAAAAGGCTTAAACCCTATCCCTTATTTGGCCTAGATCTTTTTGAGAAAAAGCTAGACTATATCTGTCCCGATATACTTGTGAAAAACAAGGACAAGACCTTGGAATTTGAGGTTTTAGCTCATGAAAAAGACGTGGTATTAAGTTCCAGCTATATAAAAATGCTGGAAGAGGCCAGGGGAGATAGTAGGGACTATTTGCTTAAAAAGTTTAGACAGGCAGACTTTATTAGAAAAAGCTTAGAGGAAAGAAGACTAAATACAGAGAAGCTAATGACCTTTCTTTTGGATAGACAAAGGGAGTTTTTTCTTAATCAAGGTCAACTTAAGACCCTTACTAGAAGTGAGTTGGCTGAGAAGGTAGACTTGTCACCATCTACAGTTACAAGGATAGTAAATAATAAGTACCTGGTTTGTGAGAGGGGGATTTATCCTTTGGGCTACTTTTTTATGGAGGGAGCAGCTGGTAACAGTAAAGACCTTAGCAGGGATTATATAGAGACAAGGATACTTAGGCTAATTGAAGAAGAGGACCCTAGAAGGCCCCTATCTGATGAAGCTATCAAGCTTAGGTTAAATGGAGAAAAAATTGAAATAGAGAGAAGAACGGTCGCCAAGTATAGGAAAAATTTAGGTCTGAAATCATCCAGAGCTAGAAAGCTATATGATTAGAAAAAGATTAAAAAAACGTAACAATTATTCTTAACATAATTATAGAATAAAAGTTAATCTTGACTATTAATAGGTTTTTTGGCCTAAAAAAGTAAAGTGGTATTTAATCGTCTTATATTTAGCAAGCTTATTTGGACCATAAAGATAGCTATATTTTAATATGGTTATCATGCAATATTATTATATTTTTATACAAAGGATTTAAAGGCAAAATTTTATAAGTGTAAAAAATATAACAATAAATTGACAAGAATTGAACAATATTTTAGAATGTTCATGTACTGTTATTTGATAAACAATGCAAAGGTTTATCATCATTATAGGAGGGTTTATGAAAAAATTCATAAGTATTTTATTAGCATTAGTGCTGACATTATCATTAGTCGGGTGTGGTCAGCAAAAAGAAGAGGCAAAGCCAGAAACAAATAAGGAAGAAGCTGGAGACGCTATTTCTTTCAAGGCAGGCAAATACACTGGTAAGGCTGATGGACACAATGGATCAGTTGAAGTGGAAGTAGAATTTTCAGAAGATAAAATTGTATCTATTGAAATCGTTAACAGTGAAGAAACTGAACATTTAGCAAAGGTTGTTTATGAAACAATACCTGCAAAAATCGTGGAAGAACAAAATCTTTCAGTTGACTCAGTAGCAGGAGCTACAGTTACATCAGTTGCTCTAAAAAGAGCTATTGCAGATGCAGTAACTCAAGCTGGAGGAAATCCAGATCTTTTAGACAAAAAAGCAGAAGATAAGAAAGAAGAAACTGTAGAATTAGAAACAGACGTTGTAGTTGTTGGTGGTGGTAGTGCGGGAGCATCTGCAGCCTTATCAGCAGAACAAGCTGGACTTTCAGTTATCTTATTAGAAAAAAATGCCATGATAGGTGGACATACTGCTCTAAGTGGTGGACTTTCAATCGTAACAGGTTCAAAGATTCAAAAAGACTTGGGAGTAACAAATGACACTTCAGAAGCATGTTATGAAGATATGTTTATAAATGGTGGGGAAAAGAGTGTTCCTGAGTTATTAAAATTATACTGTGAAAACATGGGTGAATCTACAGACTGGACATTTGACTATGTTGGGGCTGAAGCACCAGAGCAGTTAACAAAATTAGGCGAAAACAAAATCGATAGAGGTTTGACATATGTTGGAAATGGTAAAGGTCTAATGGCTGCATTTTCAAACAAATTAAAGGAAACGAAAGTTGATTTAAGATTAAATACTGAAGCTACTCAATTAATTATGGACGGTAAGGACGTAGTTGGAGTAGAAGCAAAAGACAAAGAAGGTACTACATATAAGATTAAGGCTAAGTCAACAGTTTTAGCTTCAGGTGGATATGGTTCTAGAAAAGACTTATTACCAGAAGAATTAGGAAACTTTGTTTACTACGGAGCTTCATTCTCCAATGGCGATGGCTTGAGAATGGGTGAAGAAGCAGGCGCTGATACAGTTAATATGGGCTATGTTGAATTATTTGAAAATGGTGTTGAATGGATGCCAGGAATTGCTAAATCAACTTATAATGGCTCAATGGCAGCTTGGGATGTAAGTGGTATTTTAGTTGATAGAAATGGTAACAGAGTTGTAAATGAAAGAGGATCAGGAATTTCTATTGTAAGAAAACAACAAGAGCAAGAAGATGGTATGTTATTCTTATTAATGGATCAAAAAACTTATGATACTTTCAGTAGTAAAATTCCAGGAACAGGAATCTCTGACGAAATGTTAGAAAACTGGTTGGAAAACAATGGTAGCAAGGGGCCTATCTTTGCTCATGGTGAAAGTGTTGAGGAAGTAGCTAAGGTGGCTGGCGTTGATGCTGAAGGCTTAAAGTCTACTATAGAAAAATATAATTCATTTGTAGAAAATGGTAAAGACGAAGACTTCGATAGACCAAAAGAATACTTAAATGAAAAGATTGGAGATGGTCCATTCTACCTAGTAGAACAAAAACCAAGATATGCAACAACTTTAGGTGGATTAAAGGTTACTACTGATTTAGAAGTAGTTAATAAGGACGGTCAAGTTATCAACGGACTATATGCTATAGGAGATACAGCAGGCGGAGTTCGTGGAGATGACTCTGTACCAGGAGCTGACGTAGGTTGGGCTATAACATCAGGCTATCTATTAGGTAATATTTTAAAAACAAAATAAAGATAAGAAAAGACCCTTTTAGGGTCTTTTTTGTTACATATAAGTAACAATTGACCGTGAAAGCAATAAAATATATGCAAATATATTAATATATAGTTATAATCTTTAGAGAAGGGAGTGAAGTCATGTTTCTAGCAATTAAGGAAATAAAAAAAGAAAAGAGAAAGTTCCTACTAATTATTAGTATAGTAGTTCTTTTAAGCTACTTAGTATTTTTTCTAATGGGACTTGCCTATGGTTTAGCCAAGGATAATAGGACAGCTATAGATTTATGGAAGGCTGAGAAGATTGTTTTACAAAAAGGTTCAAACAAAAATATTCAAGCCTCTAATTTAGATAAAGATGTAGTTGATGATTTTGGAAAAGTAGATTTTTCACCTATAAATTTAAGTAGATCAAGTGCAATTGTAAATGGAAATGATAAAGAAGATGATTTGTTAAATTTGGTTTTAATAGGTGTTGAAAAAGATACAAAGATTTATCCTAAAATATTAGAGGGAAGGGATAAAAAATCTAAGGATGAGATAGTAGCTAGTATATCCTTAAAGGAAGAAAAAGGTCTTAAGTTGGAAGATACAGTAAAACTAACAAGCAATAATAGGGAATTTACAGTTGTAGGTTTTTCAGAAGAAGCAAAGTTCAATACTTCAGATGTTATTTATACAAGTTTAGAAGAAGCTTCAGCGGCTATGATGAACTATAGACCTGAGGAAATAGAGGAAGGACAAATAGACTCTATGACATCAGCCACTCCCAATATGCCAGAAAGATTATCTGGCTTGATAGTTCATGATAGTGGAAAGCTGGATGGAGATTTAGAAAAAAATTACGATATAGTAGAAATTAAAGAATTTATCAATAAAATACCAGGTTATTATGCACAGGTTTTAACCTTTGGTCTAATGATAGGCTTTTTAATTCTTATAGCCTCAATAGTTTTAGGTGTCTTTATGTTTATTGTTACTATGCAAAAGAAAGAAACATTTGGGATTATGAAAATTCAAGGTATATCCGCTTCCTATATAAGAAGGTCTGTTTTCGTACAAACTATGATTGTTAGTATACTTGGTATAGGTATAGGACTTATTTTGACCTATGTAAGTGATTATTATCTACCAGTGAGTGTACCGTTTAAATCCAACATATTATTTTTTATAACCATAGGAATTGTTATGCTTATTACTATTATGTTGGGAGCCGTATTTTCAATTAATAGTGTAAATAAGGTTGATCCTTTAGATGTATTAAACTAGGAGGAAGATATGGAAATAATAAGATTTGAGAATGTATATAAAACCTTTGAGAAGAATAAAGAAGAAATCAAGGCCTTAAAAGAAACTTCCTTTAGCCTAAATGCAGGAGAAATGGTGGCTATAATTGGACCTAGTGGATCAGGCAAAAGTACTCTTTTAACCATGATGGGAGGACTGCAAAGACCTAGTGGTGGAAAAATAATGTTTAATGGCAAAGATTTGGGAAGTATGAAGGAAAAAGAGAGAAATAAACTAAGGTTTGATGAAATAGGGTTTATTTTGCAAGCATCTAACTTAGTTCCCTACCTAACTATAAGGGAGCAGTTCGAATTGGTAGATAAGTTTGCTAAGAAAAAAACTGATGAAAAAAAAGTAGATGAAATATTAAATAGGATGGGAATTTCAAATAGGAAAAAATCTTATCCAGGAGAATTATCAGGAGGAGAAAGGCAAAGGGCAGCTATAAGTAGGGCCCTTTATACCAACCCTTTTCTTTTATTGGCAGATGAGCCTACCGCAAGTTTAGATTCAAAAAAAACCAAGGATGTTATAGAGTTATTAGCAGAACAAACAAAAAACTATAAGAGAACTACAGTAATAGTTACCCATGATAATAGACTTTTAGAATATTGTGATAGGGTATTTAAGATTGTAGATGGTGTTTTGGAAGAAGTATTGCAATAAAAAAGAGACTTTGTCTCTTTTTTTATTGGAGTAAATATTTTTCCACCATATGGGAAACTCCATCTTCTTCATTTGTTAGGGTTATTAGATCAGCTACTTCCTTTACTTCTTCCAAGGCATTCCCCATGGCTACGCCAAGGCCAGCATATTCAATCATGGATTTGTCATTTTGGCCATCTCCAAAGGCCATGATTTCTTCTCTTTTATATCCCATGGGGATTAGGACCTTTTCTAAGGCCTTGGCCTTATCCACTCCAAGGGCTGTAAATTCAAAGAAAACCTCTGAGGTAAACATGCCGGTTAAACGACCCTTAAAGGGTTCATACATTTTTTCGTAATTTTCCATAAGGTAGTCATTGGGAGCTGCTGTTAGGATTTTGTTTATTGGATAGTCTAAAAACTCTGCCAGGTCATCAACTTCACATAGTTTATAGTTACCGCTCCTGGCCTCCATCTCTATTATATTTACCATTTGACCATTAAATAAAATATTAGAATCATAAACATTATTTACATACATATAGTCATTTTTATCAATCATAGGCCTTACCCTAAAGTTTTTCATGTGTTCTAAAACTTCCTTGGCATCCCTTATATCTATGGTTTGATTAAAGAGTACTTCCTGGGACTGGCAGTCTGTTATTTTTGCCCCATTAAAGGAAATTAAAAAGCCATGGTGCTGGTCCATCTTAAGAATTGATGCTAGGTCATAAAGACCTCTTGTAGGGCGGCCAGAGGCCAAAATAAGCTTGATTCCTTTCTCTTGAGCATGTATTAGTGTATCTTTGGTTCTTTTGCTAATTTGTTTTTTGTTATTAACTAGGGTTCCATCTATATCTAGAACGATTACTTTTATTGACATAATTACCTCCATATTCATAAATATAATACCCTAGTTTTAGTAAATTGACCATTTAATTAGTATTTGGTAATATTAATGAATGTGAAGAAGGTGAGGTGCTTATGAGAAGAGATTTAACGCAGGGAAGTATTACTAAGAATTTATTTTTATTTTCCCTGCCTTTGATGTTGGGAAATCTACTCCAACAATTATACAATGTGGCAGATACTTTAATAGTAGGTAGGTATTTGGGGGCTGATGCCCTGGCGGCAGTAGGGTCTTCCTATACCTTTATAGTGTTTTTAACATCTATAATATTGGGTCTTTGTATGGGCAGTGGTGCCTATTTTGCCATCCAATATGGTAAAAAGGATTATGATAACTTAAAAAATAGCTTTTACATATCCTTTATTTTAATTTTTACCATCAGCTTGGTCTTGAACCTATTGGTCTTTTTTGGGGTTGATAAAATTATTGACTTCTTAAATGTGCCCTTGGAAATTAGACCCTTGATGAGGGACTACATAAGAATAATCTTTATGGGAATAATGGCGACTTTTTTATATAATTATTTTTCTAATATACTAAGGTCCATAGGCAATTCCTTGGCTCCAGTTATCTTTTTAATGGTGTCAGCCCTGATCAATATAGGCTTGGATATTCTATTTATTATAAGCTTTAATTGGGGAGTAAAGGGGGCGGCTATAGCGACAGTAATAGCCCAGTATATATCGGCTATAGGAATTATAGTTTACTATTATATTTATTTTCCAGAGCTTAGAATAGAAAAAAAACATATGAGATGGGATAATAATATCTTAAAAGCCATTGCTAATCTTTCTATTTTAACCAGCCTGCAACAATCCATAATGAACTTTGGAATACTTATGGTTCAAGGCCTGGTTAACAGCTTTGGAACTGTTGTCATGGCAGGCTTTGCAGCGGCAGTAAAAATAGACTCCTTTGCCTATATGCCAGTCCAAGACTTTGGCAATGCCTTTTCCACCTTTATAGCCCAAAACTATGGGGCAGGTAAGAAGGATAGGATAAAAGAGGGAATAAGAAAGTCCCTGGTATCTGTTCTAATATTTTGCCTGGTGATTAGTGGTTTAGTCTTTGGTTTTTCAGACAAGTTAATGGAAATCTTTATAGACAAGTCTAATGTAGAAGTAATTAAGGTGGGAGTTGACTACTTAAGGATAGTTTCCCTATTCTATTTTGGCATAGGACTTTTATTTATGTTTTATGGTTTCTATAGGGCGGTAAACAAGCCTAGAATGTCCATAGTACTAACTGTCATATCCTTGGGAACCAGGGTTTTATTGGCCTATATTTTATCGGCCCTACCTGCAATTGGTGTCAAGGGAATTTGGTTGGCAATTCCCATAGGATGGGTTTTGGCTGACTTGGCAGGAAGTTACTATTATTTTAAGATAAGAAATGAATTATAAGCCTTCGGGCTTATTTTTTATTGACTTTTTCACTACTTGGTATTACAATGTAGTGACTACTAAATAATACAAGGTAGGTGAAAAATGATATCGACACAGTTATTAAAGGGAGTCTTGGATCCTTGTATATTAAAAATCATAGCCAGAAAAGAGACCTATGGCTATGAAATAATCCAAGAATTAAATGACCAGGGATTTAATGTTCAGGAAGGAACTGTTTATCCCATTCTTTTACGCTTGGAAAAAAGAGGATTAATTTCTTCTGAAAGAAAAAAATCAGCCATAGGACCAGTGAGAAAATATTTGAAGATTACAGATGAAGGCCTTCAAGAAATAGAAAACTTTAGGGATGAATGGCAGCTATTAAAAAAAGCAGTGGGAAGAAATATGGAGGCAGAGGATGAAGGAAGATTTAAGTAAAATCCAGGCTAGATATTTAGAAAATCTAGAAGGAATATACCTGGATGCTTTTCTAAAAATGCTAGCCTATATAAAGGAAGCAAATGTGGTTAGGAGCAAGAAAAAAATATTAATAACAGATATTTTAGAAATGCTTACAGATGGCCAAAATGATAAAAGATTGGTGGAAGATATTTTTGGAGAAAATCTATATGATTTTATAGATGATTCCTTTAATTCTATGGGAGCTGATAGTTTTAGTGAAAAGTTTAAGACAAGTTTTACAACTATTTTGATGAGTATAACCTTTGTATTTATCATTAATTTAGTTTTATCCTTCCTAAAGCTAGGCTCAGCTATAAGGCCTATTGAAGGAAAAAATATATATCTTAGATTTGATTTACTGGTAAATGTATTAGTTTTGACCCTTTTTATTGGACTTTTTAGTAGAAGGATTGTAAAGATGGAAAATAGGATGGCCAGATTAATATCAAGCTTATTTAGTATGGGGATTTTACTAGGGATAGTTCTTCTTATTTTTTATGGCATGGATAGGTTAGGAATTAAGTTAGACTATTTAACTTTTAATATTTTTTCCTACTTGCTAATATGCGTTTTCTTGGTAATTTCTTCAATTATAAGTAATAAGAAATTAAATTAATTTGAAAAAAATCGGTTAAAAGAGTAACATTGTTATAAATGAATATAAATATAAAAAGTCATGGAGAGAATATGAAATTAATAATTGAGAATATCCAAAAAGATTTTGGAGAAAAAAAGGTCCTGAAGGACTGTAGTTATGAATTTGAACAAGGGATAATATATGGACTTTTAGGAAGAAATGGTTCGGGTAAGACCACTCTTTTTAAGACTATCTATGGGGATTATCCTCTAGAAGAAGGACAGATGTATTTAGAAAAAGATGGAGTGAGAAAAAAATTAGAGGGAAAAAATTTAGGCATGGTATTTTCCCAACCTATAATTCCTGATTTTCTAACAGGCTATGAGTTTATTAAGTTTTATATAGATGTCCATGGAAGCCATGGGGATCTTAAGGTGGAAGATTATTTTAGGATGTTTAAATTTGAAGAAGAGGACATACACAGGTTGATAAGGGGCTATTCCCATGGGATGAAAAGTAAGTTAAATCTTATAACTCTTTTCATATCCAAGCCAGAGGTTATGCTTTTGGATGAGCCTTTGACATCTTTGGATGTGGTGGTTGCCAATGAGATAAAGAAATTTTTATTGGAGTTAAAAGGCGATCATATAATTGTTTTTTCTACCCATATACTTCAGTTGGCCAAGGACATGTGTGATGAAATAGTCCTATTAAAGGATGGTCGCTTGGAAGGATTAAAGGAACTTGATAAGACTTCAGATTCCTATGAAGAAGAAATAATAGAACACTTGACGAGGGATTAGTATGATAAAGACATTAAGGATGATCAATAGGGTGGATAATAGTATAGCATCCAATACCCTAATATTTAATTTACAAAAGATTCCCTTTGTAGGAAAGGTATTTAAAGATAGCCTCTATGAGGCTGGCCAGGGGAAAAATGTTTTATTTAATATAGTAAAGGTCTTAAGGTTTTTACTATCAATAATAAAGAAATTTCTTTACTTTGGAGTGTTTTTCTATTTGGCCTTTAATTTTTTAGAGGAAGATTTTACCTTTATGGATATATTAAATAATAGGTATGGTTTGTTGGTAATCAATATATACTTCTTTTTAAATATTATTTTAGGGGCAATTATGAAGCATGAATTAAATGCTAAGTACACCAACTATTCCTATACCTGCTTGAACTATTTAGAATTAAAACCTAGAGAATACTTTGTTTCCAGGGCCTTTTTTAGTTATTTGATGTTTTTTGCGGCCATGTTTGTTCCCATGTTTATCTTGGGTAACTTTATCGGTTTATCAGCCTTAAAGGTAATAATTCTTTTATTGGAAACACTTTCTTTTAGGATTTTCATTGATGGTATATCCCTTTTGGCCTTGGATAGGAAAAATGAGGATAGAAGAGATGTTCATTGGTTCTTTTATACGATTATGATAGTTATATTTATGGGACTAGCCTATGGGCCCTTATATTTGTTAGATGATTTAACCTATGTAAATCTTTTATTTAATCCCTTGGCCTTGGTTTTGTTTTTAATACTGGCAGCCATAGGACTTTATATTATAAGAAATTATGAAAACTATAGGAGTCTTAAGAAGGCCGAGTTAAAATTGGATTCTGATATGCTGGAAACCAAGGAAAATATGAATACTAAAAAGATGGTATTGGAAGATAAGGATTTAGATCTAAGAGAGAACAGATCTGTGGAGGGAAAGAAGGGCTATGACTATCTAAACAGTATTTTTATGAATAGGTATAGTAAGCTATTTAGTAAGAGGGCTAGAAAGATTTCCTTGGCAGCCTTTACTATTCCCTTATTAATAGGGATAGTATCCTATATGTGGCCAGGTGAAGAAGACAAGATTGCCTTTGATCTTTTCAGTAAGCTGGGTATATGGTTTTTTGTAGTTTACATGATGGCCTTTAAAGACAAGTATACTTATGCCTTATTTAATAATATAGATAAGTCTCTTTTACCTAATAATTGGTATAGGGAGCCTGATGCTATTTTAAAAAGTTTTATAGTAAGGTTAAAGACCAGTTTTGCCTTAAATAGTATAATGACTTTTTCCCTTATGGGAGGCCTGGCAGTTTTGGCTACATTTTTAAAGATGAGCTTGGTAAAGCTTTTACCCTTATTTGGTTTGATAATTCTTTTGACCTTGTTTTATTCAACCCACTATTTAACTTTATATTATTTGGTTCAGCCCTATACAGAAAACTCGGATGTTAAAAGTCCGGTCTATAGTTTCTTTAACTTTATTGTTTATATGGTAAGTTATATGTTAATGCAAAAGGGGGATGTTAGTGGGCTAGGAGTTATAATAATAGCATCTGTAGTTATAGTGTATTTAATAATATCCTTAATTTTAATTAGATTTAAGGCCAAGGATACCTTTAAGATAAGAGAGTAAAAAATAGATAGGAAAATTAAATAAGATAAAAAGTTATAAGCCATCAATTGATGGCTTATATTTTATAGAGATAAAGTTTTTTGATAAAGGGGTCATGAAATTTGAGTTCTACTAGTCTTTCCTCTATTTTTTCTATTTCAAATCGACTAAAAATATAGTCCAGGCTATCTAGTTTATTTAAGGCCCATAAAAATAGCTTGGTATTTTCGTCCCAGGAAGGGCTGGTACTAGCCTCTCTTAGACTATAAATGTTTTTTTCTTGATGGTTAGAAACTGGAGGAAGTTTTTTTCGCTCCAATTTATCAACTAATTTTTTTTCTTTTTCAAAACTATCAATGATAAAGTTAAGTTTTTCCAAACGGGTCTTTGAAAAGCAACTTGTATCCTCTAAGAGGGATAAGAAGATGGAGGCCAGGCTATCTTTTTCTTTTAAGCCAAATTTGCCTACAATATCCTTTATAGCCATGTTTTTTTCCCTTAGTTTTAGGATTTCTTCCAATCTATCCAAGGTTTTTTCTCTGGGATATCTTCTGGTAAGGTTTTCGCCCTCCTGGATAAAGGGTAAAAGCCCTTCTTCTGTATAGTGCTTAAGAGTGGAGTATCTAATGTCTGTAAGTCTGGCAAGTTCTCCTATGGTGACAGTTTCTGATTTTTCTATAACTTCTAAACTTCTTCTTCTACTCATCTTATCACCTACAAGGTAACTTCTCTTAGTTGGCTACCATAGGTGGCAAACCTATACATATTAATCACATAGGGAACCACTTGATAGTATTTGTTATGAATTTGGACAAGGGGAATATGACCATCTCTAACGAGTTTATAGGAGATAGATCTTTCATCCAACTTTTGGAAGAGGTCTTCCAGTCTTTCGTCCTTTCTTACAAATCTATTTTCTGTCCTAATAAAGATTGCTTTTTTTCTATAGAAGACAGGCATGATGTAAGAGAGGCCCTTATAGTAGTTATTGGACTTGTTTTTAGATCTGGACAAGATAAACCTGTTAAATAGCTTGGTTTTTTTAGCTACTAAATGGGAAGAAAATCTTCCTGCAAGTAGGGGCTTATCAGCCAGGGATAGTTCGATTAGGTAGTCCATCTTATTACTTTCAAACTTTGAAAAAATACTGCTTATAAGATCAGTTTCCTTTAGAAGCCAGATAAGAAAAAGATCTTTTTCTTGGTAGCTTTCCAGCTCTAAAAGATGGGACTTTATTTCATCTATAATTTTTTGGTAGGCGGCCCCATCGGCTTCATAGATAACTATATCTTCAGTAGCTTGTTCAAATACATAGTCTAAGGAATAGATGGAGTTTGTCTTTCTTAACAAATTATCCTTTATTAGTTCAGAGACTAGGGACTTTTCAAATTCAGAATAATTATCTATATTTTTCTTAAGGTAGTTTTTATCTGGCCAAAGTCCTTTTTCCAGGTAGACTTTGCAGGCAAAAATCGCATTTAGGCAGGTTCTTTTTAATTTACTCAAATGGTTTACTTCCAAAGAGTTTAAGCTAATTATGGCAAATTTATCTTCTAATTTCATTTTATTCTCATCCTTTTATATATTGTAGTCCTTAGCAAGCACATCTACTTACTACTTATTACTTATCTAATTAAACGATAATACTTTTACAAGTAAAAGTCAAGAAAAACAGATGCGATTTAATAGACTATATAAATATAATTCACAATAGAGTATAAATATGTTAAAATCTATGTATGGAGGAAGCTATGTACTCAGAATATATTCAATTACCTAAGCATATGGAGATGAAATACTGTTCATATGTGCTACAGGGCTTTATAAAGGATGTTAAGATAAGAAATAATAGAATAGATCTAGATTATCTACGTCGTTATTATAGGGATAATAATGCAAACTTTATTATATTGAGGGATGAATTGTTATTAAGGGGATGTAGATTTGTTATAAATAAAGAAAATAATTTAATATACAATTATAAGCTGGAAATTAAGGATAATGACAAGCTTATATACGTGAAAAATAATAGGATGAAGTATCAGAAGCTAAATACCATCCTTTTTAATTATCTAGATTTTTCACAGATTAAAAATGATAAGTACTTTAATTATTTACCAGTTAGATATGTAGCTTATGTTAATAAGATAGAAAATGTAGAGCTTGTAGAAAATGAGTTTGCACGACTAGGTTTTGAGTTTAAATATATGGAAGAATTAGAAGAAGTTAGTACTATTGATAAGGATATAAATCTAGAAGAAAATGATTTGGAGACCTATATTTTTAATAAAGGCTTGGAGGAATATAGTTTTATTGATAGAAACCTAGAAAGAATTAAGAGTAAAACAGAGAAGAACCAATTGGATTTGGATGTTTTTTTAGAGAAAAAGCTAAGTGAACTTGACTTTAAAGGAGATTTTGAGGCTGTAGACTTACTTTCCAGGTTTAGTATAAATACCATTGAAGAGTATTTAGATGAAAGTTACAAATCTCTGAGAGAGATTTTAAATATAATAGGGGATAATAAGGCTTATAGCTATATAAAAAGCTTAAATGACTATATTTTGGAAGAGCTATTAAGCTATTCTAGCTTGGATGATTTAATGAAAAATATTAATCAATTAATGCTCTTATTCAATAATTCCAGCTTCTATAATAAGGATTTCTCTATATCTCACATGGAAACCAGTATTTCCCTAGTTGGTTTGGGGCCTTTATTACAGGAGGAAGGGGACAACCTTATATTTAGAAGGGATGTTTTTCAGGATATAATATCTGACTATAAAAAAATAGATATTGAATATTTAGAAGAAAGAAATATAAGAAATATATTTTCTTATATCTTAAGGGCCAGTGAAGATGAAATAAAAGATAAGAAAAAACTAGATGATTTCATTTTTAATAGGATAGATGGATATAGTTATGAATTAGATAGAAAAATAGTTGGACTAGATTGTAGCATGGATGAAATTGATGACTTTGATATTACAGAGTTGGAGGAAACTAGTATAGATGAGAGTTTAACTAAAAACTTTCTTTCTAATAAATCCAATGCTCTTTATAGAAGGATTATGAAGAATATGAATTTATTAGAATTAATTGAATTTAATTCTAGTATGGCTGATAAAAAAATTAAAAAAATATTAAAGAAGGGACCTTCACTTTATGACTATTATATGAAATCTTGGGACTTGAAAATAAAAGGTCTTAAGGGAGTTGGAATAAAGGGAAGAAGTACCTTTAAGCTAGAGCTTTATAAAATCTACAGCACTTGCTTAAAAGAGATAGAAAAACTAAATGAAAAGATATTATTTAATCATAAGTTAAATAATAGGGATGAAATAAAAAACTATTCAGATTATTTCCTATATCAGATTAATAATAAAAATTATTTAAATATAGATTTTCTTGATATTAATAAAGACTTGTTATACCTTATGGACCCAGATATAAATGTAAAGGCTCCAGACCTATTAAAAAATATCTTTAAGTTAAAAAACATAAATTTAAAAGAAGGAAAGCTGGAAGGAAAAAACTTAAAGGATGCCTTAGAGGGGCTTTATGAATATAGGAAATTTGAAGATAATAGGCTTAAATATTCTAGTTTGCAAGACCTTCTGGATGAAAGAGAAGTTATGGTTTTGGAAGGAAGGATTTTAGAGAATAAAACTTTAGAAATATGTGGAAAAGACTTAGGCGTTACTAGGGAGAGAGTGAGACAAATTGAGAAAAAAGCAATAAGAAAAATGGCAGAAGATAAGGGGCTGATAAGCTTTATATCAAGTTTAAAATTATTTGGAGAGAAATTTTCTGAAGAAGAACTAAGGTTAATATTAAATAATGGACTTCTATTTAGGATTTTAAAGGATAATAGAATTGAGGAATTTTACTATTCAAAAATCACAAATAGTTTTTATCTGTCAGACTTGGAACAAATGAAAAATACACTTATTTCCATAGAAAAAATCAGATTAGAACTAGAAGATTATGGTTATTATGAAGACTTACAGGAAGAAATTCTAAGGATTTACACAGAGATAAACTCTTGGGAGCTAAGCCATATAATAAAATATTTCCGAATAACAATCATAGATGAGTTTTACTATACTGGAAACTTGACCAATCTAGAATGTCTAGATATGTATTTTAAATATATTAATCCTTCTAGGGTAAAAATTGATGAAGAAAGTTTGGAGGATTTTCAAATAGAACTTACAGGCTATTTTGGAGACCAATTTTTCCTATCAAGCGTAAGAAATATCAGTTCCACAATTGATAGGGTAGAGAACATAATTATGGTAGATAGGAGGACCTATCAATATATAGATTACTGTAGTTTCAGTTCTGAGCAATTAGACCTGGCCAAAAAGGTCCTTGAAAAAGTGATGGAAGAGAAAAAAAGGTTAAATTCAGAGAACTTATATAAACTATTTGTAAGTGTAGGTATAGATAATTTAATTAGTAATTACCATGCTTATTTTTTAATCAAGTATTATTTTTTTGAAGATTATGTTTTTTCTGATAAGAATTCTATGACTCTTTATAAGAATGAACAGGTTAAGTTATCTAATCTAGATATCATAAAAAGACATTTAGAAGGCTATGATTACCCAATAAAGGTAAAAAAACTAGTTAAGGAAGTAAATATAACAAAGCAGAGGGTAAATATGACTTTGGCTAATAATAGGGATAGTAGTCTTATAAAAATGTATTCTAAAGTAGGTTTGGCAGAAAAAATATTTGAGGGTATTGATTATGAATACTTAAAGGAAACCCTTGACAAGAGCTTTGAAAATGGATATACAACAATTAATCTAATATATAACAGGTTTTTATTTGATCCAAGGCTAGCAGGATTACTTGAAAAAAATAAGATAGAAAATAGCAAGGAATTAAGTGGAATCGTAAAATATGTTAAGCCAGAGGTTAAGGGAAATAACATGTTTTTATATTTGGAAGAATCACCTATTAAGTCCATGTATGATTTTATAAATTATGAATATAAGAGAGAAGTTACTAGAAAAGAGATAATAGATAGCTTGGTGAATGATCTATACTTGGACCCACAAAGTGCAAGTCTTACTATAGAAAGATTAGTAGAGGATTATAATTATATTCAAATAGGAAGTGAAGAATTTATAAAAGAAGAATATTTAAACATTAATAGGGACTTGGAGGACTTGGTTTTAACCTTGGCTAAAGTTTATGAAGAGGAAGGATTTATTGTTCCAAATAGGTTGATAGAGGAAAACAAGATAGATTTTTTAAGTATAAGCGCTAGAGAAAACCAACACATAGTTTCCTATATTTTAGAGAACAATGGCTATAAGAAACTTAGTAGATATTCTATGAGTTATCTACAAGAGATAATAGTATTAGTAAAGGAAGACTCCAAATTTATAGAGATACAAGACTTAGTTTACGATAGGCTTAAAAATGATTATAGAGGGAAACTCTTAGAAGAAGATATTTATGACTACCTGGTAGAACTAGGAATTTATGAGTATAAGGAATATGATGGCGATAAAAAACTTTTCCAAGATGTGCTTAAGGATAATAAAATTATCGTTGATTGGGCTGGTAGGGTAGAGTTGTGAAAAATATAGATAAGTTATTAGAGAAAAATGAAATTGCACTTTTACAGTTAAGATACAAGGATAAGTTCTCAACGACTAAGGTTTCCAGGCAATTGAACCTGGATAGGGCCAGTATAAATAAGATAGAAAAAGAAGCTATAAGTATATTGGAAATTTTTTTATTATCAAGTGATAAATTTAATAATTTATTTGATGAAAATACTTATCTAAATAAATCAGTTTTAGCTAATTACCTAGAGGGAGATTTAGTTATAGCTATTATAGAAGAAAATAAAATGGAAGATATCTATTATTCAGATATTTGGAAAAGAATATACTTAAAAAATTTAACCTACTATAAGGACAGGGATAAGGAAGTTAGAAGACTTTTAAGAAAGATAGATGACTATGGATATATAGACGATTTATATATGCAATTGGCTTATTTGGAAGATATGACCAGGTCTGATTTGGACCTATTAAAAAAGAATATAAATCTTAAGGAAATAGGAGACTATTATTTTTTAGGGGAAAATAAAGAAACTAATATTTTATCTATGATCTTAAAGAAAGAGTATAAGGATGGATTTATCCTAGATCCCTCTAATCTTAGAATCTTGGGTAAAAGGTATGAAGAGCTTACAGGTATAGGTTTAACATGCGAAACCTGTTATCAACTGGAAGATCTATTTAGTAAAAACAAGACTATTTATCAAGTTTATGAGAGAAAATATTATTATTATGGATATTTTCCAATAAATGAAGAGGACTTGGAAATAATAAAAAATGTTATTTACAAGAAATGGTATGGACTGGAAGAAAAAGCCCATGTGGAGGCAAAAGATGCTTTTAAGGCCATAAGCTTAAAGACCAGTAGGATAAAAAGTGTTTATCACCTGGTTGATATCATTAATTATAATTTGTATGAACATTATTTTATAAGACCAGGGGACTTAAACATATTTAGGAGAAGGAGAAGTCCTGTATCCAATGAAGAGACCATTTATAGAATGATCTTAAAAGAAAACAAACCCTTAAAAACAAAAGAAATATGTGAGCGTCTAAGAATTAGGAATAAGAACATAGACTATAGTTTAAGGGGAAGTAGCAGGCTTACGAGAATAGGTAATAAAATCTATTTAGTAGATGAAATAGAGAAGAATTATAGCAAAGAAGAAATATACAAAAAGTTTATAGAAGAAGGATTTGAAGAAGGTTTCTCTACAGGTGATCTACTCTTTAATAAGATTACTTTTGATCCAGTCTATAATGATTACTTTAATGAAAAATCTATAAAGACATCAAAAGAGCTAACAGATTATATACTAAAGAAATCAAATTATATAGTTGGAAATATAAGTTATCTTTATAAGAAAGATTTTCAAGCCCAATCCTTGGATGATTTAATACCTTTAATTTTTACAGATAAGGTAACCAGATTTGATATTTATAACTATATAGAAGAGTTGATGTTGCCTAGGCACACTGCAAGAAGACTAATGAAAAATATGGATAAATACTATTATCAGGTTGGCAAGGAAGAATATATAAATAAGGAAAACTTTTTTATAGAAGAAGATTTGGTTACCCATGTTTTAGACCTTATTCCGGATGAAGACTATATTTCCTTGAGTAAGATATTAGTGGAAAGTCCAATTAAGCCAAGTTGGACTAAACATGAATTAAATCAATTTTTATTAGCAAATATCTTGGAAAATAAGGGATATAAAAAACTAGATAGAAATAATGAACAATATATAAATGAAGAGATAGTGCTTGTTAAGAAAAATAGTCCCTTTGAAAGTATAGATGAGCTAGTATGTGACCTTCTAATAAATGACTATGAAGGAAGAAAAATTGAAAGTGATATATATGACTATTTGGTAAAAAAAGGCATATATGAGTTTAAAGAGTATGAAGGAGATAAAAAGCTTAGAAGGGACCTTACTTACAAGGGATTGATAACGGTTGATTACGCAGGGAGAGTTTATTATGGAGATTAAATTAAGACCATATCAGGAAGAGGCCATAAGAAGTCTAAAGGAAAATAATTGGCAGGGAATTTTAGATATGGCCACAGGGGAACGTGTCATAATAGTGATGGGTGCAGTTAATGTTATGAAACCAAGGG
>CALAZW010000047.1 GCA_937926545.1 uncultured Helcococcus sp. | reverse complement strand
ATATAACAATTATATAATATATTTGGTAATGTGTAAAAGGTTAATTGTGCTTATAATTAAAATAAAGATAGCATAAAAATACTAAAGGAGTTGCCATGAAAAATTTAGGAAGAGAAATAAGTATAGGAAAGGGCTTAAAAGTACTGGCCTTGGAAGAAGGACTAGATGATTATTTAAGAAAAGAAATTGGAAGAATATTAAATTGTAATTGGCCTGTAATCACTGTTACAAAAGAGTTATCTTTAAAAGAAAAGGATTTGGATAGAACCTTTGCTAGGGAGGTTAATGTATTTTCTCCACCAGGCCAGGGTCTAATAGATCTAAGGCTTAATATGTCCCTTTTAGGGCCGGTCTACTTGGGACAAATCCTAGAGCTTAGTCCAGGCCAGAAGGACCTTTTGAGTCTGGCCTTTACCATAGCCGACCAGAGGGGGCTTTATCTTTATGACATAAAGGATCTCAGGTCCTTTCTAGTCTATTTGGGAGACAAGAAAGATTTTTTTGAAAGGTCCTATGGATCAATAAGTAGGGCTGGACTTTCTGCTATAATAAAAAAACTAGTTCAGCTGGAAAGAGACTATGGGGATATTTTTACTGATCCTTCCCTAGATTTAAATGACCTGGAAGGAGACCTTTACATTTTTGACCTGGGCTTTCTAGGGGCTAGGGCCAGCCTTAAATCTGCCCTGGCCTTTTGGTTGGTGACAGAAAGTTTTGAGTTGGATAGGCCTCTTGCCATCTTTATAGAAGATGATCTAGATCTTTTTAAGAGTCTGGACAAGAAAATCCAGGCAGATCTTCTTCACCTTTTAAATACTAAGAAATTGTCCCTCTACCTGGTCTATGACAGGCTAAAAAAGGTGGATAGAAGGCTTTTAGACCAGGCTGACCTAGTTGTGACAGACCAAAAACCTGCTGGTGGCAAGTATGAAAAGCCCCTAGACCTGGATGAGAACTATGTTTTTCAACTGGCTAGAGAAGAAATAAATACCAGTGGGCTAAGGGAAAAATCTGCAAGAAGAGAGGACAGGTGTTCTGCCTATGAAATGCTTATGGAAAGAGAGGTGGAGGAAGAGGCAAAACAAAACAATGACAAGAATTGAAATATCT
>CALAZW010000046.1 GCA_937926545.1 uncultured Helcococcus sp. | reverse complement strand
GATCCTTTGGGAGAATCAACTGGTTCAGCTACCATCTTTGGAGCTACAGGCGGAGTTATAGAAGCAGTTTTAAGGTCTGTTCATGAAAAGGTAACAGGAGATGTTCTAGACCAGGCCCTAGAGTTTAAAGAACTGAGAGGCTTTAAGGGAATAAAAACAACCGCTGTAGAGATAGAAGGAACAACCTATGACATAGCAGTTACCAATGGTTTGGGTAATGTTAGAAAGCTTATGGAGTCTGTAAGAAAGGGAGAAAATAAATTCCATGCCATAGAAGTTATGGCCTGTCCGGGAGGATGTGTTGGTGGGGCTGGTCAGCCTTATCATCATGGGGACTTTACCCTTTTAGATAAGAGAGCAGCAGGGCTGTTCAAGAAGGACCAAAAACAAGCACTTAGAGTTTCCCACCATAACCCTGATGTAATAAAACTTTATGAAGAATACCTGGGAGAGGTTGGAGGAGACTTGGCCCATGAATTACTTCACACCCACTATGAAGCAAAATGTAAGTATTAATCCATAAAAGTCACCATTTGGTGGCTTTTTTTATGTTAAAATAAAGATATTAAAGATAGAAAGGATTATTATGGAAATAGGAGATAAATTAATATTAGATATTATAGACATAAATACAGAAGGAAGAGGAGTAGCTAAGAAAGATAGGCTTATTTTCTTTGTTGAAGGAGCTATTCTAAATGAGAGACTAGAGGCTAAAATAGTAGGCAAGAAAAAGAACTTCTACCAGGCTAAAAAAATTAAAACGGTTGAAAAATCACCTTACTTGGAAGATGCCAGGTGTCCATATGCAGATATTTGTGACGGCTGTAATTTTCAAAATATAGAATATGAAAGACAGGAAAAATATAAGAAGGATTTGGTCATAGCTACTATAAATAAGATAGCTAGAGAAGACCTTGAAGACATAGATTTTATTGGGGCAGAAAATAGATATGGTTACAGGAATAAACTAGAGCTTAAGGTGGACTATAGGGGACAAATCTCCTACTTTTCTAGAAGTAGTAATAGTCATATAGCTATAGATAAGTGTATAATAGCTGATGATAAAATTAATGATTTACTAGTCATAGTCCAAGATGCAATTAGGGAATATGGACTTAGGGGCTATGATAACAAAAAAGACCTGGGCCTTATAAAAAATATTATAGTGAGGGCCACCAGTCTGGGAGAGTCCATGTTGGTCTTTGTAATGAGCCAGGAAGGTTTTAAGGACAAGGATAATTTTTATGACTACATAAATAAGAAGGCAGAGGTTACTTCCATATATCAAACAGTAAATAACAGAAAAAACAACTATAAGATTGGTAAGAAGTTAGAACTAATAAGTGGAAAAGATAAGATTTCTGAAAAAATTAAGGACAGGTACTTTTATCTTTCACCTAGATCTTTTTTCCAGGTCAATACTAAGATGACAGAAAAACTTTATAGAAGGGCCTTTGACTATGTCAAGGAAACCAACCCTATAAATGTTATAGATCTTTATAGTGGGACTGGGACGACTTCCATCCTTTTAGCCAAGGAGGTTGAAAAAATAGACTCTGTGGAGATAGTTGCTGATGCTGTCAAGGATGCTAGAAGAAATGCCAAGATAAACTCTATAGATAATATTAATTGGATAAATGACGCTGCTGAGAATGTAATTGGGGATTTGAATATAAATGATAGAAGGTCCACTGTTTTATTTGATCCTCCTAGAAAGGGGCTAGATCCTAAGATAATAGATGTTTTAGGAGAATCCAGTATAGATAGTATAGTTTATATTTCATGTAATCCAGCCACCTTGGCCAGGGATATTTATGACTTAAAGGGCCATGGATTTAAGTTGGATAAGATTACTGGAGTAGACATGTTTGTCAATACCCTACATGTTGAAACAGTGGTCTTGATGACAAGATAGATTTTATAAAATTTATCTTTTTAAGTCTTATTAGTAAAGGGATAAAAAGAGAAAATATGTGAATATTGGTCATAATAGGGTATATATACTTATATATAATGACTGATGGAGGCGAAAATGAAAGAAAGACTGGTATTATTATTTTTGTTAGCCTTGACAGGCCTTACAGGCTGTGGTAAAAAAGATAATAATCCTATTGAAGCAATCAATACAATTTACCTACCTAATAAGGTGGAGGCTAGCAGTGATGAGTTGGAAGATAAGGACTACATAAAAAAATATAATGACTATGCCCTAGGCAAGGCAGCAGATTTTTTTAAAGAAGATGAAAATAAGGCGTTTAGTCCCATGGGTATCTATTTCCCAGCCCTGGCCTACTATGATATTAAAGAGGCTAGTAATGATGGTGAAATCGAAGAAAGTTTCAGTTTGGACCAGGATGTAAAAAACTATTATCGAAAGGTTTATGATGATGCTGTATATGCCAATAAAAAAGATAGAAGCATTTATAAAAACCTTTTAGTCTTGGATAATGAAAAACTCTTGGATGAGGAAGTACTTGATAGATTAAAAAAATATCATGTAGGTCACTTAAGCAAAGTTGAGGATAAAGATAGTAGAGAGGGCCTGGATGAATTTGTAGCTAGAATTACCAGTGAAAGATTTGAAAAATCTGAACTATCTACAAGTAAGGGACCTTTACTTTTAAGCTTTAGTGACTACAGTAGCAGTTGGAAGGCAAAAAAAATATATGAAAGACCTCAAGGTCTTTTATTTGAAGACGGTCATGGGGAAAAAAAGACCATGGATTCTATTAAAGGTATAGTTAAGACCAAGTATAGTAGGGATGCAAATAATACAATATTTGAAATGCCTTTGGAAGATGGCTTTACTATGTTATTTGCCATGCCAAATCAGTTGGAAAAGAATATGTTTTCAGATAAGGCCTATCTGGAAGAGGTAATATCCATTCCTAAAAGTGAAGGTCATGTTATTTTTACCCTACCTAAATTTAAGTTTAAGGAAAGCTTAGATTTGACAGAGCTTTATCCAGAGTTGGAACTTGAAGAAGTAAAACAATATATAAATATAGGCCTATCTAAAGGTGGTATAGAAGGCTACAGGGATTTAGATTTGAAGGCCTTTAAAACCAAGGAAGATTTAGAGGACAGGGTTGAAATAACTGTTGATAAGCCCTTTGTATACATCTTAAGAACTCCTAGAGGAGAAATAACTTCCATGGGAGTATATAGATATTAAGAGAGGGGAACCTCTCTTTTTTAATATAATAATATCCTAAAATCCCTTATACGGAGAAGAAAAAATAAAAATATATTTTTAGAGGAGAAATATTATGAAATCTAATCAAATAGCAGAAGGCAAAGTATAAAGAAAAAGTTATAAAACAGAAAAGTTATCTGCAAAAAGGTTCAAAGATAAGGAGC
>CALAZW010000045.1 GCA_937926545.1 uncultured Helcococcus sp. | reverse complement strand
TAAAAAATAAGAACTAAAAGGTAAGATTCTAAGAAATACCTAACTGGTTAAGACAAAAGTTAAAAAATAGTAAAATTTAATAATAAAATATAATCTAACAAAAGGTAGACTGGAATATTCTGGTCTACCTTTTATCTATATTAGATTACTTTAATATAGATGGAAAAACTTATTTATAGGAAAAAACAAGATAAAAACCAAAAAAAAGAAAAAGTACTAAAATAAAAAAAATAAAATCTATATAAACAAAAACGGCTAAGACGAGATGGTTTTAGCTAGAAGCTTTACTATATTAGTCTATTGATGGAGGATTCTAATATGTCTTAACATGGAAATTAAAGAGGAGGCTTATAAAACTTATAAATATTAATTGTTATGGAGGTAAAGCTATGAAGTTAAAAAGGTTTAATGCTTTTCTTTTATCCTTAGTAATGATATTAAGTTCATTTACTATAGGAAATAGAGAAATTAAAGCAGAAGATTTAGACCAAATTGAAAGAAGTAAATCTATAGAAAAAATTCAAGTAGATGAAGATAAAAAAATAGATTTACGATCGGTATCTAATAAAGAAATTCCACCTTTAGATAAGAATAACTTATTAGATATGGGAAATTATTTTGATTACCCAGATATTCTTGAGGATATTTCTGTAAATGGAAGTGATAGAATTGAAACATTCACAAAAGGTGAGGACTTAAAGGGTAGAGAAATAATACAATTAACAGGCCAAGGGTTAGTTAATTCGTATTATATGAATGGCCAATTTGTAGACGAAATAGACTGGACAGAAGAAGGTATGATTAGAACACATGGTTCTGTTTGGGGCAAGTCTATGAAGCTAACCAGTGATAATTCAACTTGTTTAGAAGAAAATATGGAAACCTTAGAAACAAACCAAACTATAAACCTTAATGAACCATTTGAATTGGAGTTTTATACTTATTTAGGTGATTCTAGTAAGGAGTGGGTAGCAGATGGTATAACGATAGCCTTTCATAATAACCCAGACTTTAAAATGGGAAGTTATGGTGGGGGAATGGGGATTTATCACAGTAAATTAGGAAGGGCCCATGTATTAGAATTTGATACTTATTACAATAAAGATAATGAAGTAGAGTATGAAGATGACAAGGGCTTTTATATAGGTGATGAGGATTTAAAAAATCCTGAGTATATAGACCTACAGTTAAATGGGGAAAATAAAAAAAACTATGTGGGACATGTTGCCATAAGAACTATTGATAAAACTCGTTTTGGAAGATACAAATTAAGTGACCATATACTTTTAGCTAAGGGGACCAAGGAAAATCCAATAGCTGATGGAAATTGGAAAAAGGTAGTATATAAATGGAACCCTCATGAAGGAGATGGAGTTATAGAAGGAAGCATAGGGGATACTAGTTTCCATATAGAACACGATATAAGAAAAGATTTAGATGATCCTGAAAATGTATATTGGGGAATAACAGGAAGTACAGGAATTGCTGGAACTAAACAAGCAATTGCCTTCTCTAAAGTAAATATACCTATAAACAATGTTTTATTGAATAAAACAGAGTTGGGATCAAGAGAAAGGTCTATTGAAGGGGCTAAATTTAACCTTGTAAAAAAGGGTAATAGTGGTTCTAAGGACCCCAATGAATGGCAGGTAATAAGAACAGATATAGAGACTGATAATAAAGGTCAAATACACCTTCACTTAGGGGAAGTAGATGAGTATGCCTTTATAGAAATCATGCCAGCTGATGGGTATGAAATAGACAGTCAAGATGACCAGCATATATATAGATTTAAGATAGATGAAAAGAATATTTTTGAGAAAAGCAATGGAAATTTTGAAATTAAAAGTATTTGTATAAATAACCCTAAAAAGGGCGAACTGGAAGCTGTAAAAAAAGTTAACGATGGAGATATGGCCGAAGTTAGGCAAGGGGACAAGGTTAAGTATTCTATAGTAGTTAGCAATAAAGAAAAGAATAGTTTGTCTAAGAACATAGTTATTAGAGATAAGATGCCTGAGGGAATCAAACTTATTGAAGATTCTATCAGGTTAAATGATAAACCAGTTCCAGTAAAGGTACTTGATAATGAGCTTGAACTTGAAATACCGTATTTAAGAGATGAAGAAGCTGTAATAACCTTTGAAGCTATAGTAAATATAGATTTATCCGATAGGGAAGTAATAGATAATAAGGTAAGGATAGTTAATGAAGCTTTAGTTATTAAAGAAAGTGATATTCCTGGGGAAAATCCAGATATAGAAACCGGATTAAAACCATCAGTTCCTATGGATGTATTAATAGGAGAGATGGAGACAAAAAAATATGTGGAGTCTAATCTAAATAGAATTTACGAAGAGGATAAATCCACTATTAATAATAAAAGCTTGAGGAGCTTTGGATATTCTGATGAAGACTTGGAAAAAGCCTATGAGATATCATCAAGGTCCAGAGGTGTTACGACCTATGAAATAGGAGATATTTTTACCTATGTTATAGAGGTTAAAAATACTGTAGCTGCATCTGTCCTTAAAAATATAAAAGTTGAAGACAGCGTAGCCAAAGGATTAGCTATAGACTACGATACAATAAAGTTGAATGGTAAGGATATTTCTTTTAAGGGCTCAGGAAGTAATATAGAAGTTATCATAGATGAATTAGCTGGGGAAGAAACAGCTAAAATAAGCTTTGATGTTAAGATAACTGAATCAATAATAGAAGAACTTGGAGAAGATGGAACCTTAAAGAATGTAGCTCTTGTGACGAATCCAGAGAATCCAAGTGATCCACATAGACCTGAGACTGAAATAATAATAGAAAATGAAATACTAGGAGTCTTAGAATCTGAAAAGACAGTTATTAATCTAAACGAACATGACTTTGACTATGGTGAGGAGCCACCAGAAGATGAGTATTATGAAAATGGGGATGAAGAGCCACCAGAAGAAGACTATAGATTTTTATCTAGAATCCTATCAGTAAAATCATCTGATGAAGACCCTGTAAAGGCGTCAGTTGGAGACAAGCTACAATACACCATCCGTGTCTCCAATACTAAAAATAATAGTATTTTAAGAAATATAGAAGTAAAGGATAGTTTACCAACAGGCTTAAAACTAGTTGAAGGAAGTATAAAGGTAGACAATAAAGAAGTAGAAAACCTATCAGATAAGGATAATGAAGTAAAAGTTATCATAGAAGAGTTAGAAGGAAGATCTTATCTGTATGTAACCTTCAAGGTTGAAGTTACTGAAGATGCAAGTGGAGAAATATTAAACGTTGCAGAAGTAACATATCCAGAAAATCCAGATGATCCGCAAAAACCAAGTGTTCCAGTGGAAATAGTACCAGAGATTCCAGAAGGAATACTTGAATCTGAAAAGACAGTTATAAAGCTAGAAGATAAAGATATGGATGATGATGAGGATGAAAAAGATGAGGACTATGAAACTGGTGATGAAGAGCCACCAGAAGAGGACTACAGATTTTTATCTAGAATCCTATCAGTAAAATCATCTGATGAAGACCCTGTAAAGGCGTCAGTTGGAGACAAGCTACAATACACCATCCGTGTCTCCAATACTAAAAATAATAGTATTTTAAGAAATATAGAAGTAAAGGATAGTTTACCAACAGGCTTAAAACTAGTTGAAGGAAGTATAAAGGTAGACAATAAAGAAGTAGAAAACCTATCAGATAAGGATAATGAAGTAAAAGTTATCATAGAAGAGTTAGAAGGAAGATCTTATCTGTATGTAACCTTCAAGGTTGAAGTTACTGAAGATGCAAGTGGAGAAATATTAAACATTGCAGAAGTAACATATCCAGAAAACCCAAATGATCCACAAAAACCAAGTGTTCCAGTGGAGATAGTGCCTGAGACTCCTGAAGTACCAGGAGAGCCAGAGGTTTCAGATGGGATACTTGAGTCTGAAAAGACAGTTATAAATCTGAAAGATAATCATACGGATGATGGTAAGGATGAAAAAGATGAAACTGGAGATGAGGAGCCACCAGAAGATGATTACAGATTTTCATCTAGTATCCTATCAGTAAAATCAAACGATGAAGACCCTGTAGAAGCATCAGTTGGAGATAGACTACAATACACTATCCGTGTATCCAATACTAAAAATAATAGTATTTTAAGAAATATAGAGGTAAAGGATACATTACCAGACGGTTTACAACTAGTTGAAGAAAGTATAAAGATAGGTACTGAAAAAGTAGAAAACCTATCAGATAAGGATAACGAAGTAAAAGTTATCATAGAAGAACTGAAAGGTAGATCTTATCTATATGTAACCTTCGAAGTTGAAGTTGTTGAAGGTGCAAGTGGAAGAATATTAAACATTGTAGAAGTAACAAATCCAGAAAAGCCAGATGATCCACAAAAGCCAAGTGTTCCAGTGGATATAGTGCCTGAGACTCCTGAAGAGCCTGAGGCTCCAGAGACGCCAGAAACTCCAGAGGATCCAGAGGCACCTGAGACTCCAGAGACACCTGAGGCTCCAGAGACACCTGAGGAACCTGAGGACCCAGAGA
>CALAZW010000044.1 GCA_937926545.1 uncultured Helcococcus sp. | reverse complement strand
TTTTTCTTACTAGTAGTTAAAGCTTCTTTTCTACACCTAGCTATCCAATAGTCCTTTAGCCTATCAGTATCCCCCTTGGTAAGCTCATAGGGCCTGGTCCTATTGGATAGTCTCATAATCAAGTCTCCATAAAGGCAGGCTATCATTAATTTCTTCATCATCAGGGGACCTACAGTAATTCCTGGATTATCTTCTATACCTTGTACAGATAGGGCTATAAGGGGGATGTGCTCATTTCCAGAGTCTTTTAAAGCCTTTCTTATAAAGCCCACATAATTGGAAGCCCTACAGGCTCCACCAGTCTGACTCATAACCAGGGCCAGCCTATCCTTGTCATACCTTTTAGACTCTATGGCCTCAAGCATCTGACCTATTGTAATAATTGATGGGTAACAGGCATCATTGTTTACATACTTAAGTCCTGCATTTATAACATCCTGGTTTACTTCTGTTAAAAACTCTACCCTATAGCCATAATCATGAAGGATATCTCTCATGATTTCAAAGTGTTCTTCCAACATTCTAGGGCATAGAAGGGTATAGTCTTTTTTCATTTCCTTGGTAAAGGCTACTTCCTTTATTCCTGTATCTACCTTTTTTATAGGTCTTTTACCATCATCCAGGGCCTGGATAAGAGATCTTAACCTGATTTTTACTGCCCCCAGGTTTGAAACCTCATCTATTTTTAAGACTGTATAAATCTTCCCCCTAGACCTTAAAATATCATTTACTTGGTCAGTGGTAACTGCATCTAGACCACAGCCAAAGGAATTTAATTGGACCAGCTCTAAATCATCTCTTTCTCCCACAATTTCAGCCGCCCTATAAAGTCTAGAGTGGTAAACCCACTGGTCTAAGACCCGGGTCTTGTCCTCTAAATCCCTCTTTTCATCCAAAATAGAATCCTCAGATAAAACAGCCCAGCCCAAGGAGTTTATAAGCTCTGGGATACCGTGATTTATCTCTGGATCTATATGGTAGGGACGACCGGCTAGCACTATAGCCCTTTGGCCCTTTTCTTCTATCTCTCTTAAGACCTCCTGCCCCTTTTTTCTAACATCTGACTTATATCTTTTTTCTTCCTCCCAGGCCCTGTCTAAAGCATTTCTTATTTCTTTTTTATCTCTTCCTAAAAAATCCAGCTCTTCATAAAGTCTTTTGGCTAATTTTTTCTTGTTTTCTAGAGATATAAAGGGATTTACCAACCTAATATTTTTCTCTTCCAGGCCTTCCACATTATTTCTTATAACTTCTGGGTAGCCTGTAACTACTGGACAGTTTACATGGTTATCAGCTTTTTTATATTCTTTTTTCTCATAAAAAACTGAAGGATAGAAGATAAAATCCACCTTCTTTTCTATTAGATCCTCTATGTGGCCATGGCTTAACTTGGCTGGATAGCAGGCTGTCTCACTGGTTATAGATGCTAGCCCCTTCTCATAAACCTCTCTGGAAGAATGATCTGATAGGACCACCCTATAGCCCAGGCTGGTAAAGAAACTATGCCATAAAGGATAGTTTTCATAGATATTTAAAACCCTAGGTATCCCTACAGTCATAAGAGCGCTATCTTCCTCCAAGGACCTGTAGTCAAAGACTCTTTCATACTTATAGGCATAAAGATTGGAAAGCATATCCTTCTTGGACAAATCTAAACCTGCCCCTCTCTCACACCTATTTCCTGTTATAAATCTTTCTCCATCTGGAAATATGTTTACATTTAAGCTACATTGGTTAGAACATTTTTTACAAGATGTTTGAATATGCCTATAGCTAAAGCTTTTTAATTCTTTCTCATCTAAAATACTTGAATAGCCTGTGGATTTTTCCATGGCTATAAGAGCCATGCCCATGGCCCCCATAAGTCCTGCTATAGAAGGTCTAATAGGCCTTCTAGAAGTTACCTTTTCAAAGGACCTTAAGATTCCATCCCCATAGAAGGTCCCCCCTTGGACCACTATGTTTTCCCCTAAATCAGCTGGATCTCTCAGCTTTATAACCTTCCATATAGCATTTTTTATAACTGAATAACAAAGGCCTGCAGCTATATCTTCCACACTGGCCCCTTCTTTTTGGGCCTGCTTTACCTTAGAGTTCATAAAGACTGTACATCTAGAACCTAAGTCTACTGGACTGGTAGAATCTAAGGCTCTTTTTTGAAATTCTTCTACTGATAGACCCAAGGACTTGGCAAAGGTCTCTATGAAAGATCCACAACCTGAAGAACATGCCTCATTTAATTGGATAGAATCTATGACCCCATCCCTTATATGGATAGCCTTCATATCCTGACCACCTATGTCTAAGATAAAGTCCACGTCTTCATTAAAGTACCTGGCCGCCCTATAGTGGGATATGGTTTCCACCTCTCCCACATCTACCTTCAAGGCCTTTTTTATAAAGTCCTCTCCATAGCCTGTAATACCTGAGGCAACAATTTCTGCCTGGGGGTTTTTCTTGTCATAAATATCAGATAAAACCTCCACCATAAGCTCTAGAGGCCTACCCTGGTTATTAGCATAGTGGCTGTAAAGGATTCTCTTGTCTTCATCTAAAACTACCACCTTGGATGTGGTTGAACCCGCATCTATCCCTAAGTAAAGTTTTCCCTTATAGGACTTAAGTTCCCCATAGTCTATAGGGTCTTTCTTGTGGAAGGACTCAAAGTCTCTTCTGTCTTTTTCATCCTTAAATAAGGGGTCCAAGGTCTCATCTCTATCAAGTCTTATATCAGGATCTTCATCTAGTTTTTCCATCAGTTGATTAAAGCTTATAGCCTCAAGGTCCTTACTGGCCAAGGCTGCCCCTAGGGCAACAAAAACCTGGCCATTGGCAGGGACAAAAAACTTATTCTCTTCTTCTCCCAAAGTATCTCTAAACCTTTCTTCCAACTGGTCTAAAAAATGGATAGGACCTCCCAAAAGGGCAATATTTCCCCTAATAGGCCTACCCTGGGCTAGATTTGAAATTGTCTGGTTTACCACTGATTGAAAAACTGATGCAGCTATATCTTCCTGGTTGGCTCCCTGGTTAACAAGAGCCTGGATATCAGTCTTGGCAAAAACCCCACACCTGGAGGCTATAGGGTAAATCTTTTCATACCCTCTTGCCAATTCATTTAAGCCTGCTGCATCTGTTTGTAGGAGGGAAGCCATCTGATCTATAAAAGCTCCAGTTCCCCCTGCACATATGGAATTCATCCTCTGGTCTATATTGCCACTTAAATATGTAATCTTACTATCTTCCCCACCTAGCTCTATGACCACGTCTATGTCTGGCAACTGGGAATTAATAGCCCTGGTTCCAGCTATTACTTCCTGGATAAAATCTATGGATAAATACTTTTCTACAAACATTCCTCCAGATCCTGTCACCATAATGGTAAGTTGACACTGGCCAAACCTTCCATAGGCATCTTCTAAAATAGACTTAACAGTCTCTCTTACATCTGATAGGTGTCTTTCATACCTACTATATAAAATTTCCTCATCTTCATTTATGACGACTAGCTTAACCGTAGTAGAACCTACGTCTAGTCCCATATGAACTCTCATAACAGTACTCCTTTCTTCTCATCTTAATATTATAAGCTAAGTATGTGTTCATTATGAATATAGCTATATTCTAACACTAAATAAAAAAACCTGAAATAAATCAGGTTTTCTAAGCTTATTTACTTTTTTCTATCGATGACATACATATGTAAAAGATGACCAGATTTAAAGAAACTAAAATTATAAGTGGAATTGCCATAACTACCTCCCTGTCATGCCTGGTTAAAGTAAAATTCTATTAATATATCTCACTATTTATATACCCTATTTGATAAAAAAATAACTTATCTTTTTATCAAATAGGGTATT
>CALAZW010000043.1 GCA_937926545.1 uncultured Helcococcus sp. | reverse complement strand
CTCTAATAGTATAACACAAAAGAAATTTTTATGTTATGGTTATTAATAATAGGAGGTAAATATGTATATAAACGCACATGATCATTTAAGACTCTATAAGGATCTAGATAAAGAATTAAAATTAATTGAAGAAAAAAAGATTATGACCCTGGCTGTATCCATGGATTTAGAAGACTATATTTGGTTGGAAGGAATAAATAGTCCCTATATAAAAAAGGGATTTGGTATTCATCCCTGGAAGGTTGAGCTTAATACTTCTACAGATAAGCTGGAAGACCATATTATGGAAGCTGACTTTATAGGTGAAATCGGTCTTGATTTCTTTTGGGATAAAAGAAAAGAAGTTTATCCAAAACAGGTTGAGATTTTTGACTACTTTATTTACATGGCTAAAAAGCATGACAAGGTAGCTAATATCCACACTAAGGGGGCTGAAAAAGAAGTCCTTGAGATTTTAGAAAAATACCAGGTAAAAAATCAAATAATTCACTGGTATAGTGGAGACTTGGATCTACTTGATAGGTTTTTAGCTTTAGACTGCTACTTTACCATAGGACCAGATATAGGCTATTCAGATTTAACTGACAGGTTAATAAAAAAGATTCCCCTTAATAGACTCCTTAGTGAAACTGATGGCCCTTCTTCTCTAGAATGGGTCAATGGCAGATACGGCAGACCTAGCTATGTGATAGACATAGTTTCATATATAGCTACTATCAAGGGCCTAACTCCCCTTGAAGTTAAAGATGCTATAGGTAAAAACTATAAAAAAATACTAGGCTAGATTAACTAGTCTAGTATTTTTACTGCTGTACCATAAACTATTACTTCAGCTGCTGCCTGGGTAACTTCAGCAGAAGTAAATCTAACCCCAACTATTGCCTGAGCTCCTTCTGCCTCTGCCTTGGCTATCATTCTATTAATAGCTATGTCTCTTGCCTTATCCATCATTTCAGTATAGGCAGTTAGTTCTCCGCCAAATAAATTTTTAAGGCCTGCCCCAAAATCCTTACCAGCATGAACAGTTTGTATGGTTGAGCCTACTACCAGGCCCAGGGTCTCTATTTTCTTATCACTTATATAGTCTGTCGTGTATAGTTTCATAAAAACTCCTTTTCTTTAATTATATAGTTTTTATGACTAAAAGTATATAGGGTCACAAATCCCTATAACTTATTAACTCATGACCTTGAATATCTAAAATCCTTTTAAATTGAGGATTGGTAAGATTATCTAGTTCATAAATCCTATCCAAGTTAAAAGAAGAACCCTCTAAAAGATTCTTGTCCATATAGGCAGGATGGCAAATAAGCTCTATAACCTGATGGCTGGACATGGACTTTAATCTTTTATCAAGCTTTTTAAAATCTAGGTTTTTTTGAATTAAAACTTCATCAAAATACCTGTCAAAATAATCCACCCTAGGATTTTCATCTCTTAAAAGTAGACCATACTCCTCAGCCAACTTCTTAGCTATAGGTTTAAAGTCCCTATGAAAATGAATGTGATGGTGACTATCTAAATGACTAATCTCCAAACCTGTTGATAAAACCTTTTCTATTTGAGCCTTCCACTCCCTATAGACTTCCATAGAATCCATCCAGGCTACAAAAATAGGATTTTCATCCTCGTCAAAATAAAATGATCTTCTTTTAAAATCTCCATTCTTGTCTAAAAATCCTTGGTTTAGATCAGTTAAGGGCCTACCAGTACTAATGGTTAAGTGAACTCCAACAGCCAGTCCCCTATGTTTTTTAGCCAAATCTACTGCATGATCAAATCCATCCATATTTGCCATAAGAGTGGTGGACCTTACCACACCATCCAAGTAACTATCAATAATTCCATAGTTCACTGCCTTAGAATAGCCAAAATCATCTGCATTAATTATTATTTGTGCCACAAAATCCTCCTAGTCTTTAGAAATAAATCTCCACTTTAACTCTTTTGCAACTATGTATTGATGGTTATTAGCCTTAAGTGGATTTACACTAATACTATAGATTTCTCTATCTGTAGACCAGGTAATAACATCTATTTTTTCTTTTTTATTATATGTATTTATTATCAGGCTATTAAATTCAATAAAGGCCTCATTAATTAGGTCTACATAATTATGTTCATAGCCATTTATATTAAATTGTTTTACTCCTTTAAATACCAGTTCTATGGTTTTAGGTTCATCCTGCCTATCCACTACCATTCTTAAAGCGTGGTCATCTCTGGATCCAAAATTCATAGCAAAATCCTCATCCACATAAGATCCACTCTCATAATCAAGTCTTACTATACAGCTATCATGAAAATTATTATATAAATCCATAAGTTCTTTAACATCAACAATATCTACTAACTTCTTATATTCCATATCAACCTTCCACTAATCTAAACACATCCTCAGTTAAACTCTCCAGTTCCCTATAGCTGGAGTAGAGAATCTTAGTATTTTTACTGGCCAAGTCAAATACCTGGTCTACTCTGGCCTTATAATCACTAGGCTTTTTATCAAAAGATTCCACCATCTTAACAGCTCTTTTTTCATTTAAAAGATATTCCTTATTAAGGGCAAAAATAATCTCATTTAAGCAAGATACCACCCTAAAGTAATGACCTAATAAATAATAAAAATCGTCATTATAGATG
>CALAZW010000042.1 GCA_937926545.1 uncultured Helcococcus sp. | reverse complement strand
TAAGGACTATAGCTACCACATAAAGAAGGGAAGATGGGGTCTTTATGATAGGTATGAGAGTACTATTTCCTATAGGGAGGGCCTGGCCTTTAAGTCTAAGATCCAGTTAGATATAGACAAGTACCACTTGGGAGAGGCCAAGTATATTAGGCAAATCGACTTTTTAAATTCTCTAGGGGACTTATTTTTCAATACTAAGACAAGGGTTGGTGAGGACAATAAAGATATTTTACAAGAGGAGGACTAGGGGATCAGTATCTATTTTTGATACCAACCTACTTGGTGGGTGTGGGAATAACAGATTTTGCCATTCTCTATGGAGCTTCTAATATAGCCAGAAACAACCTAAATAATATAGTCAATGGAATCTACTACCAGCATGATACTGGTCTTTTGGAGAAGTACCACCTTTTGGCCATCACTGAGGAAAAGGAAATTTTAGAAGACATGATAAGGCCTATAGCCCAAAATAACCTGGAGCAAGAGCCAGACAAGGATCTTTTATTGAGAAAGAAAAATTACTTGGACATGGGACTTGCCAACTTTGAAATAAAAATAGATAAGTCCGGTAGCCTGGCCAGCCCTAGCATATTGGAAAACCAAATCATAGAATATATGAAGTATAAGAAAATCTTAGACATTCCAATCTTTATAGAAGAATTTATTAAGGACTATAATTCGGCTGTGGAAGATGGCAAGGTCATTAAGGAAAAGATGGCCTATGACAAGAAGATAAACAAGGCAGATGCCAGGTTGGATAATATAGGAAGGGATTTTAAAGTTATAAATGAGTCTTCAGATAAGATAAATAAGATAATTGATGACTATAATCAAAGAAGGGTAGATGCTCAGGCCCTGGAGGGCAAGGAAAGTTTGACCATGGATGAAAGAAAAATCATAAATGGCTATGGAGCCTCTAGACAAAACCTAGCCAATGCCATAAATAGGATCAATAGGCAGTATAGCCGGCTGTAAGGTAGGCTTGATGAATTTATAGATTTTAAAAAGGACCTAAAAAAAGATAGGGACCAGTGGCAGGACTATATGGAGAATATAGAAAATGACAAGATGAAGATCATCTATAAAAATGGTGACTTTTTATCCAATCTTATCTTTAAAAAGATAGGAGTAGACTCTAGTAAGGCCCAGTTGGTCTATGATCAAGAAAATCTTTTGGAGATGGGAAAAGCAGTAGAAGAAGAAGGACATATTTACTATGGCCTGGGCAACTACCAGGACGACCCTATAAGTAAGTACTTGGAAAACAAGGAAAAGTTAAAGGGAGAGGGGGATAAAAACCAGGCTAAAAATATAAAAAACAAGCTTACAGCCAGGGTAAATTCTCTTTTTTTCAAGGAAAAGACCGGAAAAAAGCTCTTTGACTTTGTAAGCGAGTCCAGACTGGATTTTTTAGTCCAAGAAGGAGCATCCCTGGAAGAAACCAGATTGGGACCTATTAGAAAGGGCTACTCAGACTCTGAAAAACTAGAGAACTTTATGGAGGTTATGGAGGATAGTCAAAAGATAGAAAAAACTTCTGGCCAGGGCTTTTTGGACAATCTTCTTATAGCAGACTATATAGTTAGTTTTTTCCCCAACAAGCTAGATGACAAGGAAGACTTTAACAGCAAGCAGGAATATATCATATTTGGCAAGGAGAAACTGGATGAAAATGTGGACAAGGCCAATAATAGAATTTTATTAACCAGGTTTTTATTCAATAGCGTCTATGCCTTTAC
>CALAZW010000041.1 GCA_937926545.1 uncultured Helcococcus sp. | reverse complement strand
TGATACACGGTAGCATTCAGTCATGCTACTTTTTAAAACAGTGAATATCTTTGATTCGTCATCCAACATCTCCATCATGGAAACCATTTCTTCTATGGTTTCTTTTAAGGCCCAGTCTGACTTTACCTTATCACCACTTATCTTATTTTCTATGGTTTCTATTAGATAAGGATCTGCCAATAATTCCTTATGGGCATCTATAACCGCTTGCTCTTCTTCACTGGAAACAAGTCTTTCATTTAATTGTTTGTCATAGTCTGCTATTGCCTTTTTAATTTTTTCAACTTCTACACTAACTTGTTCTTCTTCAATATTTGCTTTTACCACGTCCACCTTGGTTTTGTTAAAGATATAAGCCTTACCTATTGCTATACCATTAGACGCAATAATTCCCTTATATTTATTATTCATCACATCACCCCTATAATAATAAAAGGATACTTTTTAAGTATCCTTTTACTTGTTAATTAATCAGTAAGTCCTTCGATAAATTCAACTACTTTATTTAGATTTTCTTCTTCATTTTCGCCATTTACTCTTACTGTTATTTCAGTTCCCTTTGAGATACCTAATGACATTACACTAAATATGCTCTTAGCGTTAGCTACTTTACCTTCTTTAATTAATTCTACATCGCCAGGCATAGCCTTAACGAACTGAACCAATGCTGCTGCAGGTCTTGCGTGTAAACCTGTTTCATTAGTTACAACTACATTTTTTTCAACCATTTATTTTCCCTCCGTTTTTTTTATTATTTATAATATCTTAATATTATTTTGACAAATTTGTGGTTGTTGATTCTCTTTCAACTATTTCATAATTTAAGTTGATAGATTTATCAAACTCTTCATCTTCTGTGAGATGTTTAATCAGAACTCTAATCGAAATTGCACCAATATCATAATATGGTAATCTAATTGTTGTAAGTCTTGGCCTGTACAAATTGGAAATCTCATAGTTTCCAAAGCCTGAAACTGATAGGTCATCTGGTACTATTAATCCATTATCATAACAGTAATTAATTGCGCCTATGGCTAGTTTATCATTGGATGTTATTATACCTGTTATGCCTCTTTCATGTATATAGTCCATATGTTTTTCCATGAACTCATATGCTGAATCAACATCACTATTTCTAACGGTAACAACTTCCCTATCCAAACCATGTGCATCCATTACTTCTTCATAACCTGTTTGCATTAAGAAGGAAGAATCAGATTTTGATCTTTCCCTTACATATAATATTTTTTTATGGCCATTTTCTATGAACTTTTCAGTCATTTCTGACATGGCCTTATTATAATCTATACCCACTGTAGTTATTTCATTCGAATTGAAATAAGGATCTAACTGTATGTATGGAATTTGATTTTCTTTTATTTTATAAACGATCTCACTATTTATACCTTCAGATATAATTATAATACCTTCTACTTGTTTTGAAGATAAGAACTCTACTGCATTACGTTGAACTTCTAAATCGCCAAAAGTACTGTATAATAGTATGTCGTATTTGTACATTTTCCCAACTTCATCTATTCCCCTAACAATTTGAGCCATGTATTCTATACCGATATCATCAAGTATAATACCAATTGTATTGGACTTTTTCATTACCAGACTCCTGGCAACTTCATTTGGTTTGTATCCCAATTGTTCAATAGCTCTTTCTACCGCTAAGGTCTTTTCTGGAGAAACTTTTTTAGTTCCATTGATTACCCTTGAAACTGTTGATATTGAAACACCTGCTAAATTCTTCACATCTTCCATTGTTGGTCTCGACATATTATCACTCCATTCTTAGCAAAGCTTTTCCTATATATTTATATATTAACATAAATCAGAGATTTAAACAACAAATCTACAGTTAATTTGGGAAAATTAATAGGATATTTCCCAGCTTCTTATAAAAAAACGATTTACCCTTAGGTAAATCGTTAAAATATTATTTTTTCATTATTCCTCTAATAAGGTCTATTACTTCTTTTACCATACCTATATAATCCATTGATCCTGTAATACCTGTTGAAATATTATCTACCGTATCAATGGTTGACATGGCAACAAAATCAACTGTATCTGAAACATTAGAACTGATCTTACTAGCGTTTTTAGAAGTTTCAGTTATATTAACCAAGGTATCCTTAAGGTCAGGCTTAACATCCCTTATTATTTCATTTGTATTATCCAAAATCTCATCTGCTGATTTTGTTATACTTGGAACTTTTTCTATACTTTCATTTATATTTTCTCTATTTAATTCAACTATATCAGAGACTTGTCCTGCAACCTTGGACACCGCCTTTAATACTTTTACTAAGTAAAACAAGGCCGTTATTGCAGCCAATAACAATATAAAAAGTAGTAAATCTATTAAGGTAAATGAGAGGTTTATTGTACCAGCGTTAGTAGCCAACATTTTTACCTCCTAATTTTTTGTTTTCTTATTTACTTCTTCGGCCTTTTTTTCCACATCTTTAGCCTTATCCTTAACGGTTTCAGAGGCTTTATCAGTTGTTTCTTTAACTTTATCAGAAACTTTATCCGTTGCTTTCTCAACATTTTCTGCTGTATCTTCAACTTTTTTAGCAGCATCTCCAACCTTGTCTTTAACTTGGTCTTCTACTTCGTCTTTGACTTCTTCAAACTTGTCTTCCATTTCATAGCTCACAGATTTAATGTCAGTTAATTTACTGTCCTTATAATCTTCATATTTATTTACTACATCTGTGTATTTGTCTTTTATCTCTTCACTTACATCTTGTGATAAATCTTTTACCTTATCTCCAGCCTTATAAGCTGCTTCAGTAATATCTTCTCTGGTTTCCTTGCCAGACTTAGGAGCAAATAGGATTCCAGCTGCCCCACCAATCAAAGTACCTAAAGTAGCACCTAGTGCAACCTTTTTCGCAGATTCAGCTTTTTTCTTTCTATCTTGTTGTCTTTGTTTTTCTTCTAAATATTCTCTTATTGACATATTGTCCTCCTCATTATTAGATTTATCTATATATACCCTAATTACAGTATTTCAACAAATATATTAAAAACCCATCGAGTGGCCCATCTAATTGATCCCCTCAGTATGTGAAGGTGGGTTACCTGTTAGTAAGCTCTGCAGTCCAATTAAGGCTTTGCATCACCTAGTAAACTCCGGATACCCTTATCGTTAGTGTAGGTTTAATTATAAAGGCCACTCATATGGATCTGTTTTAATTATATCAGAAAGCAACCTAATATATCAAGTAAACCATTTCACGGTTTTTTTTACTGTGATATAATAGAATAAAACAAAGGAGGTTTATGTGAAGGAGATAGTAAATATTTTTTATAATAATTATGATAGATCAGAAGTGGTGATGAATAAGGTAAAAAAAGACTTTGAAGAAAAGGGCTATGAAATTTCCCTCGACTACAATCCAAAGGCTAAATATAACGTGGTTATAGGTGGTGATGGAACCTTTATCAAGGCCGTCCATGACTCGAATTTCTCTCAAATACCCTTTATTGGTATCAATACAGGACACCTGGGCTTTTACCAAGAAGTTCCCATTGAAGAAACCAATAGTCTCTTGCCCTTAATAACCCAAGAAAAATACTGTGTCGATCAACTGGCACTTTTAGACTGTAAGGTGGTTACCAATGATGGTAAACATGAATTTTTAAGTCTTAATGAAGTAGTTTTTAAGGCTAAATACACATCAATTATTCATTTTGATATGTATGTAAACGATGTTCTCCTACAATCTTTTGCAGGAGATGGAATTATTTTTTCAACACCTTCTGGATCCACTGCTTACAACCTATCTGCTGGAGGCGCCATGCTTTACCAAACCCTTGATGGCTATCAAATAACACCTATGGCCCCTATTAAATCAAGTATCTTTAGATCTCTAGACAAGTCTTTAGTAGTTCCTTCTGATACTAAAATAAAATTGATTACTAGGAGAAGGGAAGAATCTTTTTCTTCTATTGGTATAGACGGCATGTTACAAGAGTTTGAAAATATTAAATTTATTGAAATTACCATGTCTGATAAGAAGGTAAATAAAATGATTTTCAACAAGGACTGGTACTGGTTAAATATAAAAGAAAAATTCCTATAAAAAAGAACTCCTTATATAAGGAGTTCTATAAATTTCCATTGATAAAATTAAGTATCTTATTTGCTATTGGAGCGGATGCTTGGGAACCTGTGTCTCCTTCGCTTTCCAATAGAACTGTTACCACATATTGTGGGTTTTCTATAGGCATCATGGCTGTATACCATGAATGCGATTTACCAGTTGAGTTCTCTGCTGTTCCTGATTTTCCACCAACTTCCACCCCTGGTACATATATGGACTTGTTGTAATCTACAACAGACTTCAAATAATCTCTAATTTCCTCAGCTATTTCATAGGAAGTAGCCCTTCCCAATTCCTTGTTCTTGTTTTCTAATATTGTATCTCCATCAGGATCTACCACATTAGAGACAATTTTAGGACTCATAAGAAGGCCATCATTACCCAAGGCAGCCATTATCATAGTCATATCTAAAGGGGTAATTAAGGTCTTTCCCTGTCCAAATAAAACAGAGGCGAAATCTGTCTTGGACATTTTACTGCCATAAGGTATCTGAGCCAATGATCTAGGAAGATCAAAACTATAGTCCCTACCCAAGTAAAAGTTTTTACTGGTCTCTTCCAATTTGTCTACTGGAACCTGCATACCTTTTTCAATGAAATAGGCATTGGAAGAATGGATTAGAGCTTCTCTCATGGAAATTGGACCATGGGCTATTTCATTATAGTTTTTAAATTTGTAACCATCAATAACCACACTGCCCTTATCATCATAGTCCAAATCCACCTTGTTTTCTAAAATAGATGTGGCTGTTAAGACTTTGAAAACAGATCCTGGTGTGTAAAGCCCTTGACTGGCCCTATTTATAAGGATACTATCCTTGCTTTCTATTAGTTGGTTCCAATTCGCTTCTAAGTTATTTATATCAAAGGTTGGTCTACTCACCATGGAAAGAATTTCTCCAGACTTGGGGTCCATAACAACTATGGCTCCCTTATGATTTTCCAACAAACCATAAGCATAGGCCTGTAAATCATTATCTATAGTCAATTTCACATCGTTTCCCTTGGTGTTTTTTAAAGACATTTCCTTAAGTTTTTCTATAACATTTTGACTGTCATAAATATTTAATAAATATTTATTGTAGCTACTTTCTATTCCTGACTTTCCATATATCTCTGAATTATATCCTATGATTGAAGAATACATATAAGAGTACTCATTAATTCTCATGGATTTACCTTCGCTATCCTTGACTGAATAGGTCAAGACCCTATCATTTCGATCCAGGATACTACCTCTCACAATAAGATTTTCATCCACCCAATTTCTCATATTATAGGGATGGTTGGCTAACTTATTTGATTTGAAAAGTTGAAAATAGGTCAGGTAGAGTATTATTGATAAAAACATTATTAAAATTATTATCAATAGTATTATCATCTTTTTATTTTTTAAATTTTTCATAATCTATCCCTACTTGAAATTAGTTGCAATATGGCAAAAAGCATAAAGCTTGATAAAAGCGAGCTTCCCCCGTAACTCATAAAAGGAGTCGTTATACCTGTTAGAGGAATTATCTTTAGAACCCCACCAAACATTATTATGGATTGGGCTGCAAAGACCATACCTATACTAAAGGCCAGAGAGCTATAAAAGATATCCTCGTCCATTAGCGCCAATTTAAATGACTTATAGACCAAGAGAATAAATAGTAAAATAACAAATATTCCCATAAAGATTCCCATTTCTTCAACTACTGAAGCGTAGATAAAATCCGAGGTCGAAACTGGCACTATGTCTGGTCTTCCCAAGCCTATACCTGAGCCAAAAAATCCACCGCTGGCTATGGCAAATAAACTTTGAATTATTTGATATCCCTTGTCATTATAACTATCCCAGGGATTTAACCAAATTTCAAATCTAATCCTAATGTGATTAAATAAATAATAGGCTAATAAAAGACCTATAAAGGCTAAAATAACATTTATTACAACCAAGAGATATCTCTCTTCAAATACAAACATGGATCCTATCATCAGGGCAAAAAAGATCATTGCCGTTCCCAACTCCCCTTGTAGGAAGAAGAAACCTATATAAATATAGCTGGCTATCATAAGATAGTAGGAGCCATATTTTTTCTTTTCAATATCTTCATAATTACTATAGAAACTGGCTATTAAAAATATGTAGGATATTTTCGCAAACTCTGATAGCTGGATGGTTATACCATCACTTATCCTTATCCAGTTAACAGCTCCCGCCTGCCTGTCGCCAAATACTAAGGTAACTATGAAGGTGGCCAGGGTCAAAAGAAAGAAAAATATATACTTATCTCTAAAAAAGTTACTGGTTTTCTTTAAAATAAAGTAAACTATAAAACCTATTATCATGGATAAGATATACCAGATCATATGCCTATAACCGGTTGCAGGATTAATCCTCATGATGGTTATCAGACCTATGGTATAGAGCATATTAATAATTAGGACAAAAAATATATCTCCCTTGGTTACCTTGGGAATATATATATTTACCGCCAAACTTATTAGAATTAAGACTATCGCCATTGCAGCTATCTTCTTATCCATATTGGCCATATTATAAACCATGGCCAAACCCAGGCCTAGGGTTTGAAAAAGTGCCAACTTCCAATTTAACTCCCAGTAATAATTTTTGTTTTCCTCTGATGTTATTGTAAAATTAAATATTCTATTCTTAAGCATGGAAGTCGCCCCCATTATATTTATAGGACAATTCACCAAAGGAAATTACATCTCCTTCAAGTAACTTTACAGAATCTTCTATTTTTTCATCATTTAAAAAAGTACCATTGGAAGAATTTAAGTCCTCCAGGTAAAAACCGTCTTCTTTTTGCATAATAATAGCATGTCTTTTAGAAATATAACCATCATTGATTATGATAGTATTCTCCCTATCCCTACCTATGGTATTTACACTGTCTAGAATAATAGTTTCACTAATGTCCTTTTCCAAACTATAGTCTCCATTAACCAGGCTAAGAAAGGGCCTTTCTGATGACTCTTCTCTATAAATGCTTTTAATATCAAAAAATATCATTTTTACTATGGCGTAAATAAAGTATAATACAATAAATACAAAGACATATTTCAATGCAGTTGATACTATGGTATATAAGTCTATTTCACCAATAATATTTGTAAAAAATATTTTTTCCAATTGTCTAAATAAAAACTTCATATCAATCTCCTTATTTAAATCATTATACTTTATAAGTGACCTTTTTCAAATTACAATATAGTAATTATTTATAGTGCTTGTAGCCTGCAGCCTTTAACTTATTAAATATATCTTCCACCTGCTCCTCGTTTTTAGTTTCTAAAACCATTCTAACAACCTGAGAATTTAAGCTACTTTTCTCATGTTCTGCATATTGAGTAAGGGTTAGGATATTGATACTTTCTTCTCTTATTATTTCTAGTAACTTCATCAATTGACCAGCTTCATTTCCTATAAGGGTGGTCACTTCACAAAGTCTACCTGTTTCATATAGTCCCCTTTGGATAATCTTAGAAATAGTATTTACATTAATATTTCCACCTGATAGGACACAACAAGTAACCTTGTCATCGTCAAACTTTTGAGAAGCCGCTATGGCAGCTGCGCCAGCACCTTCTGCTATTATCTTATTTTCTTCAATAAGTCTTAAGATTGATTTGGCTATATCTCCTTCAGAAACTAAAACTATTTCATCTACCAGGTCTCTTACAATTTCAAAGGTTAGGTCTCCTGGTCTCTTTACCGCTATTCCATCAGCCAAAGTTTTTACACTATCTATGGTCGTCACTTCTCCATTAAAAATAGACTTATACATGGATGCTGCTTCAGCCGCCTCAACTCCAATTATTTCCACATCTGGTTTTAAGGATTTTACAGCTACTGCTATACCAGATATCAAGCCACCGCCACCTATGGGTACAATAATTCTTTCCACATCTGGTAGCTGTTCTAAGATTTCAAGTCCAATGGTGCCTTGACCAGCTATAACATACTCATCATCAAAGGGATGAATAAAGGTCAGATCCTCATTTTTAGCCTTTTCAATAGCATGGGCATAGCAATCATCATAGACTCCATCTACAAGGATGACTTCCGCTCCATAGTTTCTAGTTGCTTCAATTTTAGCTATTGGTGCCAACTTAGGTATACACACATAAGATTTAATATCTAACTTGGTTGCTGACTTTGCAACTCCTTGGGCATGATTACCTGCAGAAGAAGCTATTACTCCCTTAGATTTTTCTTCTTCGCTTAAATTGTTTATTTTATTATAGGCCCCCCTATATTTAAAAGACCCTGTTTTTTGAAGATTTTCCATCTTTATATAAACATTTTCACCTAGTTTTGACGCTTCAAAAATAGGTGTCTTGTTTACGGCCTTTTCCAAGGAAATATTAGCATCCTTAATTAGTTCAAATATATTTTCATACATAGTCCTTACCTCGCCTCTATTGCTTGACTTGCTGTTTTCTTTAACATATCCATACACTCTACAGGGTATTTTCCTATGGCAGTTTCCGCTGTAACCATAAGACTTGTAGCCCCATCTAAAACAGAGTTATAAATGTCATTTACCTCTGCCCTGGTCGGTTGAGGATTTTCTATCATAGAATCTAATAGTTGGGTAACTACCATAAAATTAACCCCTCTATCTCTAGATTTTTTAGAAAGTTCTTTTTGAATGGCTGGTAGTTTCCACATGTCCAAATTATTGCCCAAATCTCCCCTGGCTATAACTAAAACATCAACCTGGTCTAGGATCTCATCTATCTTATCTATCCCTTCTTGATTTTCGATTTTTCCGTAAATCTTAAAGTTTTTCAAACCTTCCTTTTCTAAAATGGATTTTAATTCTTCCACTTCCCCACCACTTCTAACAAAGGGTTGCATTAGATTATTTATATGTATTGATTGGGCAAATTTAAGGTTTTTTATATCCTTGTCAGTAAGTACTGGCAATTTAATATCCTTATTCTTAATAGTTATACTCTTTGATTTTTTAATTAGGCCCTTTTCTAAACTTCTAAGGATTAAGTAGTCTTCAGCTTTTTCTTCCAAGCTCAAACTCACCTTACCATCATCTACTATTAGTAAGTCTCCAAGCTGACCATGGCTTATTATCTCTGCTGGTCCCTTGATAACCCCTTCTTCTTTTGAATCTTTTTTTACATACTTAATAAGTTCGTTTTTTTCTAAATCTATATCATCAAAAACTCCCAATCTTAGCTCTGGTCCTTGGACATCAACTATTACTTGGGCTTCTATCTTATTTTCTTCACAGGCCCTATAGTAGTTTTCTATCCAGTCAGTCTTTTCATCCAAGTCCCCATGGGATAGATTTATCCTAATTCCTGTCATTCCTGCCTTTATCATTTGGTCCAAAGTGTCCACATCTGAACAAGCTGGCCCTAAAGTTCCATAATATTCCATAACATCTCCTATAAAAAGGCCCCCTAAGGGGCCCTTGCTTATTTTACCTTCTTTATTTTTTCTTCTGCTTTATCATAAATCAAGTTGATTTTTTCTTGGCTTGCTTCAAAGTTATCAGCCATTGAATATATATATAACTTTATTTTTGGTTCAGTACCTGATGGTCTTACAGAGAACCAAGAACCATCATCATAGGTATATTCTAAAACATTGGATTTAGGAAGACCTGTATTATCATTTAGATAGTCTACAGTCTTAACCAATTTAATATCTCCTATTTGACTCAATGGGTTATTTCTATAGTCTTCCATAATTCTAGCTATTAGGGCTTGACCATCTAAACCTTCCAAAACTATGGATACAAGTTTTTCACCCATATAACCATATTCCTTGTAAATATCCTCTAAAACTTCCAATAAGTTTTTACCTTGTTTTTTATAGTAGGCAGCCATTTCAGCAACCATCATTGCAGATGATACTGCATCCTTATCCCTTACTGAATCACCATAGCTAAAGCCTATACTTTCTTCATAACCAAAGATAAAGTTCTTTTCTCTAGTCTTGTCCCATTCATTGGCTGGAGCATAAATGTTTTTAAATCCCGTTAATACATCTATACACTCAACACCGTGTTTTTCAGCTATCAGGTTACTTAAATTACCAGTAACTATAGATTTAACAATAACTGGGTTTTCAGGCATTTGATTTTTTGCATCAAGCTGCTCTAAAATATAATTAACTAGTAAGATACCAATCTTATTACCGGTTAAGAATACATACTCTCCATTTCTATCCCTTACTTCAAGAGCTGTTCTATCCGCATCTGGATCTGTAGCTATCAATAAATCAGCATCAACTTTTTTGCCTAATTCAATTGAATACTTAAAGGCCTTAGGATCTTCTGGGTTTGGATAGCCTACAGTGGTAAAGTCTGGGTCTGGATTTTCTTGTTCAGCTACTACGTGAACATTAGAGAATCCTCTCTCATCTAAAATTCTTCTTACCAGCTTGTTTCCTGTACCATTCAATGGTGAATATACTATGGAAATATCCTTATCTATATTTTCATCATTTATAGCCAGGTCTAAAACATCCTTAACATAGTCTTCCACAACAGAATCATCTACGTATTCAACCATCTTCTTATCCAAGGCTTCTTGGAAGTCCATGTCCTTGATTTCACTATAGTCGGAAATATTTGATATGTGGCCTAAAATTTTGTCAGCAACATCATCAAGTATTTGTGAGCCTTCTTCCCAATAAGCCTTATAGCCATTATAGGCTTGTGGATTATGACTGGCTGTTACCATTACACCTGAAATAGCATTTAATTTTCTAATTGTATAAGATAAAACTGGAGTAGGTCTAATATCCTTATGGATAAATACCTTTATTCCATTGGCTGCTAATACTGAAGCTGTTATTTGAGAAAATTCCTTGGACATATGTCTAACATCATAGGCTATAGCAACTCCCCTATCCATGGCTTCTTGACCATATTCCTTAATAGTATCAGCCAAGCCTTGAGTAGCTAGGGCAACAGTATAAACATTCATTCTATTGGTTCCGGCTCCTATTATTCCTCTTAAACCTGCTGTACCAAATTTTAAATCTTGATAAAACCTATCTTGTATTTCTTCCTTATCATCTTTTATTTGTCTTAATTCTTCCTTAGTTTCTTCGTCAAAAAATGGATTGTTTAACCATTCTTCATATCTTTTCATATAATCCATAACATTACTCCTTTATAATAAAAATTCTTGTTGAATAGGCTGGAATTAGAAAATCTTCCACTTTTCTATCAACTATAGCCCCATCCCATACCAGACTAATTTCTTTTTCTGTTTCTTTTTTATCTGGTATGATATTTTTACCAAATTTTATTTCTTCCATCTTTAAATTATGAACAATAAGGTATAAACCTTCCTTATCCTCTATAAAATAAGCAATTACACTATCGTCCTGGTCTTCTAAAAACTTGACCTTCTCTCTTATTGTCTCTCTACTTGTCTCGTTAAATAGCTTACTTTTCTTTCTAAATCTTATGAGTTCCTTTACATAGTAAAATAGATCATAGTTTTCATATTTTAGTTGCCAATTTATTTTATTTATATCTATTGACGCATTGTAGGTATTTGGATTCATAGACTTAGATCTCATAAACTCATTTCCTGCATGGAAAAATGGCAGACCAAAACTTGTCAGTAGGATGGAAAAAGCCATCTTATTGGTCTTTAATAACCTTTCCACTGCTACGCCTGAATTTATCAGCTTATCCTGAAAAATTAAATTATCATGGGCATTAAAATAATTAATAGACTCTATAGGACTTGCCCAATCAGTATCCATAAATAATCCCACTGATCCTATTATACCATTTTGGACCTCTTTCTTCTTAGAAAAATCTCCCTGAAGATAACCCTTACTAAAACCATCATTATCTCCTTTTAAATAGTCCCTATATGTGGAGTTAAAAAGAGAGAATCCCTTATTTTTTTGTTTACCTGGTCTTATCTGCCTATCATAGTCCAAGGGACTATCCAGGGCCATCCAAGGCTCTCCATAAATTATAATATTTGGATTTATTTTTTTTAATTCATCCAAGGCCAAGTCTATTGTCTCCAAGTCTATAAGAGCCATCAAATCAAATCTAAAACCATCCACCTTGTATTCTTCTGCCCAATATACCAGAGAGTCTATAATAAACTTCCTGGCCATCTTTTTTTCTGAAGCAAACTCATTTCCACAACCTGATCCATTGGAGAAGTCTTCTCCATGCATTCTATAATAATAGTTTGGTTCAATTATGTTGAAATTAGAATCCCTAGTCTTATAGGTATGGTTATAGACCACATCTAATACTACTGCTATATTGTTTTCATGGGCTGTCATTATTAGTTTTTTTAATTCATATATCCTATTTTCTGGAACTTCTGGCTGGCTAGAATAGGATCCTTCCACAGCATTGTAAAGTTCTGGGTCATAGCCCCAATTATAGTTAAGCTTATTATTAAACTTATCTTTTCTTTCATCAACACTTATATAATCCATAATTGGCATTAGGTGTAAATGGGTAATACCTAATTCTCTAATATGGCCCATACCTGTAACCAAATTCTTACCTAAAATTCCCGTTTCAGCCATTCCTAAAAATAGGCCTCTATTCTCCACCCTACTGGAAGAGTCATAGGTGAAGTCTTTAACATGGGCTTCATAAATTATGACCTCTTCCCTTTTATAGCTGGGAATTCTATGGCTTAAAAATCCTTCAGGATTGGTTGTAGCCAAATCCCCTATATAGGATTTCTTGCTATTTACAGATACAAAGCGACTATAGGGATCTGTAACCTCCCTATCATCGATAAGATAAGTATAATACTTGCCCTTCATATCTCCTCTTATCTTTATTTCAAAAACTCCATCCTTGTCCTTTACCATATGATAGGACTGCCTTCTAACCGCCTTATCATCTTCGTATATTAAAAGAATTACCTTCTTTCTACTGTAGGACCACACCCTAAATATACTATATTCTTTTGTATAGATTAGGCCCAAGGTCTTATCTGTTTTTACCTGATCAATATTATTCATTTATATCACCAATTGATTTATTTACTATTCCCATCCATTTACTTTCTTCCATATAGTCCTGGCATATTTTTTTATGGGCCTCATAGTGGCTTCTCAGATCCTTTATTACAAAAAAACCATCATTGTATTTTAAGATAAGCTCTATAATTGCATTAAAATCATAGGGAAAGTCACTGTAGTTTAACCTGGATAAGTAAATAAAACAGTCCTTTATCAAGGGATCTGAATTAATCAAATCATAGGCCCTATAATTTCTATTTTTTATATTTTCAAAACTACTTCCAAACTCATAAATATATTCATCTGTTATCTTGTGATTTCTAGAACTTAAAACCACAGCACCATTGGCCAGATACTCCCTATCATTTAAGTAATTGGTCTTCATGGATGGTATGGTTAAGTTTTCTCTAATATCTGCTCCTGGAATAATTATCTTGGACTTGGATACATTGTAATTTTCTATAAAAACTATCTTTATCTTGTCCTTGATAAAAACATCCTTATTTATTAAATAGGCTAGGGCGTTTATAAATTTAATAATCTCCTTAGCCGCATAGTAATTTGGATAAGATTTCCCCCCAAAAAAGTAGGTTCTTTCTGGTATATCCAAGTTACAATCATTTTTCAATTCAAAATACAAAAGAGCTATACTTAAAGCACTTAAAAGCTGCCTATTATACTCGTGAAAAATTCCAAAGTTCATATTAAATATGGAGTGAGGATTAATATTACTGTCATCTACTAATTTATTTAATAGAGCAATCTTATTGTTTAACTTTATATCTTCAAGTCTTTCTAGTTTATTATTTTCTAAAGCTTTATAAAGCTGGTAGTTGTTTTCCTTTAAATACTTCTTCTTGTTTCTTTTAAGCTCCATTATATGAATCTTGTCTTCTAATTTTATAAAGTTATCCCTACCCACAACTGTCTTAAAAAGTTCATAGTGTTCCTTGGATAAAAGATATATCTCTCTTGAATAACATATTGCTAAATTAAATAAATTTAAATCATTGTTTTCTATAAGCTTGAATTCTGTTTTCCCCTGACACTTGTCCATTTTATAAATGGTATCCATAATCTGAGGGCTAACGTCCTCTATAAGGTCTAGAGACCATTTTTCAAAAGACTCTGGTGATACTGATACATTTATAAAGGTAAATACTTTTCTACTTAAATCCAGGGCCTCTTCCAGTTTAAACTGATGCTTCTTCATCAGAATATCAACAAATATGACTATGGCTATTATGGGGTGAATTCCCATCAGACTTATATCCATATATTGATCCATATGGGCCAGATTGTTATCTGTGCTATATTTTTTATGTTTTTTAAATATGTCTTGGATTGAAGCACTGGCAAAAAAATATTCCTGGGCATATCTAAGTCTTTGACCTTGATAATTTGAATCTTGAGGGTACAAAAATTCCACTATAGCATTGGCCCTATTAATATTTTCATAGGATTTTAATATATTTCCTTGGCCAAAGTTTTGAAAGTCCATATCAGCCAAAGATTCACTTTTCCATAGCCTTAAACTATTAACATGATCATTTTCATAGCCCACTATAGGTACATCATAGGGTACAGCCCTCAGGCTTATTTCCCTTCCCTCAACCAGGTGGGAAAAACCCTTTTCATGCTCCCAAGGATTCTTGTAGCCTGCCCAGTCATCAGGCTTTTCAACCTGTTGTCCCTCTACAATAACCTGTTTTAACATGCCCTTTCTATATCTAAGACCATAAGAATATATATTCTCTCCCCTGTCTGCAGCATCTTCTATAAGCTTATTAGTTAGGTAGCCCAGGTCTCCATAGCCCAGTTCCATATCCTTATCCTGGTCTAAAATCCCCTCAAAAGACCTTTTATTTAGCTGCATTATATTTTTTACATGTTCATATTCTCCCAGGTTTATCATGTTTTTTTTCAAATTATTCCCCAGAGAATACTCAAAGGATAGTAAATAGGTTCTTTTCTCATTTCTACCACCAGTTAAACTTTTATTCCAATTCTTTCCTATCCTTAATTTAAGAGCAAGAGATAGGGATTTATAAATCTCCCAATCTCTTGCATTTTCCATATCTTTAGCATATAGCTGATAAAGATTATCTCTTAATTTTTCCTCTAATTTATCCATCATTCTTTTAAATCATACTCCTGTATAAGTCTATATAGGCCTTAGATGATTTTTCCCAGTCATTTTTAGATTCCATGGCATTTACTATTAGTTGATCAAAGTCGCTTCTATTTTCATAGTATAAATCTATGGCATCCTTAATCTTAAACAATAGTTCATGGGCATTAATATTGGCAAAGCTAAAGCCTGTACCTTCCTTGGTATATTTATTATAAGGAAGTACCGTATCCTTTAGGCCTCCTGTCTCTCTTACTAGAGGAAGAGCCCCATAGCGCATGGCTATCAATTGGGATATTCCACATGGTTCTGCCACTGATGGCATCAAAAATAAGTCGCTGGCCCCATAGATCATATGGGATTCATCTGAATCAAAATATATTCTAGCTGCTACTTTTTCAGGGTACTTGCTTTCAAAGTACTTAAACATTTGCTCATATTCCTTGTCTCCTGTTCCTAGGATTACCAGCTGTATATCCTCTTCTAAGAGCTCATCCATAATATATCTAACCAGTTCCAGTCCCTTCATAGATGTCAATCTACTGACCATGGATATCATCATCACATCTTCCCTTATTGGAAGACCATATTTTTCTTGTAACTTGCTCTTATTTACTACCCTTTTTTTAAAGGTTTCAATACCAAAGTTTTCAAAAAGATGATCGTCTTTTTCTGGATCCCAAACATCATAGTCTATTCCATTTACTATGCCTGATAATTTATTTGAATGATAGTTAATAACGCCTTCCAAACCCTCTCCAAAAAATGGATATCTAATTTCTTCTGAATAGGTATTTGAAACAGTGTTAAACTTGTTTGATTGGACTATTCCACCCTTCATAAAGTTTATGGCCTGATTGAATTCCAAATCATCTGGATTCATTAAATATCCTGGTAAACCCGTCATTGAAAATACTGCCGGATCAAATATTCCCTGGTATTTTAGGTTATGAATTGTATAGAGAGTTTTTATATCCTTATAAAAGTCATCTCCCTTTTTAAATTCATTTACATAGGCGCTTACTAGTCCTGTGTGCCAGTCATTTGAATGGATTACATCTGGCTTGAATTTTATTTGTTTAGGAAGTAGAACTGCTGCTTTTGAAAAATAAATAAATCTTTCAGCATCATCAAATTCTCCATAGATACTCTTTCTTCTAAAATATTGTTCATTGTCTATAAAATAGTAGGTAACTCCTTCATAGTCCATTTCATAGACTCCGGCATATTGGTGTTTCCAATCCAAATCAACCCAAAATTCATGGGTTTTTATAAGTTGATCAAGGTACTTGTCCTTTATCTTAGAGTACAGGGGTATAACTACCTTAATGTCCACTCCTTGCTGTTTTAAAGCCTTAGGCAGAGAGGCAGCCACATCTGCCAAACCACCTGTCTTTATAAAAGGGTCTGATTCACTTGCTACGTATAAAACCTTCATCTTAACCTCTTTCTATAACTTGATATTTTTCAACTACATATGGATTGTTATATGCCCCTTGGACAAAAACATTTTCCCTTATTTCTCCATTCTTGTCGACTATACTATTTATTACTATAGCACCGTCTTCAACTACTCCCTTTTGCATGATAATTGAATTCTTTACAATGGCATTTTTACCAATTTCTACCCCTCTAAAGATAATAGAGTTATCAACTTGACCTTCAATAATACATCCATTGGCTAATATTGAATTAGAAACCCTACATCCATCCCTATAAAGGGTTGAAGGTTCGTCCTTGGCCTTGGTTAAAATTCCCTCTCCATCATATAATAGGTCTATATAGATTCCGTGATTTAATAGATTCATATTAGCGTGGTAGTAGGAGTTTAGATCCCTTATCATTTCCACATGTCTACTAACTTCTAAAAGACCAATATTTAATTTGCTCTTATTATTTACTATGGCCTGAGTTAAGGTTATGGCATTCCCCCTTTCCATAGATTCCTTAACCAATCTTATAAATACTTCTTTTTTAATAAAGAGATTTTCTATAAACATATTAAAGACATTTTCTGTTCCCAGGTGTAGTCCAATATTTTCTAAGTTTCCATTTTCATCTAAAATTATTTTTTGTGCATTTAAATACTGGCCCATATTGTCTTCTTGTTTTCTGTAAAGTAAAAGAACATCATAGTCATTTTCCAAATATTCCTTGTAGGCTTTGGAAATATCTATTCTTGAAATAAACATGGGATTGGATGCATAAATGTGTTCCAAATCCGTATCTTCAAAGAAAGGAAGGGATTTATAGTAGGTCTTCATATTAGATATGGAGTTATCCTTGCCATAGGATGGTGGATTTATCATCAGTCCATCTCTTCTTCTATTAAGTCCCCAAGACTTACCATTTCCCACATGGTCAAGGGTTGATCTAATATTTCTTCCCCCATATAAAACCACTTTTTGTATGCCGTGTTGGGCTATATTTGAAAGGGTAAAGTCTACTATTCTATATCTGCCTCCAAAGGGAAGCATATAGTCAGGTCTTTTATCACATAGTGATCCATAGTTATTCTTACTGTCCCCACTATTTATTAAGCCTATACAATTTTTCATATCTTCCTACTCCTCTTCTATTCCAAAGTCTGAAACCAAATATACTTTCTTTCCATCTTCTACACCGATGGTAGTAGCTGCTTCTACAATCTGATTTTCAGCCACAACTGCATTATAAACCTTGGCTCCTTTTTGTATAACAGATCCAGAAAGTATAACTGAATCCTTTACCAAGGCCCCTTCTTCCACTATAACTTGGTCAAATAAAACCGAGTTTGAAACATTGCCCTCTACTATACAAGCCTCATTTATTAGAGAATTTGATACTAGGGCAGTTTCTGTTATAAAATGCGGTGCCAAGTTTTTAGAAGCTGTAGATATACGCCAGGAGTTATCATAAATATTTAAGGTGTTATGAGGGTCTATCAGGTCCAAATTGGCTTCCCAATAACTTTTAACCGTTCCAACGTCCTTCCAATAGCCTTCAAATCTATATACATACATAGGTCTTTCATCTGCCAATAATTTAGGTATTATATTTTTACCAAAATCATAGTCTGAGTTTTCGTCAGCATAGTCCTCTATAAGAGCCTCTCTTAAAATATGCCAATCAAAAATATAGATTCCCATGGATGCTAAATTACTTTTTGGGTTTTCAGGTTTTTCTTCAAATTCAGTTATGGAACCGTCCTGGTCCGCATTCATGATTCCAAATCTAGATGCCTCATCCCAAGGCACTTCCATAACAGCTATGGTTACATCTGCTTCATTTTTCTTATGGACATCAAGCATCTTTCTATAGTCCATCTTGTAGATATGATCTCCTGATAAAATAAGTACATATTCAGGATCTATGCTATCTAAGTAATCTATATTTTCATAAATAGCATTGGCCGTTCCCTTATACCATCTTCCACCATCTTCTGTATAGTAAGGAGACAAAAGCTTTAAGCCTCCTGTATTTCTATCATAGTCCCAGGCTCCACCTAGACCTATGTGTTCATTCAGGTAAAAAGGCTTATATTGGGTTAAGATACCAATATTATCTATTCCTGAATTGGCTGCATTACTCAAGCCAAAATCAATTATCTTATATTTTCCTCCAAATGGAACAGCTGGCTTGGCAGTATTTTTAGTTAGGGCCTTTAATCTACTTCCCTGTCCACCAGCCAATAACATGGCTACCATTTCTGTTTTATGTGCTGACATATTCTCCTCCTACAATCTTGTGTTTAATCTAATATATAGGGCTTGTAGGCCTTCCAAGTCCAGCTCTATTGATTGGTCTCTGCCGTGGGCTCCTATATCCTTTGAATAGAAATAAGTGTTTCTCTTAATTGTCCCCCCATACCTTCTATGGCTGGAGTTTAAAAGAATAGTATATATTCCCTTATCCTTGACCCCTATTCTTTTATTTACTACCAGGTTCTTGGAAAAATTAAAAACACAAATTATTCTCTCATCCTCACTAATTCTTTCGAAAATTAAGATGTTGTCCTCATAATTATTATGGTCTAAAAGCTCCAATCCATCCCAGGATCTATCCCTTTGGTAGAGGGCCTTATGACCAGTATAAAGAGCATTTAATTTTCTGTTGTAATCTTTTGCCAGTCTATGCTTGTCATAATCAAGTATATTCCAGGCCAAACTATCATTATTGTCCCATTCGTCAAAAGTAGCCAACTCACTTCCCATAAAGATTAGTTTTTTACCTGGAAAAGCATACATATAGGCTAAAAACAGCCTGTAATTATCAAACTTTTCTTCATAGCTTCCAGGCATTTTATCCAGTAAAGATTTCTTTAGGTGGACTAGCTCATCATGGCTAATGGGTAGGATAAACTGATCTTCAAAAAAATATGTGAAAACTTCTAAAAGTTTACCCTGTCCTTTTTTCCTATCTTTATAGTCCTTTTGAAAAAAGTTAAGACTTTCATTCATCCAGCCCATATTCCACCTCAGGTCGAAATTATAGCTGGAACTATCTGTAAGCCCCTTGGTTTTGCCAGAATCTTCCGCTATGGAAAATACATTTTTTTCATCCATTAGCCTATTTATCCTCTCTATAAAGGCTATGGCGTCACAATCATATACCTGTGATTTATCATCTATTTTTCTACCCCCATATTCCAGGTAAATCATAGACGATACAGCATCAATTCTAAAACCATCAATATGAAATTCTTCAATCCAATAATTTATGGATGAAGTTAAAAAATCTTTAACAAAATCACTTTTGTAATTAAAATAAAAACTTCCCCAAGGACTAGTAGCCAAATAAGGATCTGGGCTTTCAAATATATGACTGCCATCAAATTTGCTAAGGGAAAATTCATCAACGCAAAAATGGGACCCAGACCAGTCCATAATGACTCCTATATTATTTCTATGTAATTTATCAATCAAATACTTTAATTGGTCTGGATTCCCAAATCTCTTGCTACTTGCAAAATAACCACTTACCTGGTAGCCCCATGAACCATCATAGGGGTACTCTGTAAGCGGCATAAATTCAACATAATTGTACTTCATATGCAAAAGATATCTAACCAATTCATCCGCATACATCTCATAACTATAGTAAGCTCCGTCATCCTTCCTTTTCCAAGATGACAAGTTCACTTCATAGATAGCCATGGGACTTTCTAATACACTATTCTTTTGTCTTTTTTCCATCCATTTGCCATCCTCCCACTCATATGAAGATTCATAATATTTGGATGAGTGAAAGGAATTTTCTTCAAACAAGTTGGCAAAAGGATCTGATTTATATACTTGTTTTTTGTCTTTACCAATAATTAAATATTTATAGTTATCTTCTACTTTTACTTCTTCAACAACTATATGCCATATCCCCGTTTTTTCATCTTTTTTCATGGGATAGTCCTTATTCCAACCATTGAAGTCTCCTAATAAAAATACCTGGCTGGCCTCTGGTGCATATAGATTAAACTCATAGGCTCCATCTATTAAATTTGAGCCTAAAAATTCAAATAATCTATCCTTCTTCTTTCCATACCTTTTCTCTAATAGATCTCTGTCTCTGTAAAAGTAATTCATGCTTATACTTCCTTTGCCTTATTTATAGCAGCTGTTATTTTTGGTATAAATTGCTTCTTACGAGACAAAAGTCCATCTACTAAAAATCCACACTCTACCAAATCCTCTTCAAATTCCTTGGCTATGGATTCTCCAAATTTACCAACCACTAATACTCTAGACTTTTGAGCGAAAATATCAGTTATTAATAAAACGAAAACATCATCCCCATTTTCTGTTCTCATTTCCTGCATTCTCTTCACAAGTCTTTCTTCTATGTTTCCCAATGATTCCAAATCAGTAGTAAAGGTTTGACTTACCTTAACCTTTTCCTCTTCAATATTAAAGACTTTAGAATCTGCTGTTAAGATGTCTGAAGGCTTTTTATTATCAAGGGACGTTCCAGCCTTGAACATTTTCATAGCGTATTCTTCCACATCTAAATCTGCGATTCTCGCCAATCTCATTAAGATTTGCTTGTCTGTTTTTGTAGTTGTTGGAGATCTGAACAATAGGGTGTCAGAAATTATAGCTGATGCCAAGATTCCCGCTATTGGTTTACTTGGTATAACCCCTTGTTCAAAGAACATCATAGAAATTATAGTAGCAGTGGATCCCACTGGTATATTTCTAAAATAGATAGGTCCATTGGTATGGATATTAGCTACCCTATGATGGTCTATTATTTCAATGACTTCAACCGTATCAAAATCATCAATTGACTGGTTTCTCTCATTGTGGTCAACCATAATAAGTTTTTTCTTTCTGTCCAATAAAAGATGGTTTCTAGATATATTTCCCACAACCCTATTCTTATGGTCTAAAACTGGGAAAGACCTATACTTTTTAGTCTTAATTACCCTTTCCACATCTTCTAGAAAATCCTCCGGGTGGAAATAGGTTAAGTTTTCTGTAGTCATCACGTATTTTAATGGTATAGCCTGTGGTAAAAGCCTTGATACCATAAAGGAATTATATTTGGTAGATAAAACTATAAGGTTGTTCTTCTTAGCAAGTTCCAAGGTTTCATCCTTCATCTTAGCCCCACTGGATAAGATTAAGATACCAGCCTTCCTATCTATGGCCTCCCTGTGAACATCATCTCTGTTTCCACCTACAACTATATCTCCCTTGGCCACGTGACCTTCCTGATCAGCCTCACTAACATAAACTACTATGCGACCATCATAGGGCTTATAGTCCTTAGGATAGTTTACAATTTCAGCAGAAATAACATCTATTATATTATCTACTGAAGTCTTAGCCCTCCATAGGATTCTATCATCCCAAACTTCCATATAGGATCTGGTTAAATTTGATGTGGATACGATACCAACAAGTCCGTCATCTTCATCTACCACTGGCAAAGAGGTATGATTTCCCTCTTGCAAGAATTTAATAGCCTTATTTATGGATATTTCTGGAGCCACACTATGGGCATGATCCAATTGTAAATCTTTAACCTTTAACTTTAAGGTACCGACATACTCTGGTGGTTGTACCCCAAAATAGTCTAAGACAAACTTGGTTTCCTGATTTAGCTCTCCAATTCTAATCGCTTGAGCCTCTACGTCTCCCCTTCTATTTTTTAAATCCGCATAGGCTAATGCTGAGCATATTGAATCTGTATCTGGATTTTTATGTCCAGTAATATACACTTTCTCCTTCATTTTTCACCTTCCTAATAATATTCTTCAACTCCATAATAACATATTAGGATATTGTGAACAACGATTTCATGGAATAAAAATGACTAAACCTTTCGGTTTAGCCATCTAATTCTTCCTCTAAATTTAAGTTGTCTGTTGGATAATAAACCTCAGCCTCATCCATAAAGTTCTTTAATTCCTTCTTTAATCTTGGTGATGATGACATGCAACCAGGACCTGCTATACATCCTCCTGGACAAGCCATACCCTCTAATAAATATCCATCGTACTTACCAGCCTTGGCAATTTTCATCAATTTTACACAATCAGCCAAGTTAGACGCTGAAGCCACCTTAATATCCAAATCTGGATCCATCTTTTCTGCCGTTTCCTTAACTGCATTGGCAACTCCACCAGCTGCGGCAAATCCTCTTCCTAGAGAAGATGAATATTTGATATCTGAACTTACCTCCATGTCTGCCGGTTCTATATCTTTGGCTACAAACATACCCATAAGTTCTTCATAGGTTATTACATAGTCAACATAGTCTTTAACATGATCTCTCATACCTTCTAGCTTTTTAGAGATACAAGGACCTATAAAGGTTATTCTCGCCTCTGGTTCCACAGATTTTATATATTTTGCAGTCTCCAACATTGGAGTAGCTGAATCTGATACATAATCTTTAAACTCTGGGAATTTCTTTTCAACCATTAGAGTCCATGAGTTACAGCAACTTGTAGCCATAAATGGTATCTCTTCTGGTACCTTCTCAACAAACTCACCAGCTTCTCTAACTGTAGTTATGTCTGCTCCCAAACTAACCTCAACAACATTTCTAAATCCTAGAGCCTTGATAGCCTCTATTATTTGTAGCGGTGAGGATAAAACACCAAATTGACCTATGAAAGAAGGTGCAATTATTGCGTAGTTTTTCTCGTTGTCTGCAAGGGATCTGGATAATTGGAATATTTGACTCTTGTCCATGATGGCTCCAAAAGGACATTCCATCATACATCTACCACATGATACGCACTTATCTGGATTAATCTTGGCCCTTCCCAAGTCATCACTTTCGATAGCATCAACTCCACAAACAGAAGCACAAGGCCTATCAAATTGAATAATGGCACTATAAGGACATGCTTGTTTACACCTTCCACATTTAATACACTTTTCTTGGTCTATTATAGCCCCGTCCTTGCCCATGGTTATGGCATTAACTGGACAGCTATTAATACATGGATGGCCCAGGCACTTTCTACAGTTGTTGGTAACCATTAATCTTTTTGTTGGACATGCTTCGCATGCGTAAGGAATCACGTTTACTAAAGGTTGATCAAAATGAACCTCTTTCATGTCGTATTTTTCCATTCCGTCAGTAATTAGACTGAACTCGGTTGGCTTTCTAACTTCCAAGCCCATGGTCAATCTAATTCTTTCTTCTAAGATAGCTCTCTCTTTAAAGATACTATCCCTATATGTAGCAACTTCCCCTGGCAATATGTTATATGATAAATTTACCAATTCTGATAAATCTTTTTTCTCAAAGGCAATCTTTGCAACCTCTGCAAAAACCTTCCTTCTCAAATAAATTAAATCCGTATATGTCTCTTTCATCTACAACTCCATTTATTTACTAATTAACTTCATAATATGTTCCATTACTAACCTGTTTTCATAGTCGTCAATAATTTGGTCGTCTACTATCACCAATGGTGTAATATGATCAGCTTTAGTTTTACAAATTTTTTGACATTTAATCGGTTCTAATTCTATCCTATCTATCTTGTAGTTTTCAGGATGAGCTTCGATCAATTCATTGATACTTGAGATTTGATCCCACATTTCCATAGCTCCATTAAGAACGCAATTGTTTCCCATACATACCTTAATTTTCATAGTGCCTCCTTATAATGTGATAAGAATATTATAGCATAAGTTCATTATTATGTATAATTAATAACAATCCTTGATGTTTTATAAGAGTTAGTTTATCTTAATATAATGATATGATTTAAGAGAGGTTAATAATATGATTGAAGAGTTAAGAAAGCAAAATATATCAGAAGATTTACTTGAAAAGGTAATTGAGTTTAGAGAGAAATATCCTATAGATGATAAGTTTGAATACAGAGTGCCTAAGGCTGACTATATTTATATTGGAAAAAAGGTTTGGGAACAGGCTATCACTGCCCTACTTCAAGGACAACACATCCTACTAGTAGGTCCTAAGGCCACTGGTAAAAACCTTTTAGCTGACAATCTGGCCCAGCTATTTAATAGACCTGCCTGGAATGTTTCCTTCCATGTGAACACGGATGAAGCTCAACTTATTGGCATGGATACCTTTAAGGATAACCAGGTCCAATTGAGAAAGGGACCTATCTATCTGGCTGCAGAGGAAGGTGGTTTCGCCGTATTTGATGAAGTTAATATGGCTAAAAATGAAGCCTTGGCTGTTCTACACTCAGCCCTAGACTACAGAAGAGTTATAGATGTTGCTGGTTATGACAGAATAAAGTTAAATCCTTCCAGCCGATTCATAGCCACCATGAATTATGGCTATCTAGGGACTAGAGAGCTTAATGAGGCCCTTTTGTCCAGGTTTATGATTATTGATATGCCTAGTGTATCCAAAGAGGTCCTAGGCCAAATTATTAGTCTTAACTACCCAACTATAAAGGCTGACCAGGCCCAATACTTTATTGATTTCTTCAAGGATATAGAACTTAAGGTGGAAAATTCAGAAATATCCTCCAAGGCCCTAGACCTTAGGGGATTAATCTCAGCCCTAGGTGCCATAGAAATGGGTTTACAACCTATAGAGGCTCTAGAAATGGGAGTTGTAAATAAGACCTTTGATGAATTTGAAAAACAAGTTCTAATGGACTTGATAAAATTAAACTTCCCTAAGGACTTAAAAGCAGGAGATGTTTTTAATGGAAAATAATAGGCGGGATTATAATCTTTTATGGACCTTGGCCAAGGACTATCAATTGGACTTTACCACTTGGGAGGATCTGGAAGAAAAAACTTTCTATGAGAAATTAATTATAGGATCTATTTATAGGCTTATGGACTCTGAAATGGTCTTGGATTATCTAGTTTATCTGGATGGCTTTAACGATGAAAATACATTTAAAAATTTATTCTTTATGGCCTTGGAAAACTACCTGGCCCCCCTACTTGAAAAGGAAAGACCTGTCAGTAAGGAATACAGGTATGAATATTTTCTTGCCACTAAAAAATATTATGATCACCATGAGGCTAGAAATATTGTGGAAGAGGTAAAAAAATCCCTGACCTTAAAATTTTTTAATAGGGTTCCCAAGGTTGACCTGGCTAAAAGAAAACTTATAAATGCCCTTTTAGATCTTGATAAATCCAAATCTACTAGTGACTTTATTGAGAATTTCAATAATTTAATTGGAGACTTTTTTATTATATCCTTCAAGGATAAAAGTAAGGAGGCTCCCAATGGCAAGAAGGATCTGGATGAATTTTTAAAGGATAGAAAAAAAAATAAGAATAAAAATGATAATAGACTAGACGACTACTATGGCCTAATAGGTTCTGCCGAATTTACTTTAGAAATGGACCTGGATAACAGGGTTCTCAAGGATGAAAGAATCTTAAACCTGAACTTGGAGGACCAGGCCATAGACAACAAGAGAGAACAAGTCGAAAATATTTTTGGTCAATCAGCTATAAATGAAGGCTTAAATAAAAGATTGGAAAATATTATTTGTAGGGATCATCATAAAAATAGTAAGATTTTAATTACCAGTGGAAACTATGGAGATAATGTGGAAGCCAGGTATAGAAAGACTCTAATGGATGAAAACTACCAAGAAAATTTAGCCTCCTACCAAGATAAGTTGTTTTTATATGATAGAAATATAAGGGATTTGGAAAAAAGCATAGAAAATAGTCTCTTAAATGACTTGGAATATGTAAAGAATAGATCTGCCCACGGTTTTTTAGTTCCCAATAGACTTTATAGGAATAAGTTCATGTCAGACAATAAGATATTTAAAAAAGAAAGTAAGGAAGAAAGAGGAAGTCTTTCCCTTGATATTTTATTGGATTCATCTGCTTCTCAAAAGGAAAACCAGGATTTAATAGCCGCCCAGGCCTTTGTTATAACCGAAGCCTTCACCAGGCTTAATATACCAACCAGGGTACTCTCCTTTAATAATATTGAAGACTACCTGGTTTTAAAAGTATTTAGGGACTATAGGGAATCCAAAGATGCCAATAAAAAAATATTTGAATACTTGCCGTCAGGATCCAATAGGGATGGGCTTGCCTTTAGACTCTTGGCAAAGCTAATGGCTGAAAACACCTATGACAACAGATTAGTCCTAATTTTAACAGATGGTAAGCCCAATGATGTCAGACAAAAAATTAATAACTACTCGGCCAAATCTGCCAGCAAATACGAAGGAAACTATGCCATTAATGATAGTGCCCTAGAACTTAGAAAATTACAGGCTCAAAATATCACCACCTTGGCAGTTTATACAGGCCTTGAGGATGATATTTCTATAATGAAGAAAATTTACGGTTCTTCCTTTGCCTATATTAAAAATATAGATAGATTTTCTCAAATTATCAGTTCTTATTTAAAAAATGAGTTAAATTAAAATAAGCTTCAAAGAAGCTTATTTTTTATTCGAAAAATCCTAGTATAAATACTCCCACACCTATCATGGCTATAGTTGCATATTGTTTTTTAGATAATTTTTCCTTTAACCAAATGCCTCCTATTACAGTTGCAACAATACCATCCAAGCTCATTACTGGAGCTGATACTACTGAGTTACCACTTAGGGCATAAACATAGAAAAATTGACCGGCAGTTTCAAATATACCACCTAACATATTGAATTTTTCATTTTTTAACTTGTATTCTTGTTTCTTAATAACTACCAAATAAAACAAAGCTATTAGGGCAACAATTAAAAAGGTCATCTCAAAAGATATTAGAGCCTCTTCTTCTGTTAAGTACTTTGTCAAATACACATCATCTAAGAATGTGGCTATTGAGTCAACAATAGCGTATGTAACTGGAAATATAAAGGCCGCTGCCCCCATTCCTGCTATTTCTTTCTTGGATAGTTTTTCCTTCTTTGAATCTAGATGTTCCATATAGGCCAAGGCTATTAAACCTACTGCTATTAATATAATTGCAAAAAATTGTATGCCTGTCATAGGTTTCTTTAGGACCTTATAGGCCAATAAACCTGCGATTGCACCTGATGTTGAAGCTACTGGAGATCCAACTGATATTCGTAAATACCTATAACCATAAAAATCCACTCCCATTGATAAAATATATAAAAATGAAATTGGAAAATAGATTAAACCAGTTCTAATGCTATATGTTAATCCATTACTATATAATTTATATAATTCAAAGAAAGCTTGAATTCCCATCATAATACCAATCATAATTAAGATTCTCAAATGGCTGTAAGGGTCGTCTGGGTCTGTTCCCCTTTTAAATGTTACATCTGATAGTCCCCAAAAAAATGTGGCTATCAAAGCTAGTGAAAACCATGTAAATTCGTTCATAATGCCTCCTTTTAATATAATAACAGATAAGATTATAGCAAAAAACCAACCTGTCTGTAAAGCAAAAAAAAATGACCCAGTTGCCTGAGTCATCTACTTTATCTATCTACTACTATAGTTTGGTGATTCTTTGGTTATGTTTATATCATGGGGATGAGATTCAATTAGTGAAGCACTAGTTATCTTAACAAACTGTGTATTTTCTTGTAACTGTGGTATTCCTGCTGCTCCCACATATCCCATACCAGCCCTTAAGCCTCCCAGTAATTGGAAAACTACATCAGATAAAGGTCCCTTGTATTCAACCCTTCCTTCAACTCCTTCTGGTACTAACTTTTTAGAGTTTTGTTGGAAGTATCTATCAGAAGATCCAGCCTTCATAGAAGTTATTGAACCCATACCTCTATAAACCTTATATCTTCTTCCTTCATATAATTCTTCTTCACCAGGTGATTCCTTACAACCTGCAAATAAGGATCCTATCATAACAGCACTACCACCAGCTGCTAGAGCCTTGGTAACGTCTCCTGAGTACTTGATTCCACCATCAGCTATGATTGATACGCCATACTCTTTAGCAACTTCATAGGCGTCCATAATAGCTGATACTTGTGGTACTCCAATACCAGCAATTATTCTAGTTGTACAAATAGAACCAGGTCCTATACCTACCTTTACAGCATCTGCCCCTGCCTTAATCAAGGCTTCAGTAGCTTCTGCTGTAGCTACGTTACCAGCAACTATATCAAGGTCTGGGAAGTGTTCTTTTATTGATCTTACAGTTTTTAATACTCCTGCACTATGACCATGGGCTGTATCTATTACAACAAGGTCTACCTTAGCATCCACAAGAGCTTGAATTCTTTCCATAACATCACCAGTTACTCCAACTGCAGCGCCACAAAGTAATCTTCCTTGTGAATCTTTAGCTGAATTAGGATAAGAAATGGATTTTTCTATATCTTTTATAGTTATTAGTCCCTTTAGTTTACCTTCATCATCTACTAAAGGTAATTTTTCTATCTTATATTGTCTAAGAATTTCTAAAGCTTCATCCATGGATGTACCTTCTTTGGCAGTGACTAACTTATCACTTGTCATGGCATCCTTGATATATTTTTCGAAATCTGTTTCAAATCTAATATCTCTATTGGTAATAATACCAACCAAATAGCCTTCATCATCAGTTATAGGCACTCCTGAGATCTTAAAGTGGGCCATTAATTCTAAAGCATCTTTTATTTTGTGATTAGGAGATAAGAAAAATGGGTCTGTTATTACCCCATGTTCAGATCTTTTAACCTTATCTACTTGCTCTGCTTGTTGTTCAATAGTCATGTTCTTATGTATGATACCTATACCACCTTCTCTAGCAACAGCTATAGCCATAGCAGATTCTGTTACAGTATCCATACCAGCTGACATGATTGGTACATTTAATGTAATATTTTTTGTTAGTTTAGTTTTTAATGATACTTCACTAGGTACTACTTCAGAGTATCCCGGTTTTAGTAAAATATCATCAAAAGTTAAACTCTCTCCAGCAAACTTCATCATAACCTCCCGTAGTTTTCTTATATTTGTCTTATTATAACATAGAATTTAGCTTTATCAAATAAAAAATATAGACAGAATCACTTCTGTCTATATTTATATTAAACTTAATTACTTTCTAATATTGTAGAAACTCTTAATACCATCAAACTTGCTATTGTCGCCTAAGAAATCTTCAATTCTTAATAATTGATTGTACTTAGCTACCCTATCAGTTCTTGATGGAGCACCTGTCTTAATTTGACCAGCGTTTAATGCAACTGCAATGTCAGCTATAGTAGTATCTTCAGTTTCACCTGATCTATGTGAAATTACTGCAGTGTATCCAGCTTTTTTAGCCATTTCAACAGCATCTAATGTTTCAGTTAAAGTACCTATTTGGTTAACTTTAATTAAGATTGAGTTTGCAACTCCTAATTCGATACCTTTTTCTAATCTTTCAGTGTTTGTTACGAATAAATCATCACCAACTAATTGAACTTTTTTACCTAATTTATCAGTTAATAATTTCCATCCGTCCCAATCTTCTTCATCAAGACCGTCTTCTATAGAAATAATTGGGTATTTATCAGTTAATTCTTCATACCAAGCAACCATTTCTTCTCTTGTTCTAATTACACCTTCACCCTTGAAGTTATATTTTCCATCTTCATACATTTCTGATGAAGCAACGTCTAAAGCGATTCTAACATCATCTCCAGCCTTATAGCCAGCTTTTTCAATTGCAGCTACTATTGTTTCTAAAGCTTCTTCGTTTGAGCTTAGGTTTGGAGCGAATCCACCTTCATCACCCACACCAGTTGCATGACCTTTATCTTGTAAAACTTTTCTTAAGTTATGGAAAATTTCAGCTCCCATTTGTAAGGCTTGAGCAAATGTTTCAGCTCCAACTGGCATAATCATGAATTCTTGGATATCCACGTTGTTATCAGCATGTTCCCCACCGTTTAAGATGTTCATCATAGGAACTGGAAGAGTCTTACCGTTGAATCCACCAATGTATTCATATAAAGGCATTCCTAATTCATCTGCTGCCGCTCTAGCTACTGCTAAAGAAACTCCTAAGATTGCGTTAGCGCCTAATTTAGCCTTATTGTGAGTTCCGTCTAATTCGATCATAAAGTTATCTATACCAACTTGATCAAAAACGTCCCAACCAATTAATTCTTCAGCTATAACTGTGTTTACATTATCAACAGCATTTAAAACACCCTTACCTAGGTATCTGTCTTCGCCATCTCTTAATTCTACAGCTTCGAATTGACCAGTAGATGCTCCTGATGGAACCATAGCTCTACCAAAACCACCTTCGTCAGTTATTACTTCAACTTCAATTGTTGGATTAGCTCTTGAATCCAATACTTCTCTTGCATATAAATCAATAATCATTCCCATATTTCTATTACCCCCTAATAATTAAGCTTCTACCTGTCATTTCTTCAGGTTTTTCTATATTCAATACTTCAAGCATTGTAGGTGCTAAATCTGATAATCTACCACCCTTATCTTGTAATTTAACATTCTTATCATTTGTTACATAGATTAATGGCACTGGATTTGTAGTATGTGCTGTGAAAGGTTTTTCAGTTGTATAATCTATTAGTTGTTCACCATTTCCATGGTCTGCAGTTATAAATAAATCGTAGCCATTTGCTAGAGTGGCTTCTGCTATTTCTCCAACAGCCTTATCAACTGTTTCTATAGCCTTAATTTCCGCTTCTATTATACCAGTATGGCCTACCATATCTGGATTGGCAAAGTTCAAGATAATTAAATCTGGATCTTGGGCATTTATTTTTTCTAATACTGCTTCTTTTACTTCCTTAGCTGACATTTCTGGTTTAAGGTCATAAGTTGCTACTTTTGGTGAAGGAATTAAGATTCTTTCTTCATTTTTTTCTGGTTCTTCTACGCCACCATTAAAGAAGAAGGTTACATGGGCATACTTTTCAGTTTCCGCAATTCTTAATTGTTTTAATCCTTCGCTAGCGATTACCTCACCCAAGGTATTTTTAACTGACTTTGGAGGATATGCCATATCTACATTTTCAATAGTCTTGTCATATTGGGTCATACAAACATAGGTTGTATTAACCTTTTTCTTCCTGTCAAATCCTTTAAAGTCTTCATCTACTAAGGCTCTGGTTATTTCTCTAGCCCTGTCTGGTCTAAAGTTTAAGAAAATCACTGAGTCATTGTCTTCAATAGTTGCTACTGGTTTGTCGTCTTCAACCACAACTGTTGGAGTCATAAATTCATCAGTTATCTTATTTTCATATTCTTCCTTTATTGAATCTACAACATCACTTGTATGTTTTCCTTCGCCCAATAACATGGCGTCATATGCTTTTTCAACCCTATCCCATCTATTGTCCCTGTCCATGGCATAGTATCTTCCTGTTACAGAAGCAACCTTACCAATTCCTATTTCTTTCATCTTTTCTTCAAGTTCCCTAATATCATCTTGGGCTGAGAAAGGAGAAACGTCCCTACCATCTAAGAAGGCATGAACATATACTTCTTCCAAGTTATTTCTCTTGGCAAGTTCTAATAGGGCAAATAAGTGGTCTAAGTGAGAGTGAACTCCCCCCTTTGATACCAAGCCTAAAATGTGTAACTTAGACTTGTTTTCCTTAGCCTTATTTACAGCCTTTAATAGGGCTTGGTTTTCAAAGAAATTTCCTTCTTCAATTTCCTTGGTTATCAAGGTTAAATCTTGGTACACGATTCTTCCTGCACCAATATTTAAGTGACCTACTTCAGAGTTACCCATTTGACCTTGTGGAAGGCCTACATCTAAACCGCTTGCTGCGATTTCTGTATAAGGGTAGTTCTTGGTCAATCTGTCTACGTTTGGTGTGTCAGCTAATTTTATTGCATTTCCTGGATAGTCTTTACCGATTCCCCAACCATCCATTATCAATAACATTACTCTTTTTTTCATCATAATCACCTTTTTTTAATTAATAATTTACTAAAGCTCCAAAACTTTCTGCTTCTAAACTAGCTCCACCAACTAAAGCACCATCAACATTAGGCTTAGCCATTAATTCTTTAACATTGTTAGGTTTTACTGAACCACCGTATTGTAAACGAACCTTATCAGCTGCATCCTTACCAAAGTTATCAGCTATTAATTCTCTTATATAGGCACACATTTCTTCTGCGTCATCTGAGGAAGCTGTCTTACCAGTTCCTATAGCCCAGATTGGTTCATAAGCTATAACAACCTTGTCAAACTCTTCAGCCTTAACGTCTTTTAAGTTTTCAACTATTTGTCCCTTAACCTTGTCTTTTTCCTTGCCAGCTTCTCTTTCTTCAAGAGTTTCACCAACGCAAAGGATTGGTACAAGATTATGAGTTAGAGCTGATAATACTTTTTTGTTGATTAAAGAGTCATCTTCATGGAAGTATTCTCTTCTTTCTGAGTGGCCTAATACTACGTATTCTACACCTAGGTCAGTTAACATTGTTGGTGATGTTTCACCTGTAAAAGCTCCACTTTCTTCAAAATGCATATTTTGAGCTCCTACTTTTACATTACTACCCTCTGTTAATTCTACAGCTGTTTGTAGGTCAATTGCTGGCGTACAAATTACTGCTTCAACTTCAGGATTTAACTCTATATCTTTAATTTGGTTAATTAATTCTTTGGCTTCAGAAACTGATTTATTCATCTTCCAGTTTCCTGCTATAATTGGTTTTCTCATTTGCTTCCTCCTAATTATTTGTCTTCGATTGCTGAAATACCAGGTAATTCCTTACCTTCTAAGAATTCTAATGAAGCTCCACCACCAGTTGATACATGTGTTATTTGATCTTTATAACCTGCAGTTTCAACAGCTAAGGCGCTATCTCCACCACCTACTATTGTAGTTCCTTCACATTCAGTTAAGGCTTTTGCTACAGTGTAGGTTCCATTTGAAAATGGTTTTACTTCAAAAACTCCCATTGGACCATTCCATACTACTGTTTTTGCATTTCTTACTTCTTCAGCAAAAATTTCTGCAGTTTTAGGTCCTATATCTAATGATTCCCAATCTTTCGGAATTGAATCAATATCTACTACTTTAGTTTCTGCATCTTCGCTAATATCTTGTGCTATTACTCCATCAACTGGCAATAATATTTTTACACCTTTAGCCTTTGCTTTTTCAACTAATTCTAAAGATAGGTCCATCTTATCTTCTTCTAATAAGGATAAACCTATTTCTTTTCCTTGAGCTTTTAAGAATGTATAAGCCATTCCGCCCCCTATAAGAATAGTGTCAACCTTGTCTAATAAGTTTTCTATAACACCTATCTTATCTGAAACCTTAGCTCCACCTAAAATAGCTACGAATGGTCTTTCTGGCTTGTCTAAAGCCTTACCCATAACAGTAACTTCTTTTTCTACTAAAAAGCCTAGTGCTGATGGAAGGATACTTGATACTCCCACATTTGATGCATGGGCCCTATGAGAAGTACCAAAAGCATCATTTACAAAAACATCTCCTAATGAAGCTAATTCTTTAGCGAATTCTTCACCATTTTTTGTTTCTTCTTTTCTATATCTAGTATTTTCAAGTAGGGCAACTTCTCCCTCTTGTAAATTTTCAATTGATTTTTTTACATTTTCGTCTACAACAAGATCTGCAGCTAAGAATTTTACATCCTTGTTCAATAACTCTGATAATCTTTTACTAACTGGTTCTAATGAAAATTCTTTTTTAGCTTCTCCCTTAGGTCTGCCTAAATGACTCATTAAAATAACTTTACCACCATTTTCAATTAAGTAATTAATTGTTGGTAAAGCTGCTTTAATTCTACTATCATCAGTTATTTCTCCAGGATTAGTCTTGGACATTGGCACGTTAAAGTCTACTCTGACTAAAACCTTTTTGCCTTTTACATCTATATCTTTAAGTGTCTTTTTCATATCTTCCTCCGGTTAATATAAGCCCAGTCAAGGACTGGGCTTTTAATTATCTATTTTGTTGCAATCATTTTTACTAAGTCAACAACTCTGTTTGAATATCCCCATTCGTTATCATACCATGATACAACTTTTACTAAGTTACCCATTGTTAAAGTTAAAGCTGGATCAAAGATTGATGATCTAGGATCTTGTTGGAAGTCGATTGATACTAATGGTTCTTCTTCGTATCCTAAGATTCCCTTTAATTCATTTTCTGAAGCTCTTTTAACTGCTGCGTTGATTTCTTCAACTGTTGCTTCTTTTTCTAATTCAACTGTTAAGTCAACTAATGATACTGTAGGTGTTGGAACACGTACTGCGTATCCAGTTAATTTACCTTCAACTTGTGGTAATACTCTAGCAACTGCTTTTGCAGCTCCTGTAGTTGTAGGAATCATTGATAATGCTGCTGCTCTAGCTCTTCTTGCATCTTTATGAGCATTGTCATGAATGTTTTGATCGTTTGTATATGCGTGAATAGTTGTCATTAAACCTCTTTTAACACCAAATTCGCTTAATAAAACTTTTGTTAATGGTGCTAAACAGTTAGTTGTACATGAAGCGTTTGATATAATATTGTGTTTTGCTGGATCGTAATCTTCATCGTTAACACCCATTACAATTGTAACGTCTTCGTTTTTAGCTGGTGCTGTTATAACAACTTTTTTAGCTCCTGCTTGGATATGTTTTGAAGCTCCATCTCTATCTGTGAAAACTCCTGTTGAGTCGATTACTATATCTACTCCTAATTCTTCCCAAGGTAGGTTAAGTGGATCTCTATCACTTAAGTATTTTACTTCTTTACCATTGATAATATATGCATTTTCTTTAACTTCAAAAGTTCCATTAAATTTACCATATAATGAGTCATATTTGAATAATCTTGCTGAAGTGTTAATATCTCCAGGGTTGTTTATTGCAACCAATTCAAATTCTTTCACGTCGTTTTCAAATATTTGTCTTACGACATCTCTACCAATTCTACCAAAACCATTTAATGCTACTTTCATATTATTCCTCCTATTGGCTTTCGTTTTGCGATATATGTACCTTGACCATTTGTAGACTATTCATAGGTTATATACCGTAAAAAAATCAAATTATTATTGTTTTTACAATATAAGTATACTATAGGAACATCTTATTTTCAATATTTATGGTGGTTTAATTAATTTTTTAACTATCCCTATACTTTGAAAACGTTTTCTGTTAAAATATTGTTAAATCTATTGGGAGGTAGCAAATGAATAAAAAAAGCATATGTTTAGTGGCTCACGATCATAAGAAAGAACAACTTTTAAATTGGGCAAACACTAACAAAGAGATATTAAAAAAACATAATTTGTCTGGAACTGGAACAACTTCTTCACTTATAAGAGAGAAACTTGATGTTGAAATAAAGTCCTACTTGAGTGGCCCCTATGGCGGAGATCAAGAAATAGGCGCTGCTATTGCCAACAAGCAAATCGATCTTCTAGTCTTTTTTTGGGATCCCTTGGAAGCTCAGCCCCATGACCCTGATGTAAAGGCTCTACTTAGAATAGCAGTTCTTTATGATATTCCTGTGGCCATGAACTGCTCTACAGCAAATTTAATACTAGCCTACTTATAAAAGAAGGATGGTTATAAAGGTCCTTTTCAAAGTTGTTTCTAAATCATACTTTGAGAAGGTCATCATTTTAACCATCCTTTTCTTGTTTTATTTTATTTTATTAATTACTTTATTTAATTTATTTATTTTAAGTTCCAAATCTGATAAGTCAAGATCTTTATCTTTTCCTGTATTGGCCTTATCGATTATGACACTTTCATTTTCAATAGTTCCAGAGGTTATCAAATAATCAAATCTTTTATTCAAATCTGTCTTTATACTTGATTTAGGCAATTTCCCTTCAAATTTATCATTTGTAAAAACTATTATATCTCCACTATTACCTATAGAGTCTAAATATATTTTTTTTATTCTTTTACTAGGTAGGTAGTCATCTAATAGCTTTACCCCAACATATGAGTCATTTGTTCCATCATCTATAAAGGAAAATGCTATATTCTTACCTTTGTTTTTTTCTGCTAGGCCAAACATAGCTATAACAGAAGAATTATTTCTTATCATATTATTCTTATTTGCTATTCCCAATCTAGTATTTTTTATTAAGTATAGACCAAGACCTAAAATAAGAAATGATAAAACACCCCAAAAACTTAAAATTGATTGATCCATTAACCTTGGCATTAAAGCAAAAATAAACAGTGCTGAGAATGATCCAATTATTAAAAGCTGTATTATAAAATTAATTATATAGTAGGACTTAGGCTTTTCACTATTAAAAGCTTCTTGTTTATATATGTTAAAACTTTTTACTGGCGTATCATAATAAGTTGATATAACCAAATCAGCATTTTTATAATCACCTGCATATAAGTTATAGTAACTCTTACTTCCCAATTTCCCTGCCCTTATTTTAGTCTGAGTAACATCAACTTGATAACCCATACTCTCAAACTCCATTTGTGACATCTGTAAAAATTTTAACTTATCCTTTTCAGAAAATCTCTTTCTGAGTAGGACACCATATCTAAGTACTAAATCTTTTAGCTTTTTCATATCTCTCCCACACTATAACAAATATTTTTTTACCTCAATTAAATCTTTGAATTGCTTAAGTACATTTTTTGGTACGTCTGTAAAAAAGTCATCATGGAAACTATTATCTGGTATTAATAAAACATTAATTCCAGCCCTTTCTGCAGCCTTAGCTCCCGTTAAAGAATCCTCTATTACCAAGGCCTTCTTTCTGTCTTCCATATTGGCTTGCTCTATTATATTATCATATAGATCAGGGTAAGGTTTAACATTCTCAACCTTATCACCAAATATTTTATAAGTGAAATATTTGTAAAGATCAAAATGTTTAAGGATATCAATGGACCTTTTCTCTGCTGTTGATGTAGCCAGGCCAAGTTTATATCCATTTTCATATAAAGAGACTATTAAATCTTTCGCTCCCCTTTTTAAATGTAATTTGCCTGTTTCCATTTGCTGATAAAAGTATCTTTCTCTATTTTCCCTAATTTTATTTGTTATCTCCTCACTACCTGTTAATTCATCCAAGTAGTCTGTAGTAAAGGTTATAC
>CALAZW010000040.1 GCA_937926545.1 uncultured Helcococcus sp. | reverse complement strand
GCTGGATTTTATCCAGCTTTTTTTATGTCTATTTTCCTGTAGGTCCCATCGCTAAAAAGATAAAACTTTTCATTAAACCACTCCAGGCAAAGAACCTCTTCTAATTTTAAGTTTTCTTCTTCTAAAAGCTGGGTCAAGTAAGTTTCTTCCAAGCCTAGACGCTCCAGACTCTCTGTATTATATTGACCATTATAGATCAAGAGATTGGACTGATTCTTCTCCGTCTTTAAGTCCAGGGATATATTACCTGAAGAATCAAACCAGGCATTGTTGATCTGACTTAGACTTTTTACCCCCTGGCTGTGAATATTGTTTTCAAAATCTAGAATTGATATTTGAGCCTTTTTTAAGTCTTCCTCCCTAAGTTTTCCCTCCCTCATCAATTGATATTTTTTACCATCTAAAAGCTCTGTAAACCAATTGCTCTTAAACTTAAAATACCTTAATAAAAGTTGTAGAAATCCCCACATAAATACCAGGACCACCGACTCTAATATGCTTACACTTGATGATATGATAGCACTACTTACCAGGGCTCCCATGACCATATTACCTATTTGATCAGTGGGACTTAAGGGGGCAAGTTGTTTTCTACCTGATAATTTTATGTAAAGTAGAATAATTAAAAAACCAGCCAGTAATTTTTCTGCCATAAATTTTATATCCATAATAACCTCCCCTATTTTTATACCCAAAACAAAAAAGGAAGAACCCTATAGAGTTCTTCCTCGCTTTATTTATTAGCCTACTAATCCACATTGATCAGATGAAGAATTTCTTCTCTTATCTTCATAAAATCTGGATCTAGGGTTGCAACATAGCCTTCTTCATTTTCCAGTCTTTGACTAAAATCAACCTTATATTCCTTTTGTATCTCCCCAGGACTATGGCTCATAACCACTATTCTATTGCCCAGGCTAAGAGCCTCTTCAATATCATGGGTTATTAGAAAGAAGGTTTGATCCCCCTTCTTCCATAGTTTTCTTACCATATCCTGCATATTAAGCCTGGTTATGGCATCCAAGGCCCCAAAGGGCTCATCCATAAGAAGAATTTTAGGATTATTTATCATGGATCTGACAAAGGCCACCCTCTGCCTCATACCTCCAGATAACTCTTCTGGATAGTGAAACTTATAGTCTTCCAATCCCACTTCTTCCAGGTACAAGTCCACCAAACTGTCTATGGTAGCCTGGTCCATCTTATTGAGCTTAAGACCATAGGAGACATTCTCCTTAACATTTAACCAGGGAAAAAGGTTGGTTGACTGGAAAACCACCCCCCTATCCCTATTAGGTCCTTCTATATTTTGACCATTTATCTTTACACTTCCTTGGCTGGGTTTATTAAATCCAGCTATTAACTTTAATAAACTACTCTTACCACAACCTGATGGACCTAGTAAAACTAAAAAGTCTCCCTTGTTTATACTCAGGTCAATATCCTTTATGGCTTGGGTAGAACCCTGCTTGCC
>CALAZW010000039.1 GCA_937926545.1 uncultured Helcococcus sp. | reverse complement strand
GCTATTTATGCCCAGGTACCTGTGAAGAACCTGAGTGCAGTGATGGCCAGATCTTACTGCCACATTGTAATAATCTAGAATAGAAGCCACATCATGTGGATGGACTCCCTTAATATTAAAGGCTATATTTGGTCCCTTAGGATTATTTTTTGGATAATACATATCAACATAGTCCAATTGGCCCATTTTTTTAGCACAGTAATCAACCAGATCCTTTTCTCTTTTTTCTATTTCATCCATGCCCAAGTTTTCCAGATAGTCTATGGCTGCAGCCAGACCTACTACAGCCTCAACATTTTGACTGCCTGCTTCAAATTTTTCTGGTACTGGTGCAAAAGTAGTCCTGTCCTCATAGACATATTCAATCATGTCTCCTCCACATAGGAAGGGAGGCATAGCCGCAAGAAGGTCCAATCTACCATATAGGACTCCAACTCCCATAGGAGCTAAAAGCTTATGGCCTGAAAAGACATAAAAGTCACAGCCTAGATCCCTAACATCCACCTTGTGGTGGGCTGTATATTGGGCTCCATCTAAGACAACCTTGGCCCCATAGACCTTGGCCTTTTCTATCATTTCCTTGATTGGCACAGTCATGGCCAATACATTGCTGGCAGCTGTAAAGGCTACCAACTTGGTATTTTCATTTAACTTTTTTTCATAGTCTTCCAGGTCAAAGGAATAGTCATCATTTAAATAGAAATAGTTTAACTTGGCCCCAGTTTTTTCTGCCACAGTCTGCCAAGATACCAAATTTGAATGGTGCTCAGCAACTGAAATCAAAATCTCATCCCCCTCTTTAAGGCTGGACAAGCCATAGCTATAGGCTATTAAATTTAAGGCCTCTGTAGCGTTTCTTACAAAGACTATTTCTTTTTCGCTTTCAGCATTGATAAAGTCACTAACCTTCTTCCTAGTGTTCTCATAGGCTTGAGTTGACTCATAGGAAAGCTTGTAGGCCCCCCTATGAGGATTGGCATTAGAGTTTATATAGTAGTCTCTAATGGCATCAAGAACCTGGATAGGCCTTTGACTGGTGGCCGCATTATCCAGGTAAACTAAATCCTTGTTTTTCTCAGAACTCAAGTAAGGAAAATCCTTTCTAACTTCATTAATATCCATTATTCCACGATTCCTTCATGTATAAATTCCTTTAATTCCTCTCTTATTTCTTCATTTGGAATTAAATCTAGGGTAGGTGCCATCTTGGCCTCAACCACTATACTCTTGGCTTCTTTTTCACTAAAGCCCCTGCTCATTATATAGTTAAGCATCTTTTCATCA
>CALAZW010000038.1 GCA_937926545.1 uncultured Helcococcus sp. | reverse complement strand
ATATCTATATAAATAAACTTTAGTGTTTGGAACCAGAACCTTGGGGTATATCTAAAGTACAGAGGGATAACCTTTGTAACCTTAGATGGCAGATAAACCAGGAATTGAAGTTTTATTTACAATAAAATCCTCATACTCTTTTACTAGATTGGTAAATAGGCTTTCTAGGGAATATTCTTTCAGAAAGGACAGCATATGGAAGAATCTAAAGACAGGTGGCAGTCACAAATGTTGATATGATTTTGTGGCTGCTATTTGCATTTAAAAGTGAATACTTGCTTAATATAACCATTTATGGGTAAGATAGCTATACAAGGTAGCTACCTTGTATACTTTAATTCATATTCCCTCATTACTTTAGTACCCCTATATGAATTAAAGAATATTCTTTCTAGAGGTTAGATATGGAAGAAACGATGATATGATGGCAACTGGTCTGATAAGAGCTGGTTGCCATCATGTTTTTAAAATATATTTTATAAGTGGTTATAAATGTAAATTATATGTTACAAATAGATTAACTTCTTGTGATATAATTTTCATATAATAAAAAGGTGGTTTATATGAAAAGAGTAAAAAAGGGCATGATTTTTTTGGTTGCCCTGGCAAGCCTTACTGGATGCGGTAAGAAACTTGATGGCAACCTTCTAAACAACAGAAAATACTTGGCAAGCTTGGAAGAAAAAGACCCGGCCAAGATAGAGAAAAAAATAGACGGTCTAATAAAAAAACGAGAAGACAAAAAACTTGAAAACATAATGGCAGATGAAAACAGAGAGGCCTTTGAACTAGCCAAGGCCCCTTTAATTTTTGAAAACACAGTCTTTATGGGAGACTCCATGGTCGAATTCATTAGAGAGGCCAAGATGGTTAAAGAAAGCTCAGTTTTAGCCGAAAAGGGAGAGACAGTCTTTATGGCCTTGGACAAACTAGACCAGGTCTACCAGCTGGCCCCTAAAAACATAGTTATCTTTTATGGCATGAACGATTCCTTGGCCTACTCAGCAGATGACTATGAAGTTTACTATGACAAACTCATAAAAGAACTAAAGAAAAACCTGCCAGAGGCAAAAATCCTCATCCAGGAACCCTTGGATGTCTTGGAAGAAAAGGCCTACAACAAGGACCTTAAAAACACAACCCTAGCAGACTTTAGAAAAAGAGCCCAAAAGGTGGCCCAGGCCAACCAGGTGGACTATATGGAGCTTATGAAAATAATTGACTATAAGAACCTTTATGAACCAGACGGAGTTCATATGGTTTATAACTTCTATCCAGTTTGGCTGGAAATACTAGCACATAAGATAAAGTAGGTGGACATGAATAAAGAACAAATAAGATACTCTATTTTAGCCTTGGTCCTTCTTATATTTTTTATAGGAAGCTACCAGCTAGTTAAGATAAGAGATATAAACATAAAGGACCTTGATCAGGAGCTGGGAAAAATAGAACTTAAAAACTCAGTAAAGGCCGATGACAAGGACTTAAGAAACATTTACGGCCTAGATAGCAAGGACTTGGACTCCTATATCTTCTATAGGCCCAAGACCAATATGGATGCAGAAGAAATCCTTATATGCAAGACAGAAAATCCTCAAGAAATCAAGGAAAAAGTAGATAAAAGAATAGAAAAGCAAGAAGAAAGTTTTAAAAACTATGCCAGAGACAAGTATGATCTTTTGGAAGACCGCTACTACCAGGTGGAGGGAGACTACCTGATCTTGGTGGTAAGTGAACAAAAAGACGACCTGGTAAAGCTGATCAAGGGAGGTAAATATGAGTCTAAGTAGTTTGGAATTTATCTTTATATTTTTACCCCTAGGCCTTCTAGCCTACCTTTTCACTCCGGCCAAGTTTAGAAACCTAAGCTTCTTTATCCTAAGCCTTATTTTCTACAGCTGGGCAGAACCTGTTTATCTAGGACTCTTACTGGCCCTGGTAGGACTTGGCTATGGCTTTGGACTTTTACTAGAAGGATGTGAAGATGGTTTGGACAAGAGATTTTACTTTGTCCTAGCCCTAAGCCTGGGCCTTCTACCCCTAGTATTTTATAAGTACTATGGATTTTTTATTGAAATTATAAATAAGATCTTTAGGTCCAACTTAAAAATAAGACAACTGGCCCTACCCTTGGGCATCTCCTTTTATAGCTTTAAGCTAGTATCCTATCTTACAGACATCTATAGGGGAGATATAAGGGCAGAGAAAAACTTTGTAAACCTGGGTGCCTACCTGGCAGCCTTTCCCCAAATAGGGGCAGGACCTATTACCAGATACCAGGACTTTGGTATTGAAAGTAAAAATAGAAAAATTACCAGCATGGGCCTGGGTAGGGGCATGGAAAGATTCATCCTGGGCCTGGCTAAAAAAGTAATTTTAGCCGACAACCTGGCCTTGATCTGGCAGCAGGTAAAGGATGTTCCCCACTTTAAGCTTTCCTTTTTAATGGCCTGGCTGGGCATTCTAGCCTACGCCCTACAACTTTACCTGGACTTTAGTGGCTATTCAGACATGGCCCTAGGTCTGGGACAAATGATGGGCTTTAGCTGGCCGGAAAACTTTAACTACCCTTATATGGCCAAGTCCATCAAGGACTTTTGGTCCAGATGGCACATATCCTTGGGAAGCTGGTTTAGGGACTATATCTATATTCCCCTAGGAGGATCCAGAGTGGATGGCCTTAAGGAGTTTAGAAACCTTTTTGTGGTTTGGCTTCTAACAGGCCTTTGGCATGGAGCAAGCCTTAGCTTTATCCTTTGGGGACTTTACTTTGGAGCGCTTCTTCTTTTGGAAAGAAAGCTGGGAAGAAAGTACCTAAAGGATCTACCAGACTGGCTAAAACAGCTGGGAACCTTTATCCTAGTTTTAATAGGCTGGGTATTTTTTGACTTGGATAGCATGATGGATATTCTACTTTACCTATCCAGAATGTTTGGCTATAGGACCACAGGCTTTATGGGCAGGGACTTTATCTACCTATTTAAGTCCAATTTTGTCCTATTAATCCTGGGCCTACTAGCCATGACCCCTCTAGTTGGAAGAAAACTTGAAAAGCTTAGAAAGATGGGAGATTTAAGAGTAAATATAGGACTTTATGTCTTTTACTTTATTCTTTTTATCCTGTCCACAGCCATGCTTTTATCTTCCAGCTACACATCGTTTTTATATGTTAATTTTTAGGAGATATTATGGAGAGAAAACAAGAGCGTAAGAGAAAAAAAATAGATAGACTTTACTACAGGTTCTATCAGGTTTTATTTCCCCTATTTATGTTTATTTTAACCATCTTCTTAATAGCCAATGTGCTTAAGAGAGACAGGGATTTTTCCGAGATGGAAAATAGGAAGTTGGATGGAAAACCTAAGTTTAGCTTGTCTTCCTTTATTAAAAAGGACTACAAGAAGGACTTTTCCTCCTACTTTTCCGACCAGTTCATCTTTAGAAACTCCCTGATGAAAATAAACCTAAATACAAAACTTATTTCCGGTAAAAAAGAATTAAATGATGTATATATAGCTAGGGAGGGCTACCTGATAGGAAAAAACCCAATAGAGATAAATAAGACAACAGACGAGAGAATAGAAGAAATAAATAAATTTGCCCAAAAAAACAAGGTGAAAACCTCCTTTATGATGGTTCCATCTTCAGAGTGGGTAAATAGAGATAAACTACCCAAGTTGGTAAAGGCTCATGATGAAAAAGCCTACATAGACCATGTCTACCAAGGCCTGGATAAGAAGATAAACAAGATAGATATCCTGGAAGACTTGGAAAAGTCAGACCAGGAAGTCTACTATAGGACAGACCACCACTGGACCAGTGAGGGGGCCTTTATAGCCTACCAAAAAATGGCCAAGAGCCTGGACTATAAAAAAGTAAAGGCTGCCGACTATGAGACCTACCAGGTGGCAAATGACTTTAGAGGGTCCTTGGACAATAAAATTAACGGAGTCAGGGGAAAATCTGATATAATAACCATATACCAGCCCAAGGAAGAAACAGACATGGTGATCAGGTATGAAGATGAGAAGAAAAAGACTAGCAGTCTTTATGACAGTAAAAAGCTGGACATAAAGGACAAGTATCAGGTCTTTACTGGCGGCAACCACTCTCTTATCAAGATAAGAACAGAAAACCTTAACGAGAGAAAGGCCCTAATAGTAAAGGATTCCTATACCAACGCCCTTCTACCCTTTATAGCACCCAACTATGAGACCCTTTTAGTAGTGGATCTTAGGTATGAAGCCCTAGACCTTAAGGAGCTAATAGAGATGGAAGGCATAGAAGAAGTAATCTTTATCTACAGCAGCAACATATTTCAAAATGATAGTTCCCTATCATTGATAAATTAGGAGGAAAAAAATGATTTATATAATACTTGCCCTAGTGGCAGTGATAGCCCTATTTATGGTTAAGACCTACAATAGCCTGGTATCACAAAGTGAAATGGTAAGAAATGCTATGGGACAAATAGCAGCCAATGTGGAATCCAGATGGGATGCTTTATCAAACCTGATAGAAGCGACCAAACAATACTCAGCCCATGAAGCAGATGTACTTATGGATATAACCAGATCCAGATCAGAAATTAAATCATCTGATTCAGTGGCAGAAGTAAACAAGGATGAAGCCCTATTTAACCAAGCTTTAGGCCAATTGAGAGTAGTGGTTGAAAACTATCCAGATTTAAAAGCATCAGGAGTTTATCAAACTACCATGACCAGTGTAAATGACTATGAAAACAAGGTTAGAATGTCTAGACAAATCTTTAATGACACAGTAACCAAGTACAATAGACTACTTAAGGTATTTCCAAATAACCTGGTAGCAGGAATGTTTGGCTTTACAGAAGAAGACTACTTTAAGAATACGGCAGGAAAAGAAAACATGCCAGGATGGAAGTAAAATGAAAAGGAATGGTAAATTAAACTTACTATTCCTTGTTTTCCTATTAGTCTTAGGTTTTGTTCCCAAGCAGGTCTATGCCACAGAACATGAGGCCATAGATATAGACCTTTTTATAGATGAAAATGGCCATGGACACTTTGAGTCCACCTATATCTATGATGACGATGAGGGTACAGAACACTACCTACCTATAGGAAACCTGGGAGATAGTGAAATAAAAGACTTTAAGGTTACAAGAAATGGCCAGGCCATGGAAGATATGGGCTCTTGGGATGTGGATCTGGACTTTGATGAAAAGGCAGGTAAATACGGCATCAATGAGGGAGCAGACGGCTATGAGCTATGCTTTGGTATAACAGACTATGGAAGAAATGAATTTAAGCTAAGCTATACCATTACCAACCTGGTTAAAGAGTTAAATGACCAGCAGATGGTTTATTGGAAGTTTGTAAATGATAATCTTAGTGAACCACCAGAAAGAGTAAGCCTTTCCATAAGCTCTAAAAAGGCCTACCAGGAAGAAGACCTAAGAATGTGGGCCTTTGGCTACCATGGGGAGATAAACCTGATAGACGGCAAGATAGAGGCTAGAAACCTGGATGATTTTGGCAGTGATAGCCATATGACTATTCTTTTAAGGTTTCCACCCAACTACTTTGCCACCAGCTCAAAAATAGATGAGGACTTTTCCTACTATAAGGATATGGCCATGGAAGGCAGTGAATACAACCCAGACATAGATCCAGATGATCCCCAAGTCTATCCAGGAGGAGGGGCAACCGAAGAAAAATCAGGCCTGGGCCAAATTATTTTCGGCTTTATTCTAGGTCTTCTACCAGTGGCGATTACGGGACTTATCCTGGCAGCCTTTATAAATAGGGATAGGGACCTTAGTCTAAACAAGGAAGAAATATCCAGACTGGCTCCCAAGGGCAGCTACCACAGGGACCCAGAAGACATGCCCATAGATAAATTTTACTATCTGCTAAAGGCAGCAGGCCAAACTTCCTATGAAGACTATATAACAGCCTTCTTCCTAAAGTGGATTTTAGAAAACAGAATAGAACCAGTGGGAGAGGAAAAGGGCCTTATCTTTAAGAAGGAAACCACCTCCCTAAGACTAATAAATGTGGATAAACCCATTGGCTCGGGGGTGGAAAGACACCTTTACAAGATGGTAGAAAGTGCAGCAGGACCTGATAGGATCCTACAGGAAAAAGAATTTACCAAGTATGTGGGAAAAAACTATGAAGCCTTTGAAAGATATGTGGACCAATTGGAGGCAAGCTCCAGGGCCTATCTAAAAGAAAATGGCTATATAGAAACACTAGTAGAAAAGAAACTAATAGGAGAAAGGGTAAGCGAAAAACTAACCGACAAGGGAGAGACCACTCTTTCCAATCTTCTTAAGTTTAAAAACTACCTAGCTGATTTTTCCCTACTAAATGAAAAAGATTCTGTAAACGTTCATTTATGGGACCAATATATGATTTATGCGGCAGTCTTTGGCATAACAGAAAGAGTACAAAAGGAATTTGAAAAACTATATCCTCAGTATATAGACCAGTCCTACTATCCAGTTAACTCTATTTACTGGGCAAGTATTTACTCTAGAAATATGACCAAGAGTTACCAAAACGCAGTAGATGCATCATCGGCCACAGCTTCAGGAGGCTTCGGTGGAGGCAGTAGTTTTGGCGGAGGCGGTGGATCCTTTGGAGGAGGCTCTGGAGGAGGAACCAGGTAACGATTTTGTCGTAAAAGAAAGCTTAAAATATGTTAGTATAAAAATAGTGGTTTGACCACTATTTTTTTTGAAAGGAGTTTTCATGAGAAAAACATATGAAAAACACAAAAAACTTATCAGGATAATTTTTACCCTTTTAATAGTTTTTTTAATTGTTAAGACAGCGAAAAATGAAATCTTATCCATTAACGTAAACGACCTAAGAAAGATCAAGGACATGGTGGGAACCAAAGACATCATCCTATCCTTTCTAGTGGGTATGCTTCTTTTTGCCCCAGCCGTAGGCTATGACCTTATAGGGGGAAAAGACCTGGGCCTTTCCTTTAAGAAAAGAGCCCTAATAGGTTGGGTTTGCCAGACCTTCAATAACTTTGCAGGCTTTGGAGGTATAACAGGAGGATCCTTAAGAAAGAAGTTTTATGAACAAGAAAAGATAGACCCAGACCAGGCCTTAAACATATCCCTTAAGGTTTGGATCAGCAATGGCCTGGGCCTTTTAACCATGTTTTTTATGGCCCTACCCTACATAATTAGAGAAGAAAAATGGCCTTATCTACTTTTTATGCTGGTACCTCTTCTTTATGTGGCCTTCTACTTTTTTGGCTACAAATTGCCAGGTAGTAGGTTTGCCAAACTAAGACAGGTATCCAAGGACCAATCCTATGAGGAAAAGACCCAGATGGTTCTTATGTCCTCCTTTGAGTGGTGGACAGCTGCCATCTATTTTGGCTACTGTGTTAAGCTTTTTGCCCCACAAATATCAGTATGGGACTCCTATATGATCTATGTGGTGGCCATAGTTGTTGGCCTTCTAAGCTTTATACCGGGAGGAATAGGATCTTTTGACCTTATTATCATGCTTTACTTTAAGTCCCTAGGCATGGGATCAGAGGCCATCTTTCTATCTCTTTTAATGTATAGGATAGGCTACTATATCATCCCGTGGATTTTTGGCATCATCCTACTTTTACTAAATATACCAGATGATGAAGAAAACATAGTCTATAGGGTGATAGCGGCCAATATGACCAGAAAGATCATAGCCCTTGGAGTCTTTGTAAGTGGAATAATTTTAGTTTATTCCTCCCTTAAGACCTCCATCATATCCTCTTCCATGATAGGGATCATCCCCATAGGGGTCATCCAGGCCACCAGAAGATATAGCTTTTTAATAGGTATCTCCTTTATAGCCCTGGCCAAGGGAATCTATGATGGAACCAAGAGAAGCTTTATCATAACCAGCCTTCTTATGCCCCTATCTGCCATCTTTCTTCTAATGAGGGGGATGACCTATAAGGAGCCGGTCTTTATGCTCTTTTTGACCCTGGTTCTTTTAATAACCAGAAGGCAGTTTTACAGGCAGACCCATAAGATAGGCATCAAGGACTTTTTAGTGACCTTTGGTCTTTTACTTTTATCCACCTTTATAGTTTTTACCATCTTCTATGCTTCCAACATACAGATAGATCCCATGGTAAATAACAATAGGCAAAAGGTTCTTTTAATAGTTATCATCACCTTTGTCCTTTCCCTAAGCTTTCTTTATGGCAGGACCAAGAGGATTGAATTTAAGAAGGTAAACCATGATGATTTAAGGGAATTTGAGGCCTTTGTGGAAAAATATGAGGCCAATGAATACACCAGTCTTTTCTATCTAAGAGACAAGAATATGTTTTTCAATGAGAAAAAGACAGTTATGTTTCTCTATAAGCCCTATTCCAACCATATTATGGTCCTGGGAGACCCTATAGGTAGGAGGGAGGACTTTGAAAGGGCCATAGACGAGTTGGTAAATTGGGCTGCAGAAAGCCATATGGACGTGAGTTTTTACGAAGTAAGTGGTAAGAATTTATCCCTTTATGCTGACCAGGGATTCTCCTTTGTCAAACAAGGCATGGATGCCCTAGTGGATTTAAAGACCTTTACCATAGCAGGTAAGAAAAACAAGTCTTTAAGACACGCCTTAAACTATATGGAAAAATTTGATATCTACTTTGAAATAGTGGAGCCTCCCTTTGCAGATGACTTTTATGACCAAATAAAGGAAGTATCAGCCGACTGGCTGGGATCTAAAAAAGAAATGGGCTACTCCCTGGGAGGCCTGGATGACTTTTATATAAAAAGACATCCCATAGCTGTTTTAAGGTCCAAGGACAGGATAGAAGGCTTTGCAAACTTTCTACCCATCCCCAATAGTAAGAAGTTTACCATAGACCTTATGAGGTTTAGAAAGGATTCACCCAATGGGGTTATGGATGCTCTCTTTATAAACCTTATGCTTTGGGCCAAGGACCAGGGCTATGAAGAATTTATCCTGGGTATGGCTCCTTTAGCCAATGTGGGAGGCTATAAGTATTCCAGGTACAAGGAAAACATCCTTAAGTATGTTTATGACTTTGGAGAAAAGGTCTATGGTTTCAAGGGCCTTAAAAGCTATAAGGAAAAGTTTAACCCTAGATGGGAAAGTAGATATCTTATCTATAAAAATGATAGGATTCTACCAGGCCTTCTCTTTGCCTACCTAAGTATCATCCACAACCCGAAAAATGGCTATGAAAAGATAGACGACTTTGACTATGATTTGTATGAGATGGATTAAGATGAAAAGAAAAAAAGAGAAAAAGAAAAAAATAAGAAAGAGAAAAATATTTTATTTCATCTTTCTAGCCTTTATCTTGGTCATAGAACTTGCCAAGCTGGATGATGATAAAAAGATAAACTACCTTTTGGAAGAAAAGTCCATTAGGGAGGAAAAAATAGTGGTGGCCAATAAGAGGGAATACTACCTAAATATAAGGGGAAGGGATAGGACCAAGCCTATTTTACTTTTCCTTCATGGAGGACCGGGAGTTCCCATGACCAATAGTATGAGAAGATACCAGCTGCCCTTTGAAGATGACTTTGTAGTAGTCAATTGGGATCAGTTTTATACAGGTAAAAGCTATGGTTTAAACAAGAACAAAAAAATCATCTCCATGGAAGATTCAGTGGAGGATTTAGATGAAATAATAAGGATTTTAAAAAGAGACCTTAAGCAGGAGGACCTGGTAGTGGTAGGCTTTTCCTATGGCACTATCTTGGGGGTCAACTATATAAACAAGTATGAAAATAATATTTCTGCCTATATAGGGGTGGGCCAATCCACCAACTATAAAAGAGAGGATTTAGAAGGCTATAAAAGAGCCAGAGACCTTAGCTCATCCTTGCTTGGAAGAAGTTTTTTAGACTGGACCATAAGAAGGATAGAAAAAGATAAAAGACCTATATTTAAGGGCCTGGCCCAGCTTATCAAGTATCAGAAACTTTCCTATGAAAAAAGACTAAATGTCTTTCAAAATATTTGGTATAGTTTGACCTCTTCCTACTATGGCATCATGGATAACTTTTCCCTGGTGGCCAGTCAGCTAAATAGAAGCCAGTACGAGCTAAAAAGATATATGAAAGAGGACTTTGATATAGAGGATAGGAAAAACTACCAACTTCCCATCATCTTTATCAGTGGGGCCCATGACTATTTAAGTTCCAAGGACCTGGTTAAGACCTACTATGATAGTCTAGAGACCAGCTATAAGTCCTATAGACTAATAGAAAAAGCAGGACATTCTCCCTTTAAGGAAAGTCCTAGACAGACTTATTTAATGATAAAAGAAGAAGCCTATAGGGCCCTGGCTTTAGATTGAGGATAGGAGTTTGAAAAAAATAGACTCACATGTTATAGTGGTAGAGTTGATTTTTCAATCACGGAGGTAATTATGATAGAGACTGTTTTGACAGTAGGCTTATCTGTCTTGGGAATAGTCATACTGGAAATACAAAATTCCAATAAGTAAAACCTGTTTAGGCAGGTTTTTTTATTGGAGTTTTTTATCTTTAATTATCACTTATATCTTATCTTGAATAAACTTTACTTTTAATCCTTGATGGAACTTTTTATAGCTTGTTTTCATCCAGTTTTGAGTCTTAGATTTGGTAAATAAACTTTAGTTTTAAAGATAAAAAATTGATATCTTGTCTTATCTATTTTATCTTGCCATTTATTAATTGAAATGATACATGTTATAATAGATAAAAGGAGATTATTATTATGGACTCGATATCATATTTTAATGTTATAGGACCTATTATGATAGGACCATCAAGTTCCCATACTGCAGGTGCTGTAAGGATAGCCAATGCGGCTAGAAAGATTGTAGATGGGGGATTTAATAAAATAGTATTTAAGCTACATGGGTCTTTTGCCAAGACCTATAGGGGCCATGGGACAGACAGGGCCTTGATAGCGGGCTGTCTGGGACTGGAACCAGATGATGAAAGGATAAAAGAAGCCTATGAACTGGCAGAAAAAGAAAATATAGAAATTGTCTTTGAGGAGATAAATCTTCTAAATGCCCATCCTAATACTGTGAAGATTCATTTTCACTATCCTGGTGGCCAGCTACAAAAGGTCACTGGTATTTCCACAGGGGGAGGCCAGTTTAAGATAATTAGTATAAATGGATCAGAGGTTAGCCTGTCAGGAGACCATCCAGCCCTTATTTTGGAGTATCCAGATAGAAAGGGAGTTATCATGGAGGTTTCCACCATGCTTGCTAAAAATGACTACAACATAGTCACCATAAAAAATGAGGTCCAGGAAGAAAAGGTAGTTTTGGTCATGGAATTAAATAAGAAGATAAGTGATAAACTCTACCAGGAAATAAGGGAAGGATGCTGCTTGACCAGGGCTTCCTATATAGAGTTTTAGGAGTTTTTATGTTTAAGAGTGGAAGAGATTTATTAAAAATTTGTGAGAGTAAAAACCTGGCCATATGGCAGGTTATGCTGGAAGAGGAAATAGAGAATTTTTCCACCAGCAGGGAAGAAATAATAGAGAAAAACAAGGAAATCCTTCAGGTTATGAAGGCCTCTGCCAAGGAGGCCACCCAAAAGGATGTCAAGTCTGTATCTGGAATTATTGGTGGAGATGCAAAGAAGCTTTATGACTATGCCCAAGAGGGAAAGAGCCTTTTAGGTAGGGATGTTTTGGAAATCATGGCCTTGGGCCTGTCCACATCTGAAATAAATGCAGCCATGGGTAAGATAGTGGCAGCGCCTACAGCAGGAGCTGCAGGTATTATGCCAGCTGTTTTAACATCTTTGGCAGACCAAAAGGGGCTAGATGATGATTGCCTAATCAAGGGACTTTTAACTTCAGGAGCCATAGGCTCTATCATAGTTAGAAATGCCTCTGTTTCAGGAGCAGTAGGTGGTTGTCAGGCAGAATGCGGCTCAGCGGCTGCCATGGCGGCTGCAGCCATAGTTGAGATGATGGGGGGAAGTCCGGCCCAGGCCTTGGATGCGGCAAGCTTTGCCCTAATCCATATCATGGGCTTAATATGTGATCCTATAGCAGGCCTGGTAGAATACCCTTGTCTTTTTAGAAACTC
>CALAZW010000037.1 GCA_937926545.1 uncultured Helcococcus sp. | reverse complement strand
ACTAAGACCATGGATAAAACTAACAATAAACTTAGTATCTTTTTAATTTTTTTCATGCTTTTCTCCTTTTTTATATTTTAATCTTGGCCTCTGCAGATTTAACCAGATTAATGACTCTCTATACGAATATTCATATGGTCTTATTATAAGTATAACTGGTTATTAATAATCCAAACATTATTCGTTAAGTTTTTCTCTAATTCTTACATATTATTAATATATGACCAAATACCAGCTTAAATTTAGCCAATAAAAAAAGACTCATATTTAACTGAGTCTTTACTAATTATTTATTATATTTATTATCTTATCCACAGCCAGATTAAAATGCCTATTATTATTTACAGCTATATCTGCAAACTCTTCATAGTACTCTCTTCTTTGCTCCTCCATCTTTAATAGATGGTTGGGCCCTCCCTGGGATAGGGGTCTATTTCTTGTAGAAAGCTTATCCACACTTCTTTTTACATAAATTATATAGCCATTTTGCTTGAGAGGATAGTGATTATTTCTTCTCGTTACTACACCACCACCAGTTGATATGACCTTGTTGGTCATTTGACCAACCTCCCTAACTACCTCTTCTTCCATGTCCCTAAAGCTAGCCTCTCCAAATTTTTTTATGGCCTGGCTGGGAGTCATACAAAACTTGTCTTCAAAGTATCTGTCTGTATCTATATGGTCTAGATCTAAGATTTTAGCTACCTTTCTACCAATAGTCGACTTACCTGATCCTGGCATCCCTACCAAGACTATATTTCTCTTTTGTCTATAAATTTTACCTATTAGTTTTTCACATTCCCTATCTGGAATTTTTTTATCTAAAAATATTTCAACTGTTTTCTTGGCCTGATAAACCAACATGGCTAGACCGCCACTGGCCTTTAAACCCATATTTTTAGCATCGAAAACCAACCTGGTTTCAAAAGGATTATAGATCACATCTAAAACAGCCTCCAGCTGATCAAATCTGGATAAGTCTACCAAACTTATACCATTATTGGGATACATGCCCACAGGTGTTGTATTTACTATCACCTCTATGTCCTTTAAGTCATACATATTTTCATAGTCTATAGGACCTTTTCTAGAAACATAATCTATGGTTTTTGCCTGAAAATCTTCCAGAACCGCCGTAACTGTTTGTGAGGTGGCCCCTGTTCCAAGAACCAGGACCTTTTTGTTTTTAATTTGGATATTCTTTCTAAGTATCATCTTTTTTACGCCATAATAATCAGTATTATAACCATAAAGTCTATTATTCTTAAACTTAATAGTGTTTACAGCACCAATCTTTTTTGCCTCATAGGATAAACCATCCATATAGGGAAGTACATTTATCTTATGGGGCATGGTAACATTCAAGCCCTTAAGCTGGTCTCTTTTTAAAAAGTTCTTTAAATCATCCTTTTTAACCTCAAAAAGTCCATAGTCATAGCCTCCTAAAAACTTATGAATCTCTGGAGAATAGCTATGCCCCAAATGTTCACCTAAAAGCCCATAGGCAAGACTATTATTAACTATAATTTTTTCCTGCCTTTTCTTACTGGTCTTAAATATTTCTTGATAAAGGCCCTCTATTTCTTCCTTATAGGCTGGATGGGTCTTTATAGATCTTTCTACTATCTCTTTTTCCCTTTCTTTGTCTTCCAAATTCAAACCCAGGTTGGACTTATACTCTCCCACCTGGTCTGTAAGTCTTAATCTTTCTATATACAAATCTATTAACTTTTCATCTAATAAATCAATTTCTTTTCTCAAATTCATAAATCACCTTAATAAATCGTAGAGACACAATCCTGAAATAGCCTCAAAAACTGCCGGAGTCCTAACTATAAAGGCTGGATCATGCCTACCATCAATCCTTATTTTAGCCTGCTTACCTTCCTTTAAATCCACTGTTTCCTGCTGTCTATAAATAGATGATGTGGGCTTAACCGCTATATTGTATATGATGGGCATTCCATTACTAATTCCCCCATTTAAGCCTCCACTATTATTGGTCCTGGTCCTAACCCTTCCATCAACCATAATAAAATCATCATTATTTTCAGAGCCCCTCATACTTGCGGCTCCAAATCCATTGCCAAATTCCAGTCCCTTTACACCTGGTATAGAAAATATATAAGATCCTAGCTTGGATTGAAACCTTTCAAAGTAAGGGCCCCCCAAACCTGCTTCTATTCCCTTTATACCCACTTGAATGATGCCTCCTAAGGAATCTCTATCTTCCTTGGCAGCAAGGATTTCATCCACCATAGACTTTTTAAGTTTCTCATCCACTAGGGGGAAGGCTTTATCCAAACCAGCACCATCATTTAGGTTAATAAAGTCAAAATCCCTATCCTCTATAGAACCTATTCTCTTATAATGAGAATATATATTAATTCCTTTTTTTGCAAGTATTTGATTTACTATTCCACCTGCAGCCACTATGGGGGCTGTCAATCTACCAGAAAAAAATCCTGATCCAGCCAGATCAATATCTTCCCCATATTTTTCTTGAGCCACATAGTCTATATGGGAAGGCCTAGGATACCTTTTAAAAGTTGAATAATCCTTACTCTTAGTATTCTCATTTAAGAAATACCCCCTTATTCTCCCCCTTGTTTTTCCATCTTCCAAGCCTTCACTTATAAAAAGAATATCACTTTCCTTTCTAGGAGTAGATAAAGCATTTCTACCTGGAGCCCTCCTATCTATAAAGGCCTGAAGCTCATCCAAGTCCAGCCTATGTCCCTCTTCAATATTTTCCAAAATAAAACCAATCTCCCTACCATGGGAAGAACCATAAATTGATAACTTTATATTTTCTCCTATAGATAACATATCCTCGCTCCTAGCTTTTCCATATCCTTAAAAAAGTTTGGATATGATTTTTCCACTGCTCCAGCATCCTCTATGATAACTCCTCTTTCTGATATGAGCCCTGCCACAGCAGCTGACATGGCTATCCTATGATCATTTCTAGAGTCCACCAGGCCTCCTACTATGGATGATTTTTCCACATAAAGCCTATCTTCCTTAACATAAGCCTTGGTTCCCAAACTCTTATGCATGGCTAAAATCGATTCTATCCTATCACTTTCCTTTATTTTTAACCTGGCTATATTTCTAAAAACGCTGGTCCCTTCCAACTGGGTTGCCAAGATGGACATGATGGGTACCAAATCTATCATATTGGCCATATCCAAGTCCAAAGGATCCATCTTACAAGTTTTTTCAACCTTTAAGAAGTCTTCTTGAACTATAGATCCACCAATTATTTTAAGGCCATAAAGGGCCTTCATATCTCCTTGGACCGAAGAAAGATCTAAACCTCTCAGACTAATTTTACCAGCCAAAAGACCTGCCACTATGAAAAAATAAGCATTGGACCAGTCACCTTCCACCCTTATTTTCCCTGGACTCTTATAGGTTTGCCTGTCCAAGGTAAAAACAATATGTTCTTCCTCTTCCTCCTGGATAACCCCCACTCCAAAGTCCTCCATAGCCTTTATAGTCATATAAATATAGTCTAGTGATTCAACAGGTTTTTTCACAAAAATCCGACTCCTCCCCTTGACCAAAACCAAGCTCATTAAAAGCCCAGATATATATTGACTGGAAACATTGCCTGGAAAATAATAATCGCCAGCCTTTAAGCAACCTTCCCCTATAAAGGGTAGGCTGTCATTGGTAAATAAAATCCCCTTCTTCCTAAGCTCTAAAACCAGATCTTCTATAGGTCTTTGGCCCAAAGAGTCAGCCCCCCTAAATTCAACCCTATTTTCCTTGTGAAAGGCAAAGGGAAGAAGAAATCTAAGGCTGGACCCAGATTCCCTACAATCCAGTCTGGCTGTTTTTATCCTAGCATTTTTCACATGGAAATTATTTTTTTCGTAAAAAATATGGATGCCCAAGTCTTCTAAGGCATCCACTGTAGTAATTATATCTTTTGATAAATTATTTACTTCAATAATAGTTTCTTCCCCACATCCTCCAGCTATTATTAAGTATCTATGGGCCATAGATTTGGATTCAATCATATCCACTTGTCCTTCTAAATTTGATTTTTCTATCCTTACTCTCATAAATAGCCTCCATCCAACAAGTCAATCGCCTCTTTTAATTCCATATTAACCAACTGGGCCCTGCCAATATAGTTAAGCACTACTAAGTTTATACTATTCTTTCTTATCTTTTTGTCATAAAGTATATAGTCCTTTAAATTTTCAAACTTATAATCCAGCCTGGTTGGCAAATCATATTGCCTCAAAAGCTCCTCTAGCAGCTGGCTGGCTTTTTTCTTTTCCTGCATTTTTCTAAAACACTCTATACTCCTAAGACCTCTATCTTCTTCCCTTAAAAAACCTTCACTTTCAGATAGTTTTACCATCCATAGCATACCCAGGCCTACAGCCTCACCATGCCTAAGTCTAAAATCCTCTTGCATCTCTATGGCATGGCCTATGGTATGACCAAAATTAAGAATATTTCGCATGCCCAAATCTTTTTCATCCAGGCCCACAATATCCCTCTTACATACCACTGACCTTTCTATCAATTGATAGATGGTGTTTTTTTCATTTCTTATATTTTTACTAAAAAGACAAAGCATACTCTCATCCCAAATAAAACCATACTTCATAGCCTCAACCAGCCCCTCATTAAAAATCCTATCTGGTAAAGTCTCAAAGGCATTTATATCACAAATAACCCTTGCCGGCTGTTTGATAAGTCCCAATAAATTTTTTCCCTGCCTTAGGTTTACAGCTGTCTTTCCCCCAACTGAAGAATCTACAGCTGCCAATACAGTTGTTGGCACCAAAACCAGGCTTACCCCTCTCAAGTAAAGTCCAGAGGCCAAACCTGCTATATCTCCAACTACTCCTCCACCCAGGGCCAAAACCAAATCATTCTTGGTCAGGTTAAAGGCTGCCAGTCCTTCCAAAATCTCCATTAAATTTTGATAGTTTTTTTCCTCTTCCCCTGCTTCCAAAATAAAAATTTCTTTTTTATTACTATAGGATGAAAAACTATTTTCTACCTTCATACCATAAAGTTGCCAAACATTTCTATCTGAAATAATAAAAACCTTACCTTGACCTTCCAGGCCCAGGTGGTCGGCTAAATTTTCCAATAAATTCTCACCTAAAATAAATTGGTAACTGGTGGATAAATTAATATCTATAGTTCTGTAAATATTAGAATTCAAAACAATCACCCAACTATCTTTCTAATTTTTTCTGCCTTTTCTATAATAGGTCCCAAATCCCTTGGTAGAATTTGTTGGTCTTGATCTGATAGGGCCTCTTCAGGCTGAGGATGGACTTCTATAATCAAACCATCTGCCCCTGCTGCCACCGCTGCCAAGGCCAAATCTTCTATATAATCCCTTCTTCCTGCCGCATGGGATGGATCTATTATAATTGGCATATCAGTTTTTCTCTTAAGCACAGCAACTGCAGCTATATCCAGGGTATATCTGGTTGAACTTTCAAAGGTCCTTATACCTCTCTCACATAAGATTACCTGATCATTTCCTCCTGCCCTAATATAGTCGCTTGCTGCCAAAAGTTCATCCAAGGTCGCCCCCATGCCCCTTTTTAATAAAATAGGCTTGTTAAGCTTACCCAACTCCTTAAGTAGGGCAAAGTTTTGCATATTTCTAGCCCCTACCTGTAAAATATCTATATCCTTAAAAAGATCCACATCCCTGGGATCTACAATTTCACTTATGGTTGGCATATCCAGTAATCTTCCTGCTTCTGCCAAGTAAACTAGGGCCTCTTCCCCCAGCCCTTGAAAAGAATCTGGCGATGTCCTAGGTTTAAAAGCTCCCCCCCTAAGTACATTGGCCCCCATTTCCCTAACTTTTTTTCCTGTGGAAATAATATGATCCTGGGACTCTATAGAGCAAGGTCCTGCCATGTAGATCATATCCCTTCCAATAACAATATTTTTTACTTTTATTTCTTTCCTTTTCATTTTATCCTCTTTAAAAAAAGCTCCCTAGAGAGCTTTTAATTAATATTCCCATGTTACTAGAGAAAAAACATCCTTACCATTTAATTTTTCCCTACCGTTTAAGCCTGTTAACTCAGCTAAAAATCCTATGGCTACGACTTCTGCTCCTGTTTTTTCAATAAGCTTAACAGTGGCTTCAACTGTTCCACCTGTAGCCAATAAATCGTCTAGAATTACCACCCTAGCCCCTTTTTCAAAAGCATCTTCATGCATCTCTACTTCGGCCTCTCCATACTCTAGGGCATATTTTTCTGACAATGTTTTTGAAGGTAATTTACCCGGTTTTCTAACTGGTACAAATCCCTTATCCATAGCATAGGCAACGGGCGCTCCTAAAATAAAGCCCCTGGCCTCTACTCCTACTATGTAATCAAACTCATAGCCTTCCAACCTATCTATAACTTGATCTATCATATCATGAAAGTCATCGCTGTCCTTCAATACTGTAGTTATATCCTTAAAACTAATTCCTTCTTTAGGAAAATCTTCTATCACTCTAATTTTAGACTTTAGGTCCATTTCATCCTCCATAATCACATATTCTTTTTTATTATATCACTTATATGGTTATTTTACATAAAAAAGGCCCTTACGGGCCTAAATATTCCTAATCCTCTTTACTTATCTTTACAACCCTAGCTGGTATTCCAACAGCTGTGGCATTTTCCGGCACATCCTTTAGTACAACAGCATTAGCTCCAATCTTGGCATTTG
>CALAZW010000036.1 GCA_937926545.1 uncultured Helcococcus sp. | reverse complement strand
AGATGACAGGAAAAACTCAGTTATAGACCTTGCCATCATAGGCATAATCGATGAGTTAATAGTATAGGAAGGTGAATATGACTATAAGTAATGGAATTTTTTCTTCGGTTACAGAAGCTGTTGAAGCAGCTAATATAGCCTATGACTTCTATAAAAAGTTTGGCATTTCCAACAGGGAAGAGGTTATTGAAGCCCTTAGGGAAAAGATGAATCTTAATTTGGAAACCATGGCCAGAATGACTTTTAAAGAAACGCGAATGGGAAAAATTGAAGACAAGAGAAAAAAATTGGATTTGGCGATTAATAGGACGCCTGGAACAGAAGACCTGGTAACAGAAGTACTTACCAAGGATAAGTCCATGACCCTTTATGAGCTTTCATCCTATGGAGTAGTATGTGCTATCCAGCCTAGCACCAATCCAGCAGCTACCCTAATAAACAATGTCATCTCTATTTTGGCAGCGGGAAATGCTGTTATCATCTGTCCTCATCCTAGGGCTATAGAAGTTTCCAAGTACATAACAAACCTTATGGCAGAGACCATCTACCAGGTTTGTGGAATAGAAAATTTAGTAGTTAGTTTAGACAATATATCAATGCAAAACATCAACCAGGTTATGAACCATCCAGATGTGGACTTAATTTTATCTACAGGAGGATCAGACGTGGCCAGAGAGGTTGCCAGGTGTGACAAGAAGGTTATATCTGCAGGACCTGCCAATCCAACCATAATAGTTGATGAGACAGCTGATTTGGAAAAGGCAGCCAGCTCCATAGTTAGGGGGGCGTCTTTTGACAACAACCTTATGTGTATAAGTGAGAAAAATATTGTGGTAGTAGATGAAGTCTATGATAGCTTTAAGGATTCTCTTATTAAGGAAGAAGTCTACTATGTTGATGATTTTAAGCAAATGCTAGCCTTGTCCAAGGTCCTATTAACAGATGAGTTAAGACCAAATAGGTTATTGGGAGGCAGGGATGTAAAGGAAATATTGGAAATGGCAGGTATAAAGACTTCCAAGTCCTATAGCCTAATAGCTATAGATGTTCCTAAAATTCATCCCTTGGTAACAGAAGAGCTTTTAATGCCTGTGATTTCCATAGTGAGAGCCAAGGATTTTGAAAGTGCCTTAAGCATAGCAGAAAATGCTGAACAACACTTTATGCATACTGCAGGTATTCACTCTAGCAATATTGAAAGACTTAACCTGGCTGCTAGACAATTAAAAACTTCTATCTTTATAAAAAATGGAAGTAGTTTGGACGCTATAGGTTTTTCAGACAATAACCCATGTTCTTTTTCCATAGCCAATATAAGTGGTGAGGGAGCTCTTACTGCTAGAAACTTTGCCAGACGTAGAAGGTGTGTCTTAGTTGACGCTTTTTCAATTAGATAGGTGATAGGAAATGATAATACAAAACAAGACAGATCTTGTCTTCGGATCCAAGGCCTTGGATTATCTTGAAGAAATAGAAGACAAAAAGATAGTAGTTATAACAGATAAATTTTTACATGAGTCAGGCCTGGCTCATTTGGTAATTAGACATATAGAAAAAAGAAACAGCCTGGTTATATTTGATGAAGTTGAGCCAGATCCATCCCTGGAAGTAGTATCCAAGGGCTTGGCCCTACTTATGAAAAACAAGGCAGACTACCTCTTAGCCATAGGGGGTGGATCAGTAATAGATGCGGCCAAGGGAATCATATATTTTGGCCAGGATATATTTGACCAAGACTTAAGGCTTATAGCCATTCCCACCACTAGTGGAACAGGATCAGAGGTAACCAGTGTTTCAGTAATAACTGATAAAGAGACTAAGAGAAAACATCTTTTACAAGATGATAGGTTAAAGCCAGATGTGGCCATCTTGGACAATGAACTTACCAAAAACCTACCTAAGAAAATTGTAGGCCATACAGGAATAGATGTTTTATCCCACTCTCTAGAAGCCTATGTGGGAACAAAGGCCAGTGCCTACTCAGATGCCTTGGCAGAAAAATCTGGAGAACTTTTAGTGGAAAATCTTTTGAAAAGCTATACTGATCAAAATGACTTGGATGCTAAGGATAAGATGCATCAAGCATCAATGTTGGCTGGACTTGCCTTTGAAAATGGAGGACTGGGTTTAAATCACAGTATAGCCCATCAATTGGGAG
>CALAZW010000035.1 GCA_937926545.1 uncultured Helcococcus sp. | reverse complement strand
TCCCTTTAAGAGAACATCTCCACCTACATAAAGATCTCCTGCGTAATACAGGTCCCAGGATACTGGATTAATTTCTTCTAAAAGCTCTTTTTCTAACTTTAGAAATTCTTCCCTGGATAATATTTTATTTTTTATCTTTTTCACATCTTCTAAGTCTTCTAGCTTTTCAAAATCCATATTTTTTATTTCCAGATTAGCTCCCTGGTCTGAGACTTCTATCAAACATTCAAAGCTTCCCTCATCTATAGACCCATTTTAGAAATAAAACTTTTTAATCTTTCTTTCTTGATTAAAGTCTTCTCTTTCTATTTTTTCTCCCTGCCAAAACAAGGCTTCCTTGTCTAAAACATTAAAATAATAATTGGCAATTGAAGCTACTAATTCCCCTTCATTAACATCAGGGTCTTCTTCTAGGTAAACCAGGTCTAAAGAATCATTTTCTAGACCTAGATAGGCAATATTTCCCCATTTTTCCTTGTGACCAACCACAAGGCTTAAATCATAATTCTTATCCTTTATCCACTCAAGTTCATGATCATAGAACTCCCTAAACTTAAAATCCTTACTTTCAATAATATTAAACATTTATCTCTCCTGCTACTAGATATATTTTGTCAAAAAAACCAGGCTAAGTAAAATTAATACTAGAGGAAGTAAAAAAGCAATCATCCCCAGTGGTCTGGCCAGGTTAACAGTCCAGCCAACGCCCAGTCTTTTTTCTATAAAGACAGCCGGATCATCCCTGTTAAAATAAAGGGTATTTCCTAAGATCCATTTATCATCATCGTCCCTATAATACTTATTATACTCCATCTTATCATCCAGCTGGTAGTTTTCTCCCCCCTGGCCATATTTAATACTTAAATAAATAGAAAAAACAATAACATACAGGGTAAACAAAAGTGAGAAAACACTTATAAGTCTTCCATCTTTTAGTAGACCCAAACTAGATAAAATTATAAGTCCAAAAAGAATCTGAACTCCCAAGGCTGTAATAACAGTAAAATTATCCCAAACCCCAACATATTTTTTATGCTTGGCTATAGACTCTTCCATCCTATCCTTATTTAATTCTGGCTTTGATCTGACAATAGACCTGTAGGCAAAATAAAAGATCAAGCTCATAAGAAATTGGACTAAAATAATAAATACAAAAATCCAAGGACTTTTACTGGTAAATTTATCTGGCTTACCCAAAAGGTCCCAGTGACTTGGTATGGATGCTGGTAAAGTAGGATAGAAATAAAAAACCAAAATAAGTTCTATTACCACCAGACCAAGCTGGTGTTTAGACCAGGATAAATATCCCTTTGGCTTTTCCCTTTCTTCCATATAGTTTAAATCCACTACTTTTTTATTTATGAACTTTTCCTGCCACTTATTTTTGTCCTTTAAAATCTTTACCTTCTTGTTATATTTTAAGTATATTAAAAATAAGGCTAGAATATAAAAAATAGGTAGAAAAACTATTAAAACTAGACTTTCATAATTAAAATATAAAAGTATGGAAAATAGGGTAGACAAAATATTTCCTACCAAAATATTTTCCTTCCTATAGTTATCATAGATTGTCCTTAGGTCTTCACTATCTCTCACCTCTAGGGGAATCCTAACCCCCATAAATATGGATTTTCTTGACCATTTAATCTGATTTATCTGTAGATAGCTTACCAGACCATAGGTGAGTAAATAGGTAATTATTAATAAGATTTTTTCCATTATATTTTCTCCTCCAAACTATCATATAGGCTGGATATTCTATCCTGT